>SKZO01000393.1 GCA_007127335.1 Spirochaetales bacterium | reverse complement strand
GCCGCGGCCTCGGCCTCAGTCGTGTCACGCGCCGGGACACTGGCCCAGAGCGTCTCTACCGAGAGTTCCGGGCGAGCGCGCGTCGGGTACACCACGATCAGGACACCGACTGCAGACAGAGCGAGGAGAACTCGTTTCAGGAAGCTCGTATGCGGCGCATTGCCATTTTGCACGACGAGGAAAATGCTATACCATGGCGAGAAGCGATGTCAACGAACGCACAGAGACCCGACAGCGAGACGAACAGGCGCGTCGCGGCAGGACTCGACCGTGGGATCGAGGACGCTCTGGTCATTGCCGCACGAGAGGCCACGGGAGCCAGTTACTCGCCGTACTCGCATTTCCGGGTGGGGGCAGCCCTCCTGTGCGAGAACGGAACGATCGTCACCGGTGTCAACGTTGAGAACCGCTCCTACGGACTCACGATCTGTGCCGAGCGGTCCGCCGTCGTGTCCGCGATTACGGCGGGCCACGTGAGGTTCCGTGCCGTCGCGATCTACGGGCCCGACTCCGCGTATCCGCTGCCGCCATGCGGCGCATGCCGACAGGTTATCAGCGAGTTCATGCCTCCGGACGCGATGGTGATCTGCGTCGACCGAACCGGACGACGCGAGACGTACTCAGTGGAGGAGATGCTGCCGCACGACGGCCTGCACGAGCTCCGGGAACGACCGACCGACTGAGCTACGATCCGCGTCGCTGCTCGGCCCGTTTCTCCTCGTCGTCCATGCGACTCTTCCACACATCGGCCTTGCGTTTGACCACATCGGCCTGCTCGGTCTCTCCGAGGATCACGTGCAGCCTCTTGAGCGCGAGGAGGTACGTGATCGCGCGCTTGAAGTCGTCGATCCGTGAAGTCGCCAGAGTGTACCGCTCGAGATACCGATCAGCCGATCGCTGCAGCAGATCCTTGACGAAACGCAGATGCTCAAGTCGCGTCTCGTACCCGTCCACCCGAGGGTCGAGCTCGGAGACCAGCGTGCGCAGATTGACGACGTTCTTCGCGACGGTCGCCAACCTCCCTTCGAGCTCGACGAACGACCATCGCCACTTCGTGTTCGAGCCGAAATCGTCGGCAACGGACTGGATCGTAAAGCCGACCTTTCTCATGAGAGCATACCTCTGCAACTCGGACATGCCCTCGATAGCCTGCAGACGGTCTGCATACTCGGAAAACGGCGCGTCTATGTAGTCGCTGACCACCTCCTCGAGGAATATGAGGCTCTGGTAACAGCATCGGTGCGCCTCTCGGACGAAGCTGTCGTTCTTGACGTTGAGCATGCTCAGGGAGATCCGGTTGAGCAACAGGTACAACGCCGCCATGTTCAGCCGAGCGTCGGCCAGAGACATCCGTCGGTGGCCTGCCTGCGGGGCTTCCCCATCGAGCCTGGCAAGCACCTGTTTCTCGTGCCGCTGAAGCCCCTCGATTTCAAGTTTGTACTCCTTGACCCGATCCGAGTACCGTTGTCTCGCCTCCTGGGAGATCTTGCCCATACCTAACCTCCCACCGCCGTGTTCCGGCGCAGAAGATCCTCCGCGTGGTTGCGCGATGCGGCTCCGGTGCGATCGCCGGCGAGCATGCGCGCGATCTCGTCAACACGGGTCTCACCGGTCACCGGAGTCGCCTCCGTGACGGTCCTGCCGGCCTTCTCCATCTTCTGCACACGTATGTGATTATCGGCACGGGAGGCGATGGACGCCAGATGGGTAATGCACAGAATCTGGCGAGTACGGGCGAGCTGGTGAAGATGCTCGCCGACCGCGACCGCTACCTCTCCACCGATTCCCGCGTCAACCTCATCAAATACCATACAGCCTATCTGATCGTCCTCTGCGAGAGCGCTCTTGATCGCGAGCATCACACGGGACAGCTCTCCCCCGGAGGCAATCGCGGACAGGGGCCGCAGCGGCTCTCCAGGGTTCGCGGAGATGCGGAACTCGATCACGTCCACTCCGTTGGGCCCGCAACTCGTGCGCCCGTTCGCTCCGCGGCGCTGTTCGACTGCGACGACGAATCTCGTCTTGGGCATCCCAAGGACGAGCACACTCTCGAGCACGCGCGAAGAAAGCTTCTCGGCAGCGCCTTTTCGCGCGGCCGACAGCTCACCGGCGTGTCTCAGGAGCTCCTGCTCGCGATGCCGTATCTCGGCCCTCAGCTTCTCCTTGTCCTCTTCCCACGTCTCAAACCCTTCGACCTGCGCCTTCGCCTCAGCGCAATAGGCGAGGACCTCTTCGACGGTTGCTCCGTACTTCTTCTCGAGTCGGTGGATGAGGGCGAGCCGACTCTCCACCTGTTCGAGACGTTCCGGGCTGAACTGGATGGAGTTCCGGTGGTCGCGAACGACCTCAGACACGTCCTCGAGCTCGAAGAACAGATCATCGAGACGTCTGCCGGCGTCCGCGAGCCGGTCATCGATCGAAGCTACAACCTCCATGGCCGAACGGGCATTGCGAAGCTGCGAGAGCGCTCCGCCGCGGTTCTCCGCGACCGCGTCATGGACCTCGTCGAGCGCGGCGAAGAGCTTCTCATGCTGACTGAGCATCCGTCGTTCGCTGTCCAGGGCGTCTTCCTCATCGGGCACGAGACCGGCCTCCTCGATCTCCGAAATCGCGAACTGAAGAATGTCCATCTCGCGGAGCCGTTGGCGCTCGTTCGACTCCATGTGCTCGAACCGCTTCCGGAGCGCCGAGAGCTCGGCGAACTCCCTCTGCAAGCCGGAGGCCGACTCCTCGAGCCCGCCGAATCGATCGAGCACGGTACGATGGCTCTCCTCGGAAAGGAGCGATTGATGCTCGTGCTGGCCGTGAATATCAAAGACGAGCGCCGCGAGCTGCGAGAGCTCTTTGCGGGTGACCGGCGTCGACTGGACGTATATCGCCCCCCGGCCGCTGCGCTTGACGGTACGTCGGACGATGAGCACCCCCTCGTCGGCATCGATTCCCCGTCCCTCAAGCCAGGCGATTGCATCGCGATTCCCGTTGATCTGGAAGGTCCCGGCGACTCTCGCCTCCTCCGTTCCGGACCGGATTGCCCCCGTGTCTCCCCTCGCCCCATGCAGGAGTGAAAGCGAGCCCACGAGTATTGACTTCCCGGCGCCGGTTTCCCCGGTCAGGACGTTCAGACCGTCGGAGAAGCGCACCGTCAGTCGATCGATGAGCGCATAGTTCTGTATGGAGAGCTCTTCAAGCATCTGCCCACTCCGGTTCCGGACCGCCAGACCAGTTCAGCTTGTTCCTCAGCACGTCGTAGAACGTCCGCCGGCGGGCGCGGACGATCCGGGCGCGAGACGGATGGCGTCGGACGGTGATGACGTCACCGGTCTCAAGTGGAAGCACGAGTTGCCCGTCCACTGTCATGAGAACGTCGGTCCGTTGTTGTTGCTCGACGCGGATCGATATCGTCTCGTGTCCGGGGACGACGATCGGACGGTGAGAGAGCGTGAATGGGCAGATTGGGTTGATGATCAGCGCGTCCATGCGGGGATCGAGTATGGGCCCTCCTGCGGCCGCGCTATGTGCCGTGGAACCCGTAGGCGTGGCCACGATGATCCCGTCGGCCCGGTAGTTGCCCAGGTCCGCGCTACCGAGCCGCACGGAGAGTCGGATGATCTTCGCGATACCCGCAGCACTGATCACCGTATCGTTGAGTCCCACAAACGAGGCGATGATTCCCCCGTCGCGCTCGACGGAGACGTCCTGGAGAATTCTGTCTCCAACCTCCAGCCGGCCGGCCCGGTACTCGTCAAATGCATCACGCCACTCGTGCTCAGCAATCTCGGTCAGGAATCCGAAGTCGCCCATGTTGATCCCGATGATGGGGATCGGTCGGCAGGAGAGAAACCGCGATGCAAACAACACCGTACCATCACCGCCAAGGGAGAAGGCGAGATCGTACTCGTCACTCGGTGGGTGCGTCGGTCTCCCGGCAAACTCGAAGAGCTCCGTACGGACCCCCTCCGCGGTGAGCTCGCGCCGAATCGTGTCGGCCACTTCGCCGGCGCGTAGCTTTTCGAGATTGGCGATTATCAGTACGCTCTGAACGGATCGGCTCAAGGGCGGGTTTCCTCTCGCACTCACTATACCGACGCCCCAAAGCGCTGTAAAGCTTCGTAAGTGCCCGCGGCCATCCGCGGTCACCCGCGGTCGCGACAGGCGGTCACGAGGCCGCTTTCACGGCAGTGTCGTCAGGACGCGCTCGATCACCGCTGTCTCCTTCGCGGTCAACGACGGATAGAGGGGAAACCGGACGCAACGCAGCAGCAGGCCCCGTGCGACCGGCAGCTCGTCGTAGAACGACCAACTGTCCGCATTCGTGGGGTCGCAGTCCGGCGTGCTCGTCGTATCCGTGTCATCGCTCGCGGCAGCAGCCTGCCCGACGCGGTCGATAATCGTACCGGGAAAGGCGAGCGCGGCCTCAACCCCCTTCTTGCGCGAGTACGCGACGATCTCCGGGACACTTCCTTCCACCAGCACGGGAAAGGTGCAGTGAACGTTCTGCGCATCTGCCGGCTGAACCGGGACACGGTGACGCCCTCGCATGATTGCGCGAGAGAAGGTGGAGGCGATCTCGGCACGGCGTGCTACGAAGCCCTCTATCTCCTTGATCTGTGTGAGGCCCAGGGCTGCATTCATGTCCGGCAGCAGCGCATCCACCGGGAGCTCATCTGCGGCTCGACGAAGTGCCGCGCGATCGTTCCGGCCTGCCGCGAGCAGCAGCGATCCGCCTCCGGCGGTCACGATCCCGTCAGGCTCCATGGCAACGACGACGAACCGACCAAAACGTCCGGTTTGTTCCTCGCCGGTGTTCGAACCGACACCCTCCGAAACGTCTTCGATGATTGGCACCCCCAGGGCACCGAGCGCCTGCATGTCGGGCACATATCCCAGTGTCGTATGCGCAATCAGCGCGCCGACAACACCACCCGCCTCGGTGAAACGGGTCATCACCCGTTCGGCCGCCTCAGGATCAATGCAGAGCGAAGAGTCGAGCACGTCGGCGCAGAGCGGCACCAGTCCGCGCTCGCGCAGAGCCTCATGGTAGGAGTACGGGAGCAGAGGATCGAGTACGACGCCGTGTCCGGCGGTGAGCGAGAGCCCGTCGATCGCCATCGCGAACGCCCGGGAACGCTCACGCAGTGCGATGCCGCCGGCGATCCCGAGGTATCCGCCGACGGCGCTTGTCAGCTGGTCCGACAGCGATCCGGGACCGAGGTTGTCGGTAACCATGCAGCTGAGCACGGCGTCCATGTCACGCCGGCGGATACTGGGGCGGGAAAGTGGAATCATTCAGTTCACCGTTGCATTCGTTCGAGTTGTTGGAGTTCCGTTGCGTTGAAGAGGCGCGCTATGTCGAGGATGATCAGGTACCGGTCATCGTGATGCACAACGCCCTCAACGTACTCGCTACCGATCCCGGTGATGACCTGCGGAGGCGGCAGAATCTCCCTGGAGCCGACTGTGACAACGCCGGCTACCCTGTCTATCCGTACGGCGAGCCGCCGACCTTCCACATTGATGATCACGAATCCGCTGAGCAGCTCATCCTCTTCAGAGAGCTCGGCACGTTTGATCTGAAAACGGCGGTGCAGGTTGATCACGGGGATGATCTCTCCGCGGAGGTTGAAGATCCCCTCCACGTAACCCGGTGCATTGGGAACCGCGCGCACATCCTCGATCTTGACGATGCCTTCAACCTCCATGATATCGATGCCGTACTGCTCGTCACCAAGCTGAAACGTCACGAGCTGGAGTGAGGTATCAGTGTCCGCCATGAGCCTAAGATAGACGAGCCGGTACGTTCGTGCAAGCGTGCCGGCGCTCTTGCCGGCGGCACATGCCGGCCGGCAACCCTTTGACACATGGGGCCCACCCGAGTACCGTGCTTACACCCGTGATCAAATACTGCCTCGCGACGATCATGCTCCTCCTCGCCGCCGGAGTCCTCGGTGCCGATCCTGCGTCGGTCCCGACAGACTCCGGTCTGCTCCTGTCTCCTCTGCCGTGGTGGGGATGGGTGTTCCTCTTGTTCGTCTTCACACTGCTCTTGGGCGTCATCGCAGTCATCGGCGGTGTTGGCGGCGGGGTACTGTTCGTGCCGATAGTCAGCGCGCTCTTTCCGTTCCATTTCGACTTCGTCAGGGGAGCCGGCCTGCTCGTCGCCCTGTGCGGAGCGCTCTCGGCGGCCCCACGGTTACTGCGCGGAGGGATGGCAAGCATCCGGCTCGGGCTCCCGCTCGCGCTTGTCGGTTCTGCGGCGTCCATTGGAGGCGCATCACTCGGACTGGTGCTGCCGACTAGCGTGGTCGAGCTGCTCCTGGGCGTCTCGATCGTCGCGATTGCGGCGCTCATGATCGCGTCCCCCGGGCCGAAACACCGAGAGCTTCGCCACGACCCGATCGCCACAGCGATCGGAATCCGCGGGAACTACCACGACTCGAGCATCGGACGACGTATCGACTGGACGGTGCATCGGACCGGATGGGCGCTCGTTGCCTACATCGGCATTGGAATCATGGGCGGCATGTTCGGGCTTGGAGCCGGATGGGCGAACGTGCCGACGATGACGCTGCTGATGGGCGCTCCGGTCAAGGTCGCCGTCGCAACGAGCGGCTATGTCATGACGCTCAACAGCAGCGCCGCCGCGTGGGTCTATCTGAACGGCGGCGCGGTCCTGGGGCTGATAACGGTCCCGTCGATCGTCGGGATGATGGCAGGGACGCGTATCGGCGCGCGGCTGCTGCCACGAGTTCGGCCCCGGGTGATCCGGAGGATCGTCACGGTCCTGCTCGTAGCGGCCGGACTCCGATCGCTGGTTGCAGGGATTCTCGGAGTAATCGGATGAGCGGACCAGGCAGATCGGAAAGCCTCCTCAACCCGGCAGGCACGACGATCGGACGGGTGTCGAGAACGTACGCGACGATGGTCGGCTGGCTCGTGTCTATTTCGCTATCGGCTCTGGTAGTCGCGTTCGTACTCTACGCGTCCGGACTCCTGCCCTCGTCACTCCCGGTACAGGCGATCCCGGATCTCTGGCACCTGAGCGCGGCCGAGTACGCACAGGTCACGAACCGCGCAATCGGATGGTCGTGGATCGTGCATATCGCCGACGGCCGCTATCTCGTCTTCCTCACACTCGTGCTGTTCCCCGCGGGGACCATGCTGATCGTTGCCATCGCCTCACCGCTCTATCTGAACGCGCGCGCACCGCTGATGGCGCTGATCGCGCTGCTTGAGGCCGCCGTACTCCTGTTCGCGGCGATCGCCGCATGAGTCACGCTCTCGACGACTACCGCGCGCTTCAGGACAGGGTCACGCGAGCGGCAGACCGACTGTTCGCGCTCCATCGCCGGCACCTGAACTGCGCTCGGGGGTGCTACTACTGCTGCGATGAGATCACAGTCCTGCCGATCGAGATCGAGGCTGTTCGACAATGGATTGAGCAAAACGGCCGCCCCGATCCCGGTACGCCTGGCGGACCGCCGGAGGACCGGGGCGGCACACCGCAACGGGTCCACGATCGGTCGGCCGACGGCATCCATACGAACACAGACACGGCACGATCGTCCGCCTCACCAACGCAACGATGCGCCTTTCTCGGCAGCTGTGGCGAGTGCACCATCTACCAGGCACGACCGGTAATCTGCCGCACCCACGGACTGCCGCTGTCGTACCGCGTCTACGAGTACGACGAACGAGGTCGACAGCTCAGACCGGATGAGCATGAGTACATCGACCTGTGGTGTGACCTCAACTTCACCGGCAGCGACGGCGCGGCGGCCATCGACAGCCTCACCGACGATACACGCATCAACATGGCGATGATCAACGAGGAGCTCGAACGGCTGAACGAGGCCCTTCTGTCGCAGCGAGGGGCCGGCGGGCACCCCCGCACCGTCCCAACCGAACGCCGACCGCTCGCGGTTCTCCTGGACGATACACGGCAAGAGCGACCGGTCGCCACGCCGGAGCTAGGCACCTGATACTGTTGGAACACCGCTGTCCAGCGGTACACGCCATGATCCCTCGGAGCCGGATCAATCATCGGCACCAACACCAACCGGTCGAAACGAAATGTCAAGATCGTGCGCCAGTGCAACCTCTTCGAGCTCGTGCCGCAACTGCGTAACGTTCTGTTCCTCAGGGACCTCGCACACAATACGCATACGAAACATCGGCGCGCCGGTGAAGGGAGCGCCGGTTGTGTCGGTCTCGAGCTCGTCGATGTTCACGTTTCGCTGTCTGAGCAATCCGGTCACTGCGTGCACAATGCCCGGAGTGTCGAGTGAGACGCAATCCACGCGGTACGGTCGCCCACGTCCCGACTGCTCAGGCGCGTGCGTGCGCCGCACCGCGATATCGAGCTCGAATCGCTCCGCGATCTCCGGCACCGCACGCTCGAACTCGTCGACTCGGTCTGCCGCGCACGAGACGAGCAGGATCATCGCAAACTCACCCCCGAGCAGCGCCATCCGGCTCTCCTCGATATTGACGTTCAGTTGCAGTAACGCCGCCGACAGATCGTCGACGATCCCGAGTCGGTCCCGACCCGAAGCCGAAAGCACTAACAATGCACTCATGGGAAGAGGATACCCGATACCACATCATTCGCCAATCGAGTGGGCATCGGGGCAAGGCTGTCGCGTCCGCCGGGCTTCTTCCGTCCGCCCGAAGGTGCGGGCACGAACGAGAAGCCTGCAGAACGGCTCGCGCCGTTCTGCCTGGGCTTCTGTGTTGCCCTCTGGGCAAAAAAAAGCCTGGCAACGACCTACTCTCCCACGGCTAGTGCCGCAGTACCATCGGCGCAGGAGGGCTTAACTTCCGTGTTCGGAATGGGAACGGGTGGGACCCCTCCGCTATGGTCACCAGGCAATTTGATTTCTCAAATTGGTGGCCGACACCGGTG
>SKZO01000368.1 GCA_007127335.1 Spirochaetales bacterium | reverse complement strand
CTCCTCGAGGCGTACCGCAAGAAGGATATCGAGGTGCTGATCATGGACGACGATTTCGACGAGATCGTCGTTCCTTCGATCGGGAAGTACCAGGACCTCGAGCTCAAGGCGGTCAACCGGGCCGACGCGGGGGAGGATCTGAAGGACGAGTCGGACAAGTCGAAGGAGAAGGAGCTCGAGCCGGTCGTCGACCGGATCAGGAAGGTGCTCGGCGATCGGGTCAAGGACGTGCGGTTCTCGGTGCGCCTGGCCGACTCACCAAGCTGCATCGTCATCGACGACGCAGACCCGTCCATGCAGATGCAGCACATCCTCAAGGCGATGGGCCAGAAGGATATTCCGGAGGTGAAGCCGATCCTCGAGATCAACCCGAATCACGAGATCATCGCCAGCCTTGGCTCGATGGGCGACGGCGACGAGAGCTTCGTCGAGGATGTTGCCTTCCTGCTCTTCGACCAGGCGCTGCTTGTTGAGGGCGCCGACGTCAAGGAGCCGGCCGAGTTCGTCAAACGACTCAACCGGGTAATGGGCCGCGCGCTTTGAGCGCGGCGCTTTGAGCGCGGCCTGATCCTCAGCCGCCGTAGCGCTCGAACCAGGCGCGTTCGCCGAACGGCTTCTTCGCCCTTTGCGACGGCTCCTCCGCCGGGACGCCCACCGGCAGAATGACCCGCACTTCGCGGTCCGCGGGAACGCCGAGCAGGCGACCGATTTCGCCGGCGATGTCGTTTCTGCGGAGCACGCCGTCGATCCAGACCGACGCGTAGCCGAGCGCGGTGATCGTGAGCAGCATGTTCTCGGTCGCCGCCGCGTAATCCTCCACGCCAAAGCTGAACTCCCGGTCGCTCGTCGCCTCCGGGTCCATCACGACGACGATGATCGCCTGCGCGGTGGTGAGCGCGGCCGACCCTCCGCCGAGTTCGGCAACCTTCGAGCGAATCTCAGGGTCGGTGACGATCACGAAGGAGGTCGACTGGCCGTTGTACCCGCTCGGCGCGCGGATCCCGGCGTCGACGATCTTCTCAAGATGCGCCCGGGGCACCGCCGCATCAGTGAACGACGTGCGGTAGCTTCCGCGGCATCTGATCGCTTCAAACACATCCATCTCATCCTCCTCTCAGTAGAACCAGTCCGTGTGCGGCGCCCGCCGCGCTCGCCTGCCGCGCCCGGCTATCGCTGCGCCGCGCGTACGGGAGAGATCTCGGCGATTGCCCAGTCGATGATGGTGAGATCCGGCGCCGGCGCTCTCACCCGGACGGCCGCCCGCCGCACCCGAACGGTGACACTGCCGGCCCCTACGCCGTCGCCGTCGGCCTGGACGGGGAGCTCCGGGTCGCTTGAGATCTCAGCGGAGTCCGTAAGGTAGAGCCGCTGCAGATACCGGTCGCGGTACCGGTTGCCGTGGAACACGACGTCGTAGAGCATCCCGAGCAGGCCCCTGCCGCCGGAGAGGTGGAAGATCGAGAGCTCGAGCCGGCCGTCGTCCGGCCTGCTGTCCGAGAAGAGCGGGGCGAGCGCGGTCTTGCTGAAGCCGGCGTTCGTGAGCAGGAGCTCGCGTCCCCGTACCCGGCGGATTCGTCCGTCGGCGATGACTCGGAACCGCGCCGGTCCTCGTCGCGCGAGGTGGCCGAGCACGACGAAGAAGTAGGCGGCCGTTCCGAGCAGGCGCTTCATCCGGCCGTCCACGTCCGTCATTGCGAGCGAGCTCAGGCCCATGCTCAGGTTGAGTACGTGCAGACGGCCGTCGCGCTCAATGCAGTCGAGGTCAACCACATATTCGGAGGAGATCGCGACGCGTAACGCTGCGCGCAATCGGACCGGGACGTTCAGGTGCTTCGCGAGGATGTTCCCGGTGCCGCCGGGAACCAGTGAGAGCAGGATGTCCTTCCCGGCGATCTGGTTCGTGATCATGCCGATCGTTCCGTCGCCGCCAATGCAGGTGATTTCCGTGAAGCCGCGTTCGGCCGCGGTAGCCGCGGCGCTGCGGATCTCCCGCATCGAGCGTGTCGCGAGGATTTCGTGCTCGAGCCCGGCTCTGTTCAGCATTTCCGCCGCGACGCGGCGGGCGCGACGGGCGAACCCCCGCCCTCCGAGTCGGTTGATGATGACGAGTATCCTGCGGTCCATCAGTCCAAGTATATCGAAACCGGTTTCGTGCGGCGCCTGATCGGGACGTTTCGAGTCTGACGGAGTATAATACCTGAGAAGGAGACTAAGGTATGGATGGTCTGGTTCTCAGCAGAGTCCTGCGGGTCACCGCGACGGCTCTGACCGTCGCGGTGCTCGGTGCCTGCGTCGCGCCGTTCGATGCGTCGGTAACCGCGCGCGTTACCGACGCGACTGCGCCTGCACTCGAGGTGTTTTCGCCCGTGGATGGAGAAGTCTACGGAGAGATCGTCACGGTGAGCGGGCGAGCACGGGACGAGGAGAGCGAGGAGCATCAGCCGGTGGAGGTGACCTACGAGGTCTTTGGGCCGCTCGGCACCCTGCGGACCGGCACCGTACCCGCCCTGCACGGCGACGGGACGTTCTCGTTCTCCTTTGAGACCCTGTTGATCGACGGACCAATCAGCGTGGCCGTGACCGCGACCGATTGGAACGGCAACGCTGCCCGTCTCGTCGTCTCGCTCCTCGCGCCTGTATCCAGGCTCCCGTCCTTCAGCGCGGTGGCCGGAAACGAGCAGATCGAAGTCTCCTGGGCCCCCGTTCCCGGCGCCTCCGAGTACACCCTGCGCTACACGGACAACGGCAGCCTTCCAAGCGATTCGTTTGGCGCGGTTCAGACCTTCACCTCGGCGCCATTGATCGACGACCCGCACGTGATTCCGAATGCGCGAAACGGCCGGCTCTACGTCTTCCGGCTCGAGGCGACGGTTGGTGACGACGTGTTCACCTCGAGCTTCCGGGCCGTCGTCCCGCTCTCGCCGCTGACCCTCGCGCCCAAGGTCTCAGGCGGGTACCGGAAGATCGAGCTCGAATGGCCGGAGATCCCGGCAGTGGAGACCTTCGAGGTGTGGCGTTCGCAGTCCAGGGACAGCCGGTACATCAACTACAGCGGCACCGTCACCGGGAACCGCTTCGTGGACCCGGGGGTGAGTGTCGGTGAGGTCTACTACTACCGCGTCCGCCCCGTCCTCGAAGGCGCGGTGCTGAGCGACCCGAACTCGGGCGTTGCCCATCCCTTCCCGGACACCGAGCAGGACCGTCGGTCCGGGGCGCTCCTTCCCGGGACCGCGAGCCGAATCGCCACGGTGGGCGAGGTGGCGCTCGTGGCCGCAGGTGCCGAAGGGCTGCACATCGTCGACATCTCAGAGCCCGACCAGCCACGGCTCCGCGCGACCTATGCGCGGCCGGACATCAATGTCGTGGATGTTGCCGCGCGCGGCGACTATGCCGTCGTCAGCGACGCGGGGAGTGCCGGCAGCTCATCCGACGGCGAGGTGCTCATTCTGGACATCGCATCGCCGTCGAGGCCCTCACTCGTCGCGAGCGTCGCCGTCGCCGCGCCGGGCCGCCTGGCCCTCACGGAGGACTACATCATCGTTGCCGACGGCAAGGCGCAGGTGCGCATCATCGCAGCGACCGACCTCTCCGCCCCCGGCACGGTCTGGAGCTACACCCCGCCCAACGCCCGGGTGCATGCCATCGCAGCGGTGGGGGGAAGCGGACTCTATCACTACGTATACATCGTCGACCAGGCGGACTTCGATGATCCGAACTACGGGTACACGTACCGGGTGCGGTTGGGAAGTCAGCGCTACTTCACGACTCCGTCGCCCACTCTCCTTCGGGACTATACCCACACCGAGTTCATCCCGCTCGAAGTCGCCGCAACGCCGTCGCATGTCTACACCATGAGCATGGAGCCCTTCTCCGTAGGCCTGTTCTACTACACGATCGAGGCGCTCGCGAGCGGGACGATGGCCCGCGTTGGGAGAGACCCCTCCACCCACCTCGTCGGGGACTCTTCCAGATCGGACATTCTCGTCCGGGGCCGGCGCCTCTTCGTGGCCAACAACGTGGGTATCAGGATGTGGAACATCTCCGATCCTGCCGAGCCTGTCAGCATCGGGTACTGGAACACTCCCGGGCCGGCGCGTGGGGTCGCTCTCGGGGAGCGGCATGTCTTCGCCGCTGCCGGCGATCTTGGCGTCCAGGGGGTCGACCTGACGGCACCCGGACGATTCCAGGAGCGCTTCACCTTTCCGGAACCGGCGAATGCGGTAGCCGTGGATGGGACGACCGCCTACCTAGCGACTACTTCCGGCTCGCTCGTCTCTCTGAGTCTCACGGGCACCGCGCCCGCGATGCGCGGCAGCATCGACCTTGGGGCGGCCCACGCGGTCCAGGTTTCGGGGAACTATGCATTCGTGGCGACCGGGACCAACGGCATCGCCGTGGTCGACATCACCGATCCTGCGAGCATGATACTGGCCGGGACCGCCAGTCAGACCGGCTCGACCCGGGACCTTTCGGTATTCGGCGACTACGTCTACGTCGCAAGCGGCGTCGGGCTCCAGGTATTCCGTGTCAGCGACCCGACGTCACCGGAATTCGTCGGCTTCTTTGATTCCAGGTACTCGATCAACCGGGTCGAGGTCCGCGGCCGGATCGCGTACGTCACCGAGTCCTCGTACCTGCTCTCCTCGGCCCTCTACCTCATTGACGTCAGCCGGCCGGAAGCGCCGATCCTGATCGAGGAGTGGCCCGTAGGGATCATGGTGAACGATCTCACCATTCGTGACGGGTATGCGTTCATATCCGACGCCGTTCCGGGTGGAGGGCTGGCGGTTGTCGACGTCGATCCGGTTCGGGCCACCTACGGAACCACCGTCTCCCAGATTGAGGTGCCGGGTGTGAACGAGGCGATCGCCGCGATCACCAACTACGTCGTGCTCGGCGGGTCGGTCTTCGGGCAACGGATGGTGTCGCTCGTGGATACCACCAATCCCGCCTCTCTGGACGAGACGAGCATCATCGACCACTACGACGCCGCAGACTCCGCAAACGTGGGCGACGTCGTGTTCTGGTCGAAGTATCTGCTCGTCGCCGACCGCGACACGGGGCTCACGGTCCTTGACGCGCTGCCGGGGTTCTGACCTCGCCGGCCGCCCGAGATCGGCCGCGGGCGGTCGCCCGCGACCGGCCGGCGCCTACTCGTCTCCGGCGAAGGGGATGGCGGCGCCGCTCACCTGCGCGGCGCGTCCGCCGTCGGAATCCTGCACGGCCGCGATGAAGGAGTGGGCCGCCGCGCGCTCCGGGTCTATGCCGTGGGCGAGCTCGAAGTACTCGGCCGCCGGCTCGAACTCGTCGAGTTCGTAGTGGGCGCGCGCGAGATTGAGGTAGACCGTGGTTCGGGACCGTGGGGAGGCCGACTCGTCGCGGCCAAGGCGAACGGCGAGGTCCTGCAGCGTGAGGATCGCGAGCGTGTACCGGCCGCGGGCGAGCTGCAGCGCCCCCAGGTTGATCTGTGCGTCCACGTAGTTCGCGTCAAGCCGCAGTGCCGCGCGGAAGCCTTCTTCCGCCCGGCTGAACCGACCCTTGCGCGCCGCGGCGATCCCGAGCCGGTTGTAGTCGCGGCTGCGGTTGCGTTCCACGGCCCGTGCTTCGAGCGAGTCGAGCACCGTGTCGACCATCAAGGTGATCTGCTGTGCGTACCTGCGTCGTATGTCGCCGTCGTCCCCGTACTGCAGGCCCAGGTCAGTCTGTCTGAGGCCTACCGGCCGGAAGATCGACCGGGCGTCGGCTGTCCGGTAGAAGCCGCTCACCTCCGGGTCGCTCCCGTACTCGAGGTAGAGCTCAATGCCGCGCCGCCAGGCCGAGCGGAAGTCGGCCGACCCAAGGAGCGTGACCTCCACAGGGACCCACAGCTCGCCGTCCACGTTGATCGTCATGCTGCGCTCGGGATGCAGCAGATCGAACTGCGAGGCGGGAACGCCGGTGTTGAAGACCGGATAGACGTGCCCGGGCACCGTGATGAAGCCGGTCTCCACGCCCACCGTCTCGAGCATCGTCGCGAACAGCACCGTCAGGTCGTCGCAGTCGCCGGACATTCGGCGCAGTGTGTCGCGGGCGAGATTGACCGAGTCCACCGCGTAGACGTCCTGCTGGACCGCGACGAAGGGCGAGGTAGGGTCGGCCTGGTAGGCGATACCGAGCTCCTCGAGCCCCACGTACGCGGTGATCGCCGCGCGCATGGCCTCGGGAATGCCGTCGCCTGCCGCGTCCCGGGTGTAGCGCAGGAGCGCGCTCTGGTAGTTGCGGATCGCGCTGTCCGCCGGCGTGATGAAGGCGGCGAGCTTCCGGTCGTCGTCCCAGGTCAGCGCGGTCTTGTCGTGCAGATCGTAGCCCACCGTCTGCCGCTGTTCAGCGGGTCTGCCGCGGAGGCTGTAGCTGACGATGATCTCGCCCGACAGCGGGGTGATCCCCTCGAGGTCGAAGACCGACGAGTTATAGACCGCCTTCAGCGGTACCGTCACCGGTTCACCGGGGCGCAGCTCGCCGATCTCCGCGGCCACCGTAGGCGTGTCCATCAGCCCGGGCTGGAAGAACGAGACGACCACCTCCTCTGCGGTGGTGCGCTCGGTGTTCTCCAGCACGACGGACCCGAATGGATTGCTCGCGTAGTAGCTCTGCATGGCGGCGAACAGATCCGGTACGTCCACGTTCGAGAACCGCAGGGCGCGGATCGCGTTCGCTGCGCTGTCCGGGTCCTCTCCTAAGCGAACATGAGCCGAGAGCCCGATGGAGAACGAGATGCCGTCGAATCGGTCGAGCTCCGCCATGGCCGACTGGTAGACGAGGCGCGGCTCGATCGCGACGGAGAAATTGTACGTCGGGTTCAGGCCGAGCTTGATGCCGGTTGCAGCGGAGAAGGTGGCGTACCCCACCGGCTCCTCGACGAGATCCGGGAAGACCGTCAGGCCGCCTCCTGCGCCGACCAACCCGCCTATCTCGAACTCGCGCGAAAGCCGCCGCATCCATGAAGGACCCGCCAGCACGCCAAAGCGCGAGTGGTCCCAGCGGCCGGCTTCCTCAGGATCCTGCGCGTTGAACCTCGTGACGGTCGCCTCGAGGAAGGGCTGAATCCGCGGCGCTCGCGGCACGGGGACGATCACCATCGCGCCCATGCCGTACACGTTGAACTGCGCCCCGTACGCGGCATACGGGTTCACGCTCTCGTACCTGGCACCAAGCGAGAGCGGGAAACGATAGTAGAGGTCGAGGTCGCGCCCGCCGGCCTGCGCCGGAAGGCTCATGGCGGTCATTGCTGTCAGGATGACCGCGACCGCGAGCCGACGCGTAATCATGAGTCCTCCTGTCAGTAATAGTAGCAGAATTCCCCGGGAAGATCATCCTGCGCGCCGGACTATCGAAACCTCACGATCTCCCATCCGCGTGCACGGGCCTCTTTGCGCAGCTTCGCGTCCGGGTTCACGGCGACAGGTGTCCCCACAGACCGCAGGAGCGGCAGGTCGATATGGCTGTCGGAATAGAAACTCGCCTGCGCGAGGTCCATGCGCAGCGCGGAGGCGAGGGCGGTGACGCGGTCGCGTTTCTCTTCGCCGTAGCAGGGGGCCGTCGCGAGAAGCCCTGTCGCATGCCCGTCGTCGAACTCGAGCTCCGTGGCAAGGACATAGGTGAGGCCCAGGTAGTCCGCGAGCGGCTTGACGATCAGCCGCAGGCTGGAGGTTGCGAGTACCACGACGTCGCCGGCCCTTGCGTGCGCCTCCACGCATTCGCGCGCGTCCTCCATGATGTCCGCGCGGATGCGCCGCTCGAAGCACTCGGTCGCGATTCCTTCGAGCTCCGTGCGCGACCTGCCGCTCAGGCGAGCGAGCGCGGCGACCGCGCTCTCAACGTTGATCGTCCCTGAGCGGTAGCGCACGTAGTGGTAGGGGAGGGCGAGCAGGCTGCCGACGCTGAACAGTCCGGTCTTCCGCCCGCACTGGATGAGCCTGCGTCCGGTGGAGTGGCGCGTGATCGTGTGGTCGACGTCGAAGATCGCCATCCGGGGCATTGCTACTTCCTCTCCAGAGCCGCGCCGCAGGCGGCGAGCCGATCGTAGAAGCCGGGGAAGGTGACCGACGCCACTTCCGCGTTCGTCACGGTCACCGCCTCCTCCGCGCAGAGACCCCCCACCGTTAACGCCATCGCGACGCGATGGTCCCCTGCGCTGTCTGCACGCCCCCCGCGAAGCGGCTGCGGGTGCACGACGAGCCCGTCGGGGAGCTCTTCGGCGCGGCCGCCAAGGCCGTTGATCGCCTGCGCCATGACGGCAATCCGGTCGGTCTCCTTCTCGCGCGCCTGCGGCACGTTCACGAGCCGAAGCTCCTTCCGGCAGCGGGTGCCCGCGATCGCGAGCGCCGGAAGCGCGTCGGGCATCGCGTTGAGATCCACCTCGCCGCCTGCGAGCACCCCCGGCCCGGTGATCGTAAGCGAATGCGCGTCGGTCTTCACCCGGCAGCCAAGGTGCTCGAGCACGTGGACGACCTCCTTGTCGCCCTGCGTGTCGGACATCTCGAGACCGTCGAGCGTGAGGCGTGAGCCGGTCGCGGCGGCGGCGGCGAAAAAGAAGGTCGCGGAGGAGAAGTCCGCCGGCACGCGGCGGGTGAAACCCTCGTACCTGCCGCCGCCGGGCACGTTGAACCGCGTCCACCCGTCGCGGGCGACCGTGATCCCCTGCTCCTCGAGCCAGCCGAGGGTCATCTCCACGTAGGGGCGTTCGTTGAGAAGCGGGACCGTGATCTGCATGCCCCGTTCGCACAGCGGCGCGGCGAGGAGCAGGCTCGAGAGGTACTGGCTCGTGCGGCATTCGATTGTCACCGGTCCGCCGGCGACGGGGCCCGTGACGGTGAGCGGGACGCAGTCGCCGTTCTCGCGGTCCACCCGCGCGCCCGTCGCCTCGAGCGCGGCGAGAAGCGGCCCGGCCGACCGGCGCTGCAGCTGCGCGTCGCCGGTGAACCGCCCGGGAAACGACT
>SKZO01000316.1 GCA_007127335.1 Spirochaetales bacterium | reverse complement strand
CGTCCGACGAGCTAGGCGCCGGAATCGGGGTACTCGACCTGTTCAGCCGAACCGATCTGTGCGCGTCACGAAGCGAGGCACGGCGGCTCGTGACACAGGGCGGAGCGCGCATCAACGACCGACCAGTCACCGACCTAGAACAGATCATCGACGCGGACTGGGCATCTGAGGGAGAGCTGCTCCTGCGGGCCGGCAAGAAGCGGTACTACCGGGTGCTCGTAGTGTAGGGCGCTGATGAAGGGCCACCGAGCGACACGACGATACGGCCCTCTGCCCCTCGCTCTGGGCACGGCGATGATCGTGGTCGCCTGGGCAGCGGCCGCGAGGGGTATTGGGGCCGTAATCATCCTTCCCGGCCCCGGACATACGATCGTCGCCCTCTGGTCGGAGATGACCGACGTCGGGTTTTACGGACATCTGATCGCTACGGTGATCCGTACGATGGTCGGATTCGCGCTGGCCTTCGTGGTCGGGCTCGTCTGGGGACTCCTGAGCGGATCTTCGACCGCTGCAGGCGCGGTACTGTTGCCAACCCTCGTGCTGATTCGTTCGACGCCGGTTATCGCGATCATCCTGCTGGCGCTGATCTGGTTTCGCGCCTCTCTCGCCCCAGTCTTCGTGACATGGCTCATGGTGGTCCCGGTCGTCGTGGAAAACGTGACCGCCGGAACCCGGGCCGCATCCGGAAGCCTGCGCGAAATGGCGACGGTCTACCGGGTCCCCCGGTCCCGCCGAATCCGGGAGCTGACGCTTCCGGCTCTGCGTCCCTACCTCTTCGCGTCGGCGCATGCGGGCCTTGGCATGGCGTACAAGGTCACTGTCGCCGCGGAAGTGATCGTGCAGCCGCGCAATGCACTCGGAGGCGCGATGCAGGAGGCGCGTTTCTACCTCGACACGCCGCGCATCCTCGCGCTGACCCTTGCGGTGATCGCGGTCAGTGCGCTCACCGAATGGCTGCTGCGCGCGATGGAGCGGGTCGCCCCCGGGCTGCTGCGCGGCCCCGGCGACGATTCGCCGGCCACGGAGGAGACGCCGGGTCTCACGGCGAGGGACGCGAAGGCGGCAAGGACGGCGCCGGTCGTCGTATCGCGGGTCAGCCGCTCCTACGGTCCGCACACGGTTCTATCGGGGCTGAGCGTGACCTTCGAGCCGGGGGAGATCACGGTTGTGCTCGGCCCGTCGGGGTGCGGCAAGACGACCATGCTGCGTCTGATCGCCGGACTCGATGAGCCTGAGAGCGGGAGCATCGCGGCGCCTGCACACCGGTCGCTGGTCTTCCAGGAACCTCGGCTGTTGCCCTGGGCGGACGCGGCGGCGAACATCGACTTCGTCCTCCCGCGCAGGAACGCCGCACGGATACGGGAGTCGCTGCGTCTGGCCAGCCTGCCGGCGCACGGCGCCACGTTTCCGGCCGCGCTCAGCGGAGGGATGCAGCAGCGACTCTCCCTTGCGCGAGCGTTCGCCCACGGCGGGGAGACGATACTCCTTGATGAGCCGTTCCAGAATCTCGACCTCGTCGTGAAGCTGGACCTCGCCCGGCAGGTGCGCGCGACGACAGCCGGCAACGTGACAATCATGGTGACGCACGACGTGGTGGAGGCGCTTGCTACCGCAGATCGTATCCTCATCATGGCCGGGAGTCCGGCACGTATCGTCGGCGAAGAGCGCGTCGGTCTGAAACAGGAGGAGCGTGATCCACGCTCTGCGGCTCACCAGGCGCACGCGGCGCGTCTCTACGATCTGCTCCTTTCGGCGAGATAGGCGTGGTGGACTCGCTGGTTCCGGAAGTCCGGGGGAATGGTCTCCCGGGTGATATCCTCGATCGAAAGAAAGGGGGGCGCCCCGGAGAGCCGGAAACGCCGGCGATTGGTCGAGAAGAGCAGCAGACCGCCGGGGCGTAGAAGGCGCCCGCACGAGGCGAGCAGCTCGCCGTGGTCGCGCTGGATGTCGAGCGTCCGCGACATCTTCTTGCTGTTCGAGAAGGTGGGCGGGTCGAGGATGACCATGTCATACTTCGCACCGGCGGCACGCTCGTGCTCGAGAAAGGTGAAAACATCCGCCACCTCGAACCGGTGGTTGTCGAGGCTGAAGCCGTTCTGCGCGAGGTTCTCCCGGGCCCATGCAGTGTACGTCGAGCTCAAGTCGACGCTGACGGTCGCGTTCGCACCGCCGGCTGCTGCGTAGACGGTGAATGAGCCGGTGTAGCTGAAGAGATTCAGGACCCGCACGGGACCAGCCTCGCCGAGTGCGAGCACCAGGTCCCGCACCATCGCTCGGGTGATCCGGTGGTCGAGGAAGAGCCCCGTATCAAGGTAGTCGCTGAGGTTGATGAGGAACCGCAGCCCTCCCTCATGGACGATCGCCGTGACTCGGGAATCCGACAGCTTCTCGTACTGTTCGCCGCGGCCGGTTCGGCGCCGTGTCTTGTAGTACACGTCCTCTTCCCGGAGGCCGAGGCTTCGTCGCGCTGCATCACTCATGCGTTCCCGGTACGCCTCAGGTGTCCCGGGTAGATTCTTGTGCGGTGCGTGATACTCGCAGATGTGGAGATAGTTCTCGTAGCGGTCTACGACGAGCGGGATTTCGGGGATATCGACGTCGTACAGCCGGTAACAGGTGATCCCACTGCGTCGGGCCCATTTGCCGATGTGCTTCGCTCGCTTGTTCAGACGGTTCGCGAAGATACCAACCTGGTAGTCCAGGTCACTCGCCATTGAGCATCCGTACCTTGACCGAGAGGACCGCGTACCCGGATGAGAGGTCCTCTTTCTGGACGATCACGTGGGGGGGGACCTTCAGTTTGACGTTGGTGAAGTTCCAGATGGCCGTGATGCCGGCCGCTATTGCCTGCTCCGCCACGTCCTGTGCGTACTGGCTTGGAACCGTCAGGATCGCGAGTGAGGCCGACAGCTTTTCGACTCGCTCGGCGAGCTTGTCCAGATGGTACACCGGCTTTCCGTTGATCACCCGTCCAACCTTCGCTGGGTCGGTATCAAAGGCCGCCTCGATGCTCAGACCTCGTCTGGGGAACTCGGAATATCCCATGAGTGCAGTCGCGAGGCTGCCGGCTCCAATGATGACCGCCCGGTGGCAGGTGTCCCAGTGCAGAAAACCGTAGATCGCCTCAATCAGCTCCGGGACGGGAAAGCCGATGCGAGGCTTTCCCACGATGCCGGTGATTGCGAGATCCTTGCGCACCTGGATCGGCTCGAGCTCGAGCTCGTCGGCAATCATCGTTCCCGAGATGAAGGTTCGTCCCTCGCGTGCGGCATTCTCAATGACGTGAAGGTACGATGGAAGGCGCTTGATCGTCGGCAGACTCGCGAGTTTGCTTGCTCTCATGAGATGACACTCCTCGTCGGCCTATCAGGCTTGGCTGGATTATACCGCACGTAACGGTGAACGCAAACCGACTGATGCTATGCAGCGCGCAGCCTGTGATGGTAGCATGACGCGTGCGGTTGCGATGTCCAAGGCTCGTCCGGCTGGTGCTGGCACTCATCCTCTGCGTGTCGGCGACGTCCCTGGAGACGGCGCCGGTCACCCGTGATTGGAGCTGGCGATTCATCACCGGTGGCGTGACCGTCGGGCCGGTTGCGCTGGCCGCCGACGGCGTCGCCTATTTCGCGACCGGCGACAGATACCTGTACGCAGTCGACCCGCGGGGAACGATGGTCTGGCGGACCGACCTCAAGGTACGGCCGGCAGGCGGCGTCGTCGTGGGGACCGACGACACGGTTTTCGTCACGCTTGAGAGCGGCGAGCTCCTTGCGCTCAACCGCGACGGGCGGCTTATCTGGCAGACGCGGATAACCGCCGGCCGTCCGTTCGCCCCCGTGGTGACCGTGACCGGCACTGTGTTGACCGTCAGAAGGCCGGGAACGGTCGAGGCCCGCACGCATGCCGGTCGTCTCCTCTGGAGCTTTGATACCGGGGTTGAGATCAGCGCTGATCCTGTGCTCGCCCACGACGGCAGCCTGCTCGTCTCGGGTGCTGGAGCGGAATACATCCTGATCTCGCCCGACGGTCGGCTCCTTCGCCGTCGGTACCTGGGTGAGGTGGCAACCGTGATCGGCGTCACCAGCCACGAGATCATCGCCGGCTCCGCGGACGGGAGAGTCATCGCGTTCGACACGTCGCTCGAGCCCGTCTGGCGTGCCGATGTGGGGTCGGCTGTCCACACGCTCGTGACAGGAGCCACCGGAGATGCGTATGTGATCAGCGATGACGGCCTGCTGTCGCGGATCACCGCGGGCGGGGTCCTCGCATGGCGGACGGAGCCCGATTCGGGACGCGCGCTCGCGGTGGTTGCCGCCGAAGACCTGCTGCTCGTGACGAGCGGTGGGGTTCTTGAGCGCCGCACCCGGGAAGACGAGTCGCTCTGGCAGATGCGCCTGCTCGATCGCCCGGTCTCGCTGAGCGTCGCTCCCTCTGGTGAGCTGATCATCCCCACAGTAAGCTGGGTCACGTACGCCTATCCTGTCTCCCTGGTCCCGAGCGGACCGTGGCCTGAGGCCCGGGGTGGGCCGGACCGTCGCGGGGTTGCACCCGGAGCCCGTGAGGGACGAACCGAAATGGCCGCGTACGAGCGATCGGTCGATTTTCTGGTGCTTCAGTCGCTGCTCATGGGAGGCGCGCAGGCTGAACAGAACGCGGCGATGAGTGATGTGGCAGCACGCGTACGTGCCGGAGACGATCTCGCGGGACGGTTTCCCTACCTCCTGCATCTCAGTGAGCTCGTGGCAGGCTCTCCTTACTTCGGCCAGTTGACGCAGTTCGGGCCGCGCAGCGCTCCCAGACGTGCTCGTGAGGAGGCGCTGTTCGTGCTCGGTGAGATCGGCGATCTGGAGACCTCCCGCTTCCTCGCGCGGCTCCTCTCGCACGAGACCGACCCGAGCATGCAGGCGACAATCCTGATGAGCATGGGGCATCTCGGGACACCGATCAACCGCGAGCTCGCCGCCAGACTCGCCGACATCGTTCGGCGGAACTCGCGCACCAATCCGGACAACGCTCTGGGTCACGCGGTGTGCGCCTTCGTGGAGTCGGTTCACATCCATCGCGGCGGATATCTCCACCCGGATGTA
Organism: Spirochaetales bacterium; assembly: GCA_007127335.1. GTDB lineage: Bacteria > Spirochaetota > Spirochaetia > DSM-27196 > SLST01 > SLST01. The sequence goes on along the minus strand of SKZO01000316.1, from coordinate 3,935 downwards.
GCCGCTGCACTGCTGACGATCGCACAGGGCAACTATTCGCGTCAGGTGCGCGAACACGCGCTCGCCACGCTTCGGGTGCTCGCCGGAGGCGCCCGGTGACGCTGAACCTATGCAAATCGAGCGGGTTCGCGGTATAGTAGGAGGACGACGGAGGTTGCCATGCGACAAGGTATGATCGCGCTACTCCTGTTCATCGCGGCGCTCGCGCCGGCGCTCGATGTGGCGGAAGAGGAGTTACGGGAGCTTGGCACCCGGGACGTGGAGTTCATCAACTACACCGGTCCGTACGACACGATCAACACGATTGCAGAGATCGTCGGCATCGGCCGTTCACTCGGCTCCGGCGTCGACATCGGTCCGGTCGCCAGCGATTTCGAGCTCGCCGGCAGATACCGCATCATCCGTGCGGTTGATCCCGCGGTCCGGGAACGTTTCGACGCTGATATCATCGTGCCGCTCGCGGGCGCCCGCGTGGACCACATCAACAATCTTCGCCGCATCATCTCCGGCTATCTCCAGGAGGCGTACACCTACTCTGCGGCAGATGCCGATCTGCTCGCGCGTTGGGCCACGATCTACAATGCCGTAGTACGCGGCAACATGGAGTTCTTCTCCGACCGGTACAAGCCGGTCGTGACCAACCATCTGAGCCCGGGCGACGCAGGCCTGTCGCGACGGTATGACGAATGGCCGGGACGCAGCCGCATCGTGATCCCGCTCTCGACGACGGCCGCCCCCGGGGTCATTGGTGCGGTCGATCCGGGTGAGATTGCCGACGATCGCGTGATCGAGGAGCTTCGCACACTCGATGACCGAGGCATCGAAGATCGTCGGGAGATGATCGATCTGACCGAACGCGTGATCGAGGAGCGTGAGGAGGCGGTTGTCCGGGAGGAGGAGGCGATCCGACGCGAAGAGGAGCGAATCGCAGAGGAGGTCGAGAGGATCGTCGAGGAGCGCGAGGAGATCGTCACCGAACGGGAAGAGATCTCCACGCTCCCGGAGGAGGAACGGGAGCCTTCGGAAGAGGAGCTCGAGGCGCGTGAGGCGGAGCTCGCTGAACGCGAACGCAGGCTCGAGGAAGAACGACGCGCCGCGGAGGAACGACGCGAAGCCCTTCTCGACGATCGCCAGGAGATCGCGGATCTCACCGACCGGGTTCGGGTGGAACGCGAACGCATCGCGCGCGACGCGCGGGCGCTCCTCGACGAGCGCGAGATATCTGAAGAGGTGCGTGGGTTGTCCGGAACGTTGTCGCCAATCCACTTCCTGCGCGTTCGCGAAGAGGCCGGCGCGATACTCGGTCAGCTGATCCAGATCAACCCCGTCACCGGGTTGCTCCTGAATCGGTCTCGTGAGGACCGAATCGTGAGCCGCAACTACACGTACCACGACAATCGGCTGCTCGTCATCGTCGCGGTGGAAGACTCCGGGCGCCTGGCCCACTACGATGTCACGACGCTTGCCGAAACGCAGAGAAGCGAGGCGGAGGTGCACGTGGCGAGCGTGATGGAGGTGTATGGAGATTCGGATGGAGTGTACGCGGTCGTGAGACGGGAGGGGGATTGGCATCTCGGGCGTTTCGACTCCGATCTGACGCTCGTTGAACGCTCGGTCATCGCCGTCAATCCTTTCACGACGATGGCCTTCAGCGGCAACAAGGTATGGGTGCAGAGTGCGGACGACCGGATCGTTGCGCTCGCGCTCGACGATCTGCGCATCGCGCCGTGAGGTCGCCCTTTGCCGGTCGGACGATACAGGTCGTCCGTGATCTCTCCTTGGACGAGCAAGTCTATCTCTACGATCAGACGAGACGGCTGAAGGAGGCGCTGCGCGATGGTGACCAACGCGCCGTGCAGCAGTTTCGGGTCGATCGACCGGAGATTGGCGTCTACCTGCTCTTTCTTGAGGACTCGACGCGCACGAAAGAGTCTTTTCGCAACGCCGCCAAGTTCCATAGGGTCAAGCTCAATGACTTCGCGGTGACCGGATCCTCGTTCAGCAAGAAGGAGAGCATCACTGACACGGTCAAGATGCTGGTGGGCTACTCGGACCAGTCCATCTTCATCCTGCGAACGCGTCATGAAGGAACCTGTCGCTGGCTCGAGCGCGCGGTTGGAAGCTATACCCGCAAACGTGGCCTGCCGTCGGCTGCTTTCATCAACGGCGGCGACGGGAGGCACGAGCACCCCACGCAGGAATTTCTTGACGAGTTCAGTTTTCTCGAGCAGCTTGCCTGGGATCGATCGCATATCCACGTGGCGCTGGTGGGCGATCTGTTTCACGGCAGAACCGTCCACTCAAAGGTAGACGGGCTTCGGATCTTCGGCGAAGTAGAGGTCGATCTGGTGGCACCTGCTGAGATCTCGATGCCGGATCACTACGTGCGGCGGATGGAAGAGTGTGGGTACGGCGTCCGGACGTTTTCCGGAATCGACGAGTACCTCTCCCAGACGCGTGTCGCGCCTGTCTGGTACTTCACTCGGCTGCAGTTGGAGCGGATGGGTGATCAGCTCCTGGACAAGGCGGATCGTCTCCGCGAGTCGGTAACCTTCCGTCGTGAGTTCATCGAGCGCCTGGACGAGAACACACGGTTCTACCACCCCCTCCCGCGGCACCAGATCACCCCGACGATTCCTTCCTTCCTCGACGAGACGTTCCTGAATGCCTGGGAGCTGCAGAGCATGAACGGGTACTACACGCGTATGATCGAGATCGCGATGGTTGCCGGTCATCTTGGGGATGACTTCAAGGGCAGATGTCGAGTCGATCCCGACTATGCCGACGATTTCGTCCAGGAGGTGCAGGCTCGCCGTACACACAAACCGGATTACAAGGTTGGCATCAAACCGGTGCAGAACGGGATCGTGATCGACCACATTGGGCGTGACTCGTCTCCCGGAGCGATCTGGGATCAGATCGACAAGATACGGCGCATCCTGGGGCTGGACCGTGTCAGTTCACACGGCGTGTACACATCAGGGGGAAGCGCTGCCCACAAGGGGATGATATCGTTGCCCGACCTCATTGAGCTTGCCGACCACGAGATCAAGATGCTCGGGGCAAGCGCCCCCGGTTGTACGCTCAACATCGTCAAGGAGGGGAGGGTCATCCGGAAGTACCGCATGGGCATGCCGCCGCGGGTCTACAACCTTCCCGGGATCAGCTGCAAGAATGAGGACTGCATCAGCCACCCTTCGCACCATGAACCGGTGACGCCGGAGTTCCTCCGTGCGGCAGGGGAATGGTACACCTGCAGGTACTGCGAGCGACCGCACGCCTTCGGTGAGATCTGGTAAATCGAACGGTGCCGCCGGCCTCTATCGTCTGCCGAACAGCCTGCGGAAAAATCGCCTGATCGCCCGCCAGATGCGGCCGAGGAAGCCGGGGTTCCTGATCTTGTCGAGTCGCAGGTACGCTTCAGCGAGTTCGTCGGGTGTCAGGCTCTTTCGCTGCGTGTTCTCCTCAATCTCCATCTCGACGAGATCTCCTTCGTCCCTGTCGTCGACGATTCGCACCTCGATCGTCCTCCACCCGAGTCGTCTCGCTGCCTCGGTACGCCGGTGTCCGGCCACCAGTTCGTTCCGGTTGTTGATGAGAACCGGATTCAGGAGGCCGTGACGGCGAAGGCTCTCCATCAGAGACGAGAGGTCTCCGAGGTTCTTGCGCACCCGCTTTTGAATGACGATCTGGTCGATGTCTATCTGCACCACCTCTCCTAATCGAGCAAGGGATTGCGTTCGGAGTCGCCCACGTCGTCACCCGAGTCGCCGTCCGGGCCATCGTCCGGCTCCTCGAGTCGCTCCGGTTCAACAGCGGGTTCCGGCTCCTGCTCCGCAGCGGCGTCATCGGCCGGTTCGATCGGGTCGATCACGTCGAGGAGATCGTGCGGATCCGTCGACGGCTCCGGCACCAGAGGCGGAGAGGTGAGGGGG
>SKZO01000134.1 GCA_007127335.1 Spirochaetales bacterium | reverse complement strand
GAGCGCGGCGATGACGCAGAGGTCGACCGCCGCCTTCGCGAAATAGAGCCGTGCCTGGGTCGCGATGATCGCTTCGTACCGTTCCCGGGTCATGTTCGAGTACCGACGCCAGAACCAGCTGTTCACCGCAAACCCGAGGACGGCGATCGCGAGTCCCGGGTAGACGTTCCCGCCCGGCGACCATCTCCCGAGCCGAAGGAGCGCGAGCGTGACCAGGAGCACCGCGGAGACCGCCATCGCGGCCGCGACGCTGCCGTTTGCGAGGCGGGTGAGACGCATGCGGTGCGCGGGTTCGCCGTCGCTTCTGCGCGTCAGGCGGCGAAACACGGCCCACGAGACGATCATCGCGCCAAGCTCCGCCGTTCGCCGGACGAAATCCGCTACCTGCGTCGTCGACTGGCTCAGGATCACCGCGTAGCCCGTCGCGAACGGCCCGAAGGCGCTCAGGCCGATCGCGAGCAGCAGCGTGCGCTCGCGACGCAGGGCCTGAGTAGCGCTGAGATCGCTCACCACCCGACCTGCGCGAAGATCCTGATCAGCGGCACGATGGAGAGTGCGGCGGTGAGCGGCACGGTGATCGTGTCCAGCCCGCGGCGCGTCATGAGCTCCACCAGGGCGCAGAGGGGGGACACGACGAGCGCGATGACCAGGCTCTGGTACCACGGCAGGCCGACGTAGAATAGAAGCGTCAGGAAGAACGCCGCAGCGCACACCGCGACCATTGCGGCGGTTCCTTCGTACGTCTTCGCCCGGTCTACCCATCGAAGGAGCACATGACGTCGGCCCCAGGCCTTGCCCACGAGCGCGGCGGCCGCGTCCCCGAAGCCCCACCCGGTCACCGCCACTCCCACCACCGGCGCCCATCGCACGCCGAGCAGCCCCCAGAGCAGCGCGATCAGGACGGCGAAGGTCGCCTGGACAGTGAGAAGCGAACGGCGGAACTCTCCCCCCGCCGATCTGCGGTCCGCGAACGCGCGTGCGTACCATCTCGTTTTCTCGAAGAGCAGGAGCGTCGGATAGCCCACGATTACCAGCACGAGCGACGCGCCGATCGCGTAGTACCAGGTGCTGAACAGACGGAGCAGCAGGAAGACCGACATGCTGTACCCGATGTGCTGGAACTTGCGTACCAGCTCCGAAGGGATTCTCGTCCAGTACTTGAGCGGTGTGGGGATGAGGACGCACACGATGAGGTAGTAGCCGAACAGGATCAGCGCGCCGGCGAGATCACGATTCATGCGATGCCTCCTTCTCCAGGCCCCCGAGCAGCATGCGTACCGCCTGTCCGCCGGCGTCCGGCAGTCTGGGCTCCGCGGGGTTCAGCGCTCCCTGGAGCACGAGCCCGACGCCTGTTGATACGAGCACCAGGGCAGCCGCATCGGGGTCGACCGGACGCAGGCTGCCCTCCTCGATGCCCTCCTGGATCAGCGCGGCGAAAGCCTCCCGGAAACGGCGGTAGGGATCGATCGTCAGGCGCCAGACATCCGGGTCCTTGGACGCCTGCCTCCAGAACTCGAGGAACATGGGTATCTGCCCGCTGCCGAGCTCGGACACCTGGCCGACGAGGCCCGCCAGGTTCTCAAGCCGCCTCGGCACCGGCTCGTTCCGTGCGGCGGCGCTCTGCACCGACTCGTCGAGCTCAGCGATCCACCGTTCGAGCAGCGCGACGAAGACCGCCTGCTTGCTGGGGAAGTGGTGGTAGAAGGCACCTTTGCTGACGCCGGAGGCCGCGCAGATATCAGCGACGGACGTGGCGTCGAAGCCGGCGCTGGTGAACCGGTCGCGAGCCGACGCGAGGATTCGTGTGCGGGTGCTGTCCCGTCGTTCCTGGTTGGTCATGAGCCTCCTCTGCTCCCGTCGTATCATACCGACCGACCGGTCGGTTTATATAATTACACTTCCCTGGTCGATCGTCAAGTGCCGTGCCGGTGGGGCCGCGGGGTGGGGCGGGGTAGGGCCACCGAGGTATCTGTGGTATGATCGTCGCCGAGGGGTGACTATGGCCAAACAGACCGTGATCAAGGCAACCGAGCTCTACGATGGCGGGCAACGGTTCTCCGACCGGAAAGTCGTGGTCGAGGGAGACCGCATCGTCGAAGTCTCTCCGGCCGGTGACGTGAAGGCCGACTACGAGGGCCACGTCACCCCGGCGCTGATCGACGCGCATTCGCATATCGGCATGTTCCGCGAAGGCGAGCCGCAGGCGGAGGCGGAAGGCAACGACAAGTCCGCGCAGATCATGCCGCTCTCGGATCCTCTCAATTCGATCTACTTCGACGACCGGGCGTTTTCCGACGCGGTCGACTTTGGCGTGCTCTACTCCTGCGTCGTGCCCGGCTCGGGCAATCTCGTAGGCGGGCGGGCGCGGGTTATCCGGAACTTCGCGAAGAACCGCAAGGAGGCGCTGGTTCTCGACTACGGGTACAAGATGGCGCTCGGGTACAATCCTCGCTCCACTACGGGCTGGAAGGGCGACCGTCCTGACACTCGTATGGGCGTCTACCAGATGCTCGAGAAACGTTTCGACGAGGTGCTCGCGAAGCAGGCGAAGAGCGAGCTCGCCCTCAACCGCAAGCTCCGCGAGCTCGCGCGCAGCGCACCGGAGAAGGGCATGGGGCCGCGGGAGCTCGACACTGAGCGCGACGCCGCGCGGCGCGAGGCCGAGCTCGAACTCTCCTCAGAGGAGCAGGCGCTCCTTGATCTGCTGTCGGGCAGCAAGACGGTGAAGGTGCACGTGCACAAGGAGGACGACGCGCTCTATCTGATAGATCTGTGCAAGCGGTACGGGCTGAAGGCGACCGCTGATCACATGATGGACATCCACCACAGGGAGATCTTCAACGAAGTCGCGCAGGCAGGTATTCCGATCGTCTACGGGCCCATGGGGTGCCTCGCGTACAAGGTCGAGCTCAAGCACGAGAACTATCGCAACGCCGCGCTGCTCCTGAAGAGCAGGGCGGACTTCGGGCTCATGACCGACCATCCGGTCGTGCTCTCGCACCTCTTGCGTGACAGCCTGAAGTACTTTCTCATCCAGGGGGTAAGCGAAGCCGAGGCAATCTCGATCGTTACTGCGCGCAACGCGAGGATTCTGGGTCTTGAGGCCGACCTTGGCGGGGTGGAGGAAGGCAAGCTTGCGAGTCTCGTGGTCTGGGATCGCGAACCGCTGTCGCTTGCCGCCTACCCACGCATGGTGATGGCGGAGGGCAAGGTCGTCCGCAGGCGGTGAGCCCGCGGGCTCCTCCACGCGGAGACTGTGGCGGTACTCCTGCCTACAGAATCTCGAAGTTGACGACGCGTGTCTTCTTGATCACCTTGGACTCATCGTCCTTGACCACCTGCTTGATGAGCTTCTGGAGCTCGGCGATGCTCAGCTCCTTCAGATCCACTTCCATCTCGAGCTCTACTCTGACTTTCACGGGCCCTCCCTGCACAGATCATAGCCCGATTCGTGACGTCTCGTCATCCCGGCTTTCAGTGCCGCGCGAAGCCTTCTCGCGCTGTCGATCACTCTCCGCCTGCAGTCGCCCTCAGCGGCAAACCTCTCCGGCGAGAGCTCAAGGTTCCAGACTCCCCGGTATGACACTCCGGCGAGCCGGCGGATGAAATCCTCGAGCGGCAGGCGTCCCTCGGTCAGCGGCCAATGAGTGCGACCCGTGGGGCCGACGTCGTGGATGTGCGTATGAACGGCTCGTCGCAGAAAACCGTCGGGCGCATCCTCTGAGAGGCCTTCGGTCAGGGTGTTGCTCCACGCATGCCCGAAGTCGTAGCAGATCCCTACACGGCTGCTGCCAGCTCCACGGCTGACCGAGAGAACGCCTTCGTACGTTACGCAGGGGTCCACCGTCTTCTTCGCGCGGTTGAGCTCAACCGCCAGTACCGCAGGTATCTCCTGCGCCTCGACCCACGCGCCCATCTCGGCGAGGCGCGCGGCGCTTCGGGCGGCGAGCGACCGCGCATCACCGTCTTCGGCCGCGTACGCGTGTACCGTCACCGCCGACGGTACGTCCGGCGACGCGTCGCCTCGAGTGCGAGCCCGTTCGTCGCGCAGCCATTCGAGGAGCGCGACGAGGGCCGGAACCGCCTCCTGCCAGTCGCTCCCGCAGCCCGCCGGCGGCAGCACTCCATGGATCGTCATCGCGAATCCGGCTGAGCGCACCTGCAGAGCCGCGGCACGCGCGAGCGCCACGTCGGTGCCCGGCCCTACCGCTCGCAGCTCAACGCTCTGTACCGACGCGTCGGCGAGATCGCGAAGAAGGGCGTCCACCGGTCCGTACCAGCGGCGCTCGGGGGCGTCGGGGTGACCCGCGAGGTAGGCCGGAGAGAGTGACATCCCCATGATCTGACGGTCGTTCACAGGCTCACCCTGGTCCAGAGCTCGGGAGCTTCCACCGCTACGCCGTCAAGCGTCTGCTCGAGCCGACGCCGGACCTCGTCGGCATGCTCGCGCGTCCAGTAGTCCTCCGGTTCACGCGAGACCTCCTCCAGGTGCCCAAGGCAGACCTTCTCCGAAGGCCGCAGCGACGCGATGAAGCTGCACAGCTCGCCAAGGCGCGGGGGCGCGGGATCGAGCCCCGCCCCGCGACCGAGCCAGACATGCGCGAGGACCGTGTTCACCGGCCCGAAACGGGGCAGAGCGCCGCTGTCGTACGTCCTCGTATCTCCCGGCACCAGGAGTCGTCGTTCGCCCCACTCGGCAAGGTACCCGGTCGCCTCGATCCCCGCGACCGGCTCGCCTTCGCCCCATCGGCCCGGGTACTCCCAGTGGAGACCGTCGAAGGCGGTCAGGCGCAGCGGTCCAATTGTGACCGGCTTCATCGGCTCAGGCGCGATCAGCCGGCTCTTCGGAATGCCGCACCGGTCGACGATCTCGCGCATGTGATGCGGAACGACCCAGCGGATGCCTTCGACGCGCGCGAGCTCCGTCAGCAGAACCGCGTCCACGTGATCATGGTGGTTGTGGGTCATCACGACGAGGTCGAGGTCCTCGAGAGCCCCCGTCGGGACGGGGCCCGCCTCATCAACGAGGTAGTTGAGCCGCACCGGATCGATTGCCCAGCGGACCCCCGCCGTTCGAAGCAGGTAGTCGGCGGCGTACATGAGCCACATCGCGTCCGCTCCGTCCGCCTGCCATTCGGCCATCATGCTCTTCCAGCCGTCCGGCCCCCGAACTGTCAGGCCTCGACGCGTGTCTGCGATCCGCCGGAGCCGTCCGGATCGGCTCACTCGATCAGCCCAAGGAGCCCGGCATTGTAGCGAAGCACGTCGATCAGCGTTCGCGTGCCTTCGTGCCCCGGGAAGTTGATAAACCTCACGTACGGTATCTCGTCGCGCAGCGGTGCGCCGGTGGGCATATGCCAATTGTCGATCACGAGATCCGGCTGGAGCCCGACGATCTCCCGCAGCCGGGACGGCGTGAGCTCTCCCATACCGAGCGTGGCGACGATCTCGTAGCCGAGCCACTCGGCGAGAACCTGGTGGTGGACATGGACGACGGCACGGGTGCCCGACGTGTTCTTCTCCCTGGCCGCAGCGAGCAGCTCCTCTGTCAGCGCGTCCAGATCGCGTTCCCAGCCCGCGAACCGGTCAAGCGTGCCAAAGGTCTCGGCGAGCTCCCTCACGACCCCCTTGACCACCGGCGGCGTGTTGTTCGTGTGCACCTGAACGATGCGATCGGCCGGGATTTCGGCGGCTTCGAAGAGACTGCGCATGAAGCCCTCGTAGCCCGCCCAGATCAGGAAGTCGGCCTCGACCGCATACCGGATGTCGCCGGGCCGGAAATCGTACTCCGGCGGATGGCGAAGCTCGACCGGCGCGAGCACCCGGCCCACATCCGCGCCCGCCGCTTCAGCGAGCGCCGCGACCCACGACGTTGACGCGGTGACCCGTGGGGGTTCGTCCGCACCGGCATACGACGCGAGCGCGAGCATCACGACGATGGCCGTTGCCATCTTTCTCATTGTTCCCATCTTCTTCTCCTCTTCTGCCTGGTTCAGTTTTTCAGTCTTGACAGCAGGACGCTCAGCGCCAGAACGAGGGTTGAGGCGGCCGCCGCGCTTGCACCGATTGGCAGGTCGAACACGAGCGCTCCAAAGAAGCCACCGACGCAGGCGATCAACCCGAAGAGCGCTGAGAGCAGCAGCGCGGATCCGAACCCTCGAGCGAAGCGCAGCGCTGCGATTCCCGGCAACAGTATGATCGCGTCCACGAGCAGCGCACCCACGAGCCGCAGCGCCGCCGCCACCCCGGCTCCCACGAGCACGAAGAGCCCGGCGGTCACGAGATCGACCGGTACGCCGAGCGCCCGCGCAAGCTCCTCGTCGAGCAGGACGAGCTCGATCTCGCGGTACGCGACCGCGAAGACCGTGATCACCGCCGCGCCGAGCACCGCGACGAAGATCAGATCCAGCCTCGTCATGAGAAGGATGTTCCCGGCGAACACGCCAAAGACATCCATCGCCGGGACGCCGGCGATCGCGAGCAGGAGGAACGCCGCGGCGAGCGATCCGGTCATGAACAGCCCCATGACCGAGCTCGCCGAGATGGAGAACCGCTTTCCGGTGACCCCCATCACGACCGATGCGACCAGGACGAGCGTGAAGGCGCCCGGTCCCGGCGCGAATCCCAGACTCATCCCGGCCGCCGCCCCCAGGAGCCCTATGTGCATGAGCGTGAAGCGAATTGCCGTGAGATGGAGGGAGACGATGACCACTCCCAGGAGCGACAGGGTGCCCCCGGCGATGAGCATGCCAAGGAACGCGTGCCTGATCACCGGGATCGACAGAGCCGCGATGATGTCGCTCACAGCAGATACCCTTCTTCCATCCGCAGCACGCGGTCGAAGTCCCGTCCCGGGACTTCCTCGTGGGTCACCATAATCGTCGTGATCCCAAGAAGCTCGTGCAAGTCGATGATGCGCACCATCAGGTCCGCCTTCGCGCTCTTGTCCAGGTACGTGGTCGGCTCATCCATGAGCAGCATCTCCGGACGCCTCGCGAGTGCGCGGGCGAGCGACGTCCGCTGCCGTTGCCCGCCGGACAGGGTCTTCAGGTCGCGTCGTGCGAGCTCGGCCATGCCTACCATCTCCACGCATTCGGCTGCGATCCTGCGGTCCTCAGAGTCGGGTCGGCGCAGCCATGAGTACCGGCCCCATCGGCCCAGCAGGACCGCCTCGTCGACGGTGATCGGGAGCGCCGGTGGCGCCTGCAGTTGCGGCAGGTACCCGATCGTGCGGCGAACGCGCGCACGCTCGCGCCTGGCCAGTCTGCGCCGCAGGGAACCGTTCATGCGCCGCGTCCGTCTGCCGGTCTCCCTGCCGCCGCTGATCGTTCTTCCAAGGATCTCTACCCGCCCGCCGGTTGGCTCGACGAGCCCCAGGAGAACCTTCAGGAGCGTCGTCTTGCCTGAACCGTTGGGCCCTACGACCCCTACGAGCTCGCCGCGGTGCACGGTGAGCGAGAAGTCGTGCAGTACTCGCGTCGACCCGTAGCCGGCATGGACTCCGGACAGGGCGATCACCGCTTCAGGAGACCCCGGGGTCATTGTTCGAGCTCCCGCACTAGCTGGTCGGTCGCTGAGATCGTCAGTCTGCCCACCACGCCGCGTTGAGCGGTGAGCTTCTTGGCCCACTCGTTGACGTCACCGCACGCGCCCTGTACGACGAGCAGTTTCATGCAGATTTCCCGGTCGAGGTGTATCTGCAGATTCGCCGAGACGTGAACCGACGGATAGTCGTCGAGCGGCGCGGGTGCGAGTCGGGTGCCGTACCGGAATATCAGGGTGATCACGCCCGCAACCTCGCGATCACTCTCCTCGCCGCCGACCCGGATGAGCTCATGGCGGACGAGCGATCGCAGCGCCTCCGACCGGTTCGCGTAGCCTCCGCCCTCCGTCAGCCGGTCGAGGAGATCCACGAGCTCGCGGTCCATTGAAACGCCGAATCGGGTGGTCTCACCCATGCGGTATCTCCATTCGAATCCTATCCCTTCGGTTCACGAGCAAGGTAACACGAGTGTGGGCAAACGTGCTACCCCCTTGAGAAGAGTATGCAGGCCCGCGATCGTGGGGTAGGATGGACGAAGATGAGGAGGACCAGTATGAAGCAGAAGATCGGACTCAACATGTTCAGCCTTCGTGAGCTCTGCGGGGATCTTGATGGATTACAACGCACGTTCGACAAGGTCGCCGAAGCGGGGTACCGGTACGTTCAGATAAGCGGCATCAGGGGGATCGACCCGGAGGACATTGCGAGCGCCTTCCAGTCCTCGGGGCTGCAGGCCTGCGCCACGCATCTTGGCTGGGACCAGTTCGTCGAGGACGTGGCGGCGGTCATAGACCTGCACAAGCTGTACGGTACCATGCACACGGCAATCGGATCGTTATCGGCCGAGTACCGTTCGCTCGACGGGCTGTCGAAGTTCCTGCGGGAAGCGCGACCGGTAGTACCGGAGATCGTCTCCGCCGGTATGGATTTCAGCTACCACAACCACAGCCACGAGTTTGTGCGCATAGACGGCGCTACCTGGATAGACCGGCTCTACGAGCAGGGTGTCTCTGTTGGCGTGAAGTTCGAGCTCGACACCTACTGGGTCGTTGCCGGCGGAGCGGACCCCGCAGACTACATCGAACGGTTTCGTGATCACATGTCGATCGTCCACGTCAAGGACATGGCGGTCACCGAAGACCGCGAGCAGCGGTTCGCGCCGGTCGGTTCCGGCAATCTCAACTGGCGGCGGATCTTTGACGCGATACGCAATGCACCTGTCGAGTATGTCATCGTCGAGCAGGACGCTCACTATGGAGGCGATCCGGTGGAGAACGTTGCCGAGAGCTTCCGGTACCTCGCGGACCACGGTTTCTCGGCCGAATAACGGAGACGAGATCCATGGCCACGCCCAATATTCTCGTCCTGATGTGCGATCAGCTCCAGGCTCGCGCCGTGTACGAGCCCGGCCTCTGCGCGACGCCGAATCTCGACCGCCTGCGGGAGCGTGGGCTGAGTTTCACCCGCGCCTACACGCCGAACGCCGTCTGCTCGCCGGCGCGTGCAAGCCTCATGACCGGGACGCTTCCGCACAACCACAACGTGATGTGGGTGACGCACACGATGGCGCCGGAACAGGTCCGCATCCGGGAGGGCCTGCCCCATTTCGCGGAGGACCTCGTACGTGCCGGATACCGGACGAGCTACGTGGGGAAATGGCATGTGGAGCCGTCTGAGCGTCCGTCCTGGTACGGATGGCAGCGCGACCGGTCAAGCCGGTCCCCCGGGCTCGCCTGCAGACCGACGCGGCCCCACGGTGAGCTGCTCCCGTCCGTGGAGATCTCCGGCGAAGGGTACGAGACGGCAACCCTTGCCGGCGTCACTCCGGTAGGGCCGGAGGATCGGGCGATGGGGGTGATCGTTGACACGGCCCGTGACGAGTTGCGCGATCTCGTGAAGACGGATGAGCCATGGTGTGTGTTCGTGAGCCTCCCCGAACCGCACGATCCGTACATCGCAGGTCTGGAGGCGTACCGGGCGTACGATGGATGGGCCATGGATCCTCCCGCGAACTGGGGCGACGATCTCGCCGATCGTCCGCGGATCTACCAGCGGGCGGCTGCCGCATTCGCTCGCATGACCGACGAGGAGCGCATGCTCGCCGCTCGTTGTTACTATGCGAGCATCAGCGAGATCGACGCCCGTTTCGGACTCCTGCTCGATGATCTCCCGCGACTCGGCGTGGAAGAGAACACGGTTGTCGTGCTCACCACTGACCACGGCGACTACCTTGGGGCTCACGGGATGTACTGCAAGAACCTTGGCGCCTGGGAAGAAGCGTACAACGTCCCGCTCGTGGTCGGCGGCCCCGGCATCCGGACCGGTGCCTCGTGCGCCCGCGTGGGGACCCACGCGCTCTTTCCCTCGCTTCTGCGGCACTACGGCATCCCGACCCGGATCGCCTGCGATGCACCGCTCTTCGACGACGTGCTCGGCGCAGACGACGCGTCCGGGGGCGTCTGCGCGCACACGGACGGGTTCGCCGAGTACCATGGAGGGCGCCTGCTGCTCACCCAGCGAATCGTCTATCACGGGGACTGGAAGCTCGTCTGGAACGGGTTCGACGACCATGAGTTCTACCATCTTGGTACGGATCCCGGGGAGCTCGAGAACCTTGCCGGTGCGGACGGACCAGCCTTCGACAGGTCCGGCGAGATCGCCGAGGCATATCGCGAGGTGACGCGGCGTCTCTGGTTGGAGGTTGCCCGTACCGGGGACGCCACGCTGCTCAATTCGCAGTACATTGGATTGCGGGCAAGCGAGATCGGTCCTGCATTCGTTGGAGGTGCGTGAATTGTTCTATCTGGAGTACCCGAGCTGGATTTCGCCGGTCGTGGTGCCCGGTCTGCCAATACGGTGGTACGGGCTCATGTACCTCGTCGCCTTCGCTATTGCGTACGCGATGTTCATGCGGCAGGTGAAGGAGCGCGGGATCAACACCGACTCGGACACCGTCCTTTCGGTCTTTACGTGGACGATCGTGGGGTTGATGGTCGGTGCGCGGGTCTTCTCCGCGCTCGTCTACGAGCCGGGGGGAAGATACTGGGCCCGGCCCTGGCTCATCTTCTGGCCCTTTGATGAGGAGATGAACCTCGTCGGTCTGCGAGGCATGAGCTACCACGGAGGGCTCATAGGCGCGGCGGTCGGCTTCATCGTCACGACGCGACTGAAGAAGATCGACACGCTTGCGTGGGGTGATATGCTCGTCAGCGGCGTCCCGCTTGGCTTCGCCTTTGGTCGGCTCGGCAACTTCATCAACCAGGAACTCTACGGGCGGGTGACGACCGCGCCGTGGGGCATGCTCTTTCCCAATGCTCGTCGGCTTCCCGTGTCGGAGCCCTGGGTGCAGGAGATCGCTGCCGAGGTCGGGATCGTGATCGCCGCGACCCAGCGGACCGTCAACCTGCCGCGCCACCCGTCCCAGCTCTATCAGGCCCTGCTCGAAGGCGTAATCCTCTGGGCCGTCCTGTGGTTCGTGTTCAGGAAACGGGTGCCGTTCCGGGGATTCCTGGCGTCCGTCTACCTGATGGGGTATGGAGTCGCGAGGTTCATTGGGGAGTACTTCCGGGAGCCCGACCCTGCACTCGGTTTTCGGATCAGGCTCAGCTCGATTCCGAACCCACCGGCGCTGCTGGTGACGCCATGGAACTTCACGACGGGGCAGATCCTGTCGGTCCTGATGATCCTTGCCGGACTGACCTGTTTCTTCTTCTTCCGGCGACACGAGCGCAAGAGCCGCACCGGCTGAGAAAGAAAAGGACCCGCCGTAGCGGGTCCCTTGTTCTCGAGAAGCTCGAAGCAGGTATGGTTACCAGTTCTCGCGTACGAGCTCGTAGTACCCCTGCGGATGCTTGCAGGCCGGGCAGATCTTGGGGGGCTCTGCACCCACGGAGATGTAGCCGCAGTTGATACAGGACCACACCGTTTCCGCGGCCCGCTTGAAGACCGTCCCGTCCTCTATGTTCTTCGCCAGCGCATTGTACCGCTTCTCGTGCTGCTTCTCCGCGATGCTGACCGCGTCGAACTGAGCACCGATCTGGGGGAAGCCTTCCTGACGCGCAGTCTCGGCGAATCCGGTGTAGAGCTCGGTCCACTCCATCCGCTCGCCGGCAGCCGCGTGCTTGAGGTTCTCAACCGTTGACCCCACCATGTCGTCCGAGAAACCGGCCGGATACATCGCCGTTATCTCAACGTCGCCACCCTCGAGATAGCTCCAGAACCGCTTCGCGTGCTCCTTCTCCTGGTTCGCCGTCTCCGTGAAGATCTCCGCTATCTGCACGTACCCCTCGGCCTTCGCCTTGCTGGCGAAGTACGTGTAGCGGTTACGCGCCTGGCTCTCGCCGGCAAAGGCCGCCAGCAGGTTCTTCTCCGTCTGTGTGCCCTTCACACTCTTCATGTTTCCTCCTGAATGGAGCAGATGAACCGAGGCCCGGCCGCCGGACCCTTGTCCTTCCTGGAGACCCGCCTGCCAATCTGCTCTGGATTTGTCTGGAGCCACTATACAACAGGCGTAGCAGTTGTGCAAGTAAAATGGTTAAAAATGGTTTGTTGTGCGCCTGAGAACAATAAATCCACTTTTATCGTCTCTGATCACATCCGGCCTCTGCCCCTGCTACCGGCTTCTCTCGACGCCCACCCTGTCGCACTGCCACGCGATTACGCATGACGAACAGCGCGGTGAGGTCGGCGTGCAGACCCGCTGCCCGTAGGCCACGAGTAACTCGTTGATCGCGATCCAGTGTTGTCCGGGCAGAATCTCCGCGAGCATCCGCTCCGTCTCGTCCGGGTTTCGCGAGTTGACCCAGCCGCAGCGGTTCGCGATACGGTGGACGTGCGTGTCCACGCAGATCGCCTCGATCCCGAAGCCCAGGCCGAGCACCAGGTTCGCGGTCTTCCTGCCGACTCCGGGGAGCGCCACGAGCTCGTCAATGTCGGCCGGTACCTGGCCGCCGTGACGTTCGAGGAGCACCCGGCATACCTTGCGGATGTTTCCCGCCTTGGTCCGATAGAAGCCGGCCGGGTAGATCAGCTCCGCTATACGGTCCTCGCTGAGCGCGAGCATCCCGGCGGGGGACTGTGCCGCGCCGAACAGGCGCTCGCTTGCCGCAAGCGTAACCTCATCCTTCGTTCGCAGCGAGATCATCGTAGATACGAGGATGTGAAACGGTGTGAGGTCCGAACGCGCGATCTGCGAAACCGACGGAAGCGGGGACGAGCCAAGGTGCTCGCGCAGAGCGTTGACGATACGCGCCCACGGCAGGCCCATCGTCTACGTCTTCTCGGCGGTTTTCCTGGCCGGTTTCTTGGGATCGCTCTCCAGCCGCGTGAACACGAGCTCCTCAACGTCACTCTTGCTCTTGTCCAGGCTGAACGAAACCTCGTCGACGAGAAGCTTCAGGGCACTGTCGAAGAGCTTTCGCTCGAGTATCGGCAGCTCCTTGACCTTGCTGCGGTGGTAGAGTGCCCGGACGACCGTCGCGATGTCCTGGATGCTCCCCTGCTTCAGAAGATCGAGGTTCATCTGGTAGCGCATCTTCCAGTCCGCCGGCACCGGCTCGAAATCCTCCGCGATGAGGGAGAGGGCGGAGTCGGCCTCCTTCTTTGGCACGATCGCCCGGATACCCAGGTCCTCCGCCTTGTCCACGGGTACGAACACCGTCATATCGCTCACTTCGAGGTAGATCTCGTAGTAGAGCGTGTCTTCACCCTTGAACTCTCGCTGGAAGATCCGCTTGATCTGACCGACTCCTTGCAGCGGGTAGACGACCTGCTCCTTTTCCTGGAAGGCGGTCGAGGGTTTGGACTTGGAGGCTTTTTTCATCCGGTCCAATATACCAAAAGCCGTGCAAACATCAAAGCTGCCCGCCGGAGTCGTGGAAGGCGGCGATTCAGGTACGCGCAGCAACGACCGAAACTAGCAGGGGGGAGTAAGATGGATGACACACGCGCCTGCCGGAGCAGGATCTGGACACTCTCGGTCGCAGCGCTCCTTTTCGCGACCTCAGCGATTGCGTATCCGCAGGAGTCGTTCGTGCCCGCGGTGCTCGACTTCACTCAGGCGACCATCCACCAGGCCGGGCCGAGCGAGTTCTACGTTCGTGGTGTGGGCGTTGGGGCCGACTCCTACTCGCTGCTGCTCGAGCAGGCCCGCGACGGCGTCTGGTCGGTCACCCGGATCGTGCCGGAGCAGGCGAATATCCTGCCGCCGCAGGCGATCCTTGACTTCGCCACGATCTCCTCGCCCGACGGGTCCACCATCCGCATTGACGGGGTCCTCGTCGACGGCACGGTCTACGGCGGTGCGCTCGCGGTGACCGGGGCCGGGGACCTGGAGCTCGTCGAGCAGATAACGGTCGTGGGCAGCGACGCGATTCACGAGATGCGGGCCGCAGGCCTGCAGGCGATCATCGAATCGGAGACACGGGCCGAGTTCGAGCAGACGCTTGCCGATCTGAGGGAGGAGCTCGAATCGGTGCGCGCCGATCGTGACCGACTCGAGCGCGAGCTCGCCGCCGCGAGCGATCCGGCGCCCGGAGACCCTTCCATTGAGACCATCTCTCCGCTTCGCGGCGATCAGGTTCGTGCGCTGATCCGCGAGCGCGACGAGCTCGCCGGCGACGTCGTGGGGCTCGTGATGGAGAACAACGAGCTCCGCGCCGAACGCTCCGCCCTGCGCGAGCAACTCGACGGGCTTCAGTTGCGCAACGTGGAGTTGCGGGACGACATCGAGGTGATGGAGGTAGAGATCGACCGACTGCAGGAACTGCTCGACGTCGCGACGCGGCCGGCCGCGGCGCCCGAGTGGAGGTTCCCGGGCGACTACGTGCGCCGATCGGATCTACGTGCCGCGGCCGAGCTCGTGGTAGATGAGATCAGGTCGCTCGAACGGCGCGTTGAGACGCTCGAGCGAGCAGCCGCGAATCTCTCCCGGCTCGAGCGTGCGCTCGAGCGGCCGTCGGTTGCGACCGAGGAGGAGGCCCGCGACGCGCTCGCGCGCGCAGAGCAGGCCGAACGTCTCGCGCGTCTGCAGGCAGAGCTCGCTGAGCTCCTCGCTGAGAACGAAGCGCTGCGTCTGGAGAAGCAGGAGCTCGAGAGCCGGGTGCTCGACGAGATCCTCGATCACGGTTTCGTCGCGATGATGCGGGATCGTCTGACTCGTCGGATCAGCACCGGATTTGCCGACGGGACGCCGGATACCGGGACCTGGACGGTTCGGCCGGGCGCGGCCGTTCAGACCGACCCCGACGCCTACTTTGCGAAGCTTGCGATGCCGCTCCTCCAGTCCGACGATCCGGTGCTCTACTCGGTGCGGGTTCGAGCGCTCGATCCCGGCTGGGCCGGTGTGGGGCTCCATCTCTTCGTGGACGATGTCCAGCGTCGACGTGGCTACGGCATGGGATCGAGCCTGCTCGTCTGGTTGACCCGGGACCCGGGTGTCCGCAAGACCGACGCTACCTTCCTCCAGCTCTACCGGTCGGACGACGACGTCATGATGGGACGGGTCCTCGACGCCGCGGTACCGCACGCGATCGACGAGTTCCTCGATCTGGACATCCTCTACGAGCCGCGATCCCAGTACGTCACAGTCGCGCTGGACGGAGTCGACCGGGTCCGCTACCGCGCCTGGTTTGGCATTGACGCCGGCGTCGAGATCGCGCTTCGATCGCTCGGCCGGGCGGAGTTCCACGACTTCTCGGCCCGGACGCTCCCCGTCAGCCCCGTCGCTGCTCCCGGAGGAACCGCGAGATGAGGAATGCCGTCTCCGGATGCCTCTGCCGGCCGTCGGGAGACCATGTCCTGCCGTTCCGGTTGCTCATGTTCGGCCTGTGCCGTACTATGGCGGCACTCGAGAGCAAGAAAGAAGGGGTACGATGTCCGATCAGGCGCGCACGAATACCAGACCACAGACTCGACGCACCTATCCTTCAGGGTACGGGATCGTGGAGCCGGTCGCGAACTACCGTCCCTGGGATGTCGACCAGCAGTTCCAGGAGGTCTACGCCCTCGTCCGCGACGCGACGATGGTCGATATCTACCGGCTCTGGACGCTCTGGTTCATCGCGCGGCAGCTGCCCGACGGTGACGTCCTCGAGGTAGGAAGCTGGCGTGGCGGGTCCGGCGTGGTCATCGCACGCGCCCTTGACCCGTCTTCCGGTCGTGACATTTTCCTCGCCGATACCTTTGCCGGCATCGTCAAGGCGTCGGCCCGAGATACCTACTACAAGGGCGGTGAACACGCCAATACCTCGGTGGAGCTCGTGCGCGGTCTGCTCGAACGCGCCGGGGTCCCGCAGGTGCAGCTGCTTCCCGGGGTCTTCCCGGACGACCGCGCGCACGAGATCGAGGCCCGGACGTTCGCCCTCTGCCACATCGACGTCGACGTGTACCAGAGCGCCAGAGAGACGTTCGAGTGGGTCTGGCCGCGGATGGTCCGTGGCGGCGTAGTCGTCTTTGACGACTACGGGTTCTACGGGTGCGAGGGGGTGACCGCGCTCGTCACCGAGCTCGCCGGCCGTCAGGATGGTTCAGAGGGCCGCCTGACCATCGTGCCGAGCCTTTCGGGGCAGGCGATCGTAACCTGTACGGGCTATTGATCGTCCCGTGGTTGGTAGGTATTTTCGCGGCGGAAGATGACACCTACGACGAAACTGCTGATCCTGATCGCCGGGGTCGTGCTGCTCGCCTGCAGCACCGGCGATCCGTATATCCCGGCCGAAGATCCGGTACTCCTGCGGGCGAACCGCCTCGCTGAGCAGACCCGAACAGTCATCGTTGTGGAGGCCGACAACGAGGGACGGCGCGTCTATCCCAATATAGAGAACTTCCTCGAGGGACCCGATCCGGACCTCGCCCTCTACCGCGAGTCGGTGACACGCGATCGCGTCGTCGACTTCTTCGTCGACCTGGCGGGGTCGGAGGCCATCGCGCTACCCATCCTCTACTACGCGGACCGGTTCAATATCCCGTTCTCTCTTGCCTTCAGTCTCGTCTGGGGTGAGAGTCGTTTCCATCCCAACGCGGTCAACCGGAACGCTGGTTCGATCGACCGTGGTCTTTTCCAGCTCAACTCGCTGACCTTCCGTCACCTCAGTGAGTCGGACTTCTTCAACACAGAGGTCAACACCTTTCACGGGTTGCAGTACCTCAGATTCTGCCTCGATTACGGCAGGGACGACGGCGAGGCGCTCGCCATCTACAATGCCGGCCTCACTCGTGTTGTCCGGGGCCAGACGCCGCTGTCGACCCAACGGTACGTGAGACAGATCCTCGCGTATCGCGAGCGGCTGCTCGAGGACTTCGAGCAGTACATCCTCTCGCACTTCCCCCCCGCTATCGCGTAGAATAGCCGCCATGGTAATCGTACTCGAACGGTCGATCCGTGACGATGACAAGGAGCGCCTGCGCGACTTCCTCACCGGCCGCGGTTTCAAAGTGCGCGAGATCGTGGGCGAGGAAGAGACGATCTTCGGCGCGGTCGGGTCGGTCGCGATCGACCTGCGCGAGGTCGAGCTGCGGCCCGGAGTCCAGCGGGTGATCCCCATCTCCAAGCCGTTCAAGCTCGCAAGCCGCGAGCTCAAGCAGAGTGACTCCGTCGTGACCGTCGGACCGATCAGGATTGGTGGTCCGCGAATCGCGGTCATCGCCGGGCCGTGCGCCGTGGAGAGCGAGGAGCTGATTCTCGAAGCCGCGCGCATCGTGCGCGAGAGCGGCGGCGTCGCGCTTCGGGGCGGTGCCTTCAAGCCGCGGACGAGCCCTTATTCGTTTCAGGGGCACGGTGAGGCCGGGCTGCGTTTTCTCAAGAGCGCCGGCGAACGGTACGGTATGCCGGTCGTCTCTGAGATCGTGGCGCCCGCCTACGTCGACATGTTCTGCGAGTATGTCGATCTGATGCAGATAGGCGCCCGGAACATGCAGAACTTCGAGCTCCTGAAGGCGGTCGGCGCCACCGGACGGCCGGTCATGCTCAAGCGGGGACTGTGCGCGACGATCGAGGAATGGCTGATGGCAGCCGAGTACCTGCTCGCCCATGGAACGGAGGACGTCATACTCTGTGAACGGGGAATCCGCACCTTCGAGACGTATACGCGCAACTCGCTCGACATCTCCTCTATCCCCGTGGCTCGAAAACTCACCCATCTGCCCATTCTCGTGGACCCGAGCCATGCCACCGGCCTGCGCGAGAAGGTCCCACCGGTCGGGCTTGGCGCGGTTGCCGCCGGCGCCGACGGACTGATCGTGGAGGTTCACCCGACCCCGGACGAAGCGCTTTCCGACGGGCCTCAAACGCTCTTTCCCGAGCAGTTCGAGAAACTCATGCGGGACATCGAGGCACTCTCTCCCGTGGTAGGCAGGGAGCTCACGCGTATCCCCAGGCAGTCGCGCGAGGCGATGGTTTCGACCGTCACGCCGGCTGATGCAGCGCCGGCTGATGCAGCGCCGGCGGGCGGCAGGCAGGCGGGAGCGGTACCGATTGCCTACCAGGGAGCGCGCGGCGCGTACAGCGAGATGGCGCTGTTGCGCTTCTTCCACGATCTTGAGTTTACCGCCGAACCACGCCGTCATTTCCGTGACGTCTTCGATGCCGTCCTGCAGGGAACGGCTCGGTACGGCATCGTGCCTGTTGAGAACAGTCTCGCCGGGAGCGTCCACGAGAACTACGATCTGCTGCTGCAGTATCCAGACCTCACGATCACAGGGGAGATCAAGCTGCGGATCGAGCACAGTCTGATCGGACTGCCCGGGAGCTCGCTCGAATCGATCACCAGGGTCTTCTCGCATCCGCAGGCGCTCGCACAGTGCGACGACTTTCTGCGCACGCGCGGGTGGACCGTCGTTCCCTTCTACGATACGGCCGGTTCCGTCGCGCACATAGCCGAAGAGGGTCGACTCGAGTACGCGGCCATCGCCAATGCCCGCGCGGCAGAGGTGTACGGTATGCAGATTCTCAAGGAGGGAATCGAGACGAATCCCCGCAACTACACGCGCTTCGTCGTGCTCACGCGCGACGAGGCGGCGTCGGTCGAGGACGCGAATCTCGCGAGTCTCGTTTTTGCTACCCCTGACAAGCCGGGAGCGCTCTTTGCGGCGATGCAGATCATGGCGGCTGCTTCGCTGAATCTGAAGAAGCTCGAGTCCCGCCCGATCCCCGGCAAGCCGTGGGAGTACATGTTCTACGTAGACCTCGAGCTGCCGGACACGGAAGAGCCGTTTCGCGAGGCGCTCGAGCGTCTCCCGGAGGTCGTGAACGATCTGCGGGTACTGGGCATCTACCGCGGCGTATAAGCGCGCAGGGCCGGCTACGGGTCCACGCCGAGCTTCTTCATCTGCTCGATCTCGCCTTTCTTCGCGATGTACTCATGCTTCAGCTGGTTCGCCTTGACGATCGCGTTGCGCAGGGCCGACAGCTCTATCTTCACCCCTTTCATGCGCTTTCGTTCGGCCGGGGCCGCCGTGCTCTTGAGGTGCTCGTCGATCGCGCCGGCGCGCCGATGAATGAGGTGGCATTCACCGAGTTCCTTCTCAATGAAGCGGTACAACTGCTCGTCGCTGGCCGCCCGGAGCTTCTCCCAGGGCCCGCCGGCCCGCGCGAGGAAGGCGCCGTAGAGGCGGGCCTTTCTGGTCGTCCGTTCGATGAAGTCGTCGAACACGACCGATTCGCTGTGTCGGGTGCCGGTTGACTCGTCGGTATACTCGACCTGGTAGGTGGTCCTGGCCGGCCGGCGGTTGGTCAACCGGTCAATCCATTCCCGCAGTCGCTGCCCGAGCCCGTGAGCGCGCGATTCCGCCGCGTCTGCGTTCGTCTGCAGGTTCGTCGAGATCGTATCGAGCGGGCGGCTTGCCGCGGACAGGCTCCGGATCGAGGAGATAAGCAGGTCGTGCAGCGACTCACCCGCGCGCTTCTTCCGGTTGCCGGGCTTCGCCGCGCGCAGCCGATCGAGGACCTCCTTCCGGCGCGCGTCGGCCTGCTCGCCGTACATCTCGGCGAGCGTTTCGGCCGCGAGGTCCGGGATGAACGGGTCAGGAAGGTTCATACTGCGGTACCGCGATCGCACCTCCTCGAGCGCCTCGCCGTCTTCAGGGTTCAGGCCCGCGGCGTTGGGGATGGAGGGAAGGACCTGCTCGCGCAGAACCTGCTTGTACTCCTCGCGCTTGAACGCGGTGATTGCCTTGATCTGCGACTGGATCGCTTCGAGCGTTCGCGCGAGCTGCCCGAGTGCATCCGAGATGATCCCGCTCGCGAAGCTGTCCTGGCCGCCGCGAGCGCGGCCGATCAGGTCCGCAACACCCCGTGTCGTCGGTTGTTGCGAGTGGGAGGTCAGTTGGCTCCAGTTGATGTAGCGGGCGAGATCGGACAGCTTTCTGAGCTCTCGAAAGCCAAGGGCATCGAGCCGGAACTCGAAGTAGTTGTTGAGGAACTCGAGTATATTGTCGTAGGCGTCGAGCCGCACCCCGATCGTGAGCTCCCGCTCGGATTCGAGGTACGGATCATCCGGAGGCACCGTGATGTCCGAGATCTTCTGCTCGCTCTTGTACGGATCCTGCTGAACCAGGCCTTTCCTGATCAACAGCTGGTGAAGCCCCTGGAGCGACGCGTGGTATACCCGGAAGAGCTCCTTGAGCCGGGGGAGATCCTCTTCATGTATGCTCCGACGCCGATCCTCGATTGCCTTTGCAACGAGCGCGGGAAACGGCTGCTCGCCTTCCATAGTCAGACATTATCCAGTAAACTGCGGTGCGTCGCAATCATCGCCATGGGAACCCCGAGCTCCTACCAGCCGCACAAGCTCTTCATTGCCTGCCTGTACGGGGAGCAGCGAACCTTCGCCGATGCGCGTGCCCTCGTCGAGACGCACTTCGGCCCTGTAGACGAGGTGCTTGCGGCGCAGCAGTTCACCTTCTCCAGCTACTACGAGGCCGAGATGGGCCCCGGCCTCATGAGGACCATCTTCAGCGTAGAGCAACTGGTCGACCCCTCAACGCTCGTCTCGTACAAACACGCGACCAACTCCATTGAGAACGAGATGGCCGGTTTTCCGGGGAGGCATGCCGACGCCCAACCAGGGCGGACAGTCAACCTGGATCCCGGCCTTCTCTCGCTGTCGCGCGTGATTCTTGCGACCACCAAGGCCAGCGCGCACAGAATCCCGCTGCGTGACGGCCTGTACGCTGAGATCACCCTGATCTATCGCCGTGGCCGGTACCGGCCGCTCGAGTGGACCTACCCGGATTACCGCAGCGATGCCTTCGTAGAGTGGCTCGCCCGGGTCCGGACGACCTACCACGAGCAGCTTCGCCGGCTCGACCCGGTCAGGTCCTGGCGTCTGTAACGAAGCAACAGTCGGGTTTGGCGCGTAAGAGAAGTATGGTGCGTTTCCGTCGGGCTGCATCATCCGCGGTCCTGCTGTCGCTCGTCGCGTCGCTGTTTTCGTGTGACCTCCTGCCCACGACCGTGACCGTGGAGGTCATCGCGCCTGCGATGCCACCCGTGTGGGAGACGGTCTGGGGGCAGGCCCGCTTTGTCGTCTCCTGGCGTTCAGCCGCTGAGGCTCACACGCATTCAGCCGTGGTTCCCGCGGGCGGACAGATTCATGTCACGGTGCCACGGCTGCCTCCCGTAGCGGTCCGGGCCGAGGCGGTCTGGACTGATGGAGGCGGACCGGCACTCGTGGCGGGCGAGCGGCTCGCCACGGCGGGAGGCGTCTGGCCCTTCGACGCACAGGATTCCGGATCAGCGGGCCCGCAGCAGACCCTCCAACTGAGCTTTCACGCCGGACCGGCAGCGGAGGTGACGTGGCGCCTGCTCGAGGCCGGCGTGGACATACGGCGATTCTCGGTGGACCGACTCTCTGCGGAGATCGGCGAAAGGTTGCCGGAAGACCCATGGGATCTCGACATCGATCGGGTGGTGAGGGCGGTCGCAGACGGCGCGATGCGGGTCACCTATGTGAGGCCCGTCGCGACACGGGATGTATCGCTGTGGGTGCCGCCCGGGACCTGGTACCGCGCCTCTCCCTTCGCGAGGCCCGTGAGGGGTGAGGCGAGCATGTCGCCCCTGCCGGTCGGAGTCACCGTGCTGTACGGATCCACCGATCGTCGGCTCGTGGTAGACGTCGACGATCGGGGCAGGGCCTGGCTCGCCGAGACTTCCCGGTGAACCGCGTCTGGAGACGCTACCGCACGACGATATTGACCAGCTTGTCAGGGACCGAGATCACCTTGACTACTTCCTTCTGGTCTGTCCACTCGCGAATCCGCGCGTCTTCCCGCGCAAGCCGCTCGAGATCCTCCGGGCTCGACCCGGCGGTAGCCCGGATACGGCTCCGGACCTTGCCGTTGACCTGGAGCACGATCGTCACCTCCTCGTCGATGGTGAGCGCGGGATCGTAGACCGGCCAGTCCACGCTCGAAACCGACGGCTCATGGCCGAGCTTCGTCCACAGCTCCTCCCCCAGGTGCGGCGCGTAGGGTGAGAGCAGGAGCACGAACGGTTCCCACAGCGCGCGGTGGTGCGTTTCGACCTTGAACAGCTCGTTCACGAAGATCATCATCTGTGCGATCGCCGTGTTGAAGGCGAGCGAATCGGTATCCTCGGTGACCTTCTTGATGGTCTTGTGCAGCAGTCGCACGAGCTCGCCGGGGGGAGCATCGTCCACGACGGTGCGTTCGCTCAGCCGGTAGACCCGGTCGAGGAACCGGTGCACGCCGGCGAGTCCGTTCGTCGACCACGGCTTCGCGATCTCCAGCGGGCCCATGAACATCTCGTACATGCGCATCGAATCGGCGCCGAACTCCGCGACAATATCGTCCGGGTTGATGACATTGCCAAGGCTCTTGGACATCTTCACTCCGCCCTCGCCCAGGATCATGCCCTGGTTGACGAGGCGGGTGAACGGCTCGTCGGTGTTGACCACGCCAATGTCGTAGAGCACCTTGTGCCAGAATCTCGCGTAGAGCAGATGGAGGACCGCGTGCTCGGTGCCGCCTACGTAGAGGTCAACCGGCATCCAGTAGTCGATCTTCTCCCGCGCGGCCGGCTCGCGGTCGTTCCCGGGATCAAGGAAGCGCAGGTAGTACCAGCAGCTGCCGGCCCATTGCGGCATCGTATTGGTCTCACGCTTCGCCTTCCGGCCGGATCCGTCGGGGCACTCGGTGTAGAGCCATTCGTCGACCTGCGCAAGCGGGCTCTCGCCGGTTCCGCTTGGCTTGTAGTTCTCAACTTCCGGGAGTCTGACCGGGAGGTCGGCGTCCGGAACGGGAACGAACTCGCCGCCGCAGTCGATCATTGGCACCGGCTCGCCCCAGTAGCGTTGGCGTGAGAAGATCCAGTCGCGCAGCTTGTAGTTTACCGCGCGGGTACCCTTGCCGCGCTCCTCCATCCAGGCGATGATCCGCTGCTTGAACTCGTCTGTCTGCAGCCCGTCGAACGGTCCGGAGTTAACGGCGATCCCGGGCTCCGGCATCGCCTCGGTCAGAGCGGCCGTGGGATCCGGGGTATCTACTGGCGCAACGACCCGGACGATCGGCAACCCGAAGGCCTGAGCGAACTCGAAATCACGCTCGTCATGCCCCGGCACGGCCATGATCGCGCCCGTGCCGTAGGAGACCAGCACGTAGTCGGAGATCCAGACCGGAATCTGCTCGTCGTTGACGGGGTTCACCGCGTAGCCGCCGGTGAACACACCGGTCTTCTCGCGCGAGAGCTCGGTGCGTTCCATGTCGCTCTTCAGCTTCGCCTTCGTGCGGTACTCCTCGACGGCTGCCCGGTTCTCGTTGGTCGTGAGCCGATCCACCAGGGGATGCTCGGGCGCGAGCACCATGTACGTCGCGCCGAACAGTGTATCCGGTCGCGTTGTAAAGACTTCGATTTCGCCCGATCCGTCGGCGAGCGGAAACCGTACCTGCGCACCCTCGCTGCGTCCAATCCAGTTTCGCTGCATCGTCTTGATCGATTCCGGCCAGTCAAGGCGTTCGAGGCCCTCGAGCAGCCGATCTGCATAGGCGGTTATGCGCAGCATCCACTGCCGGACCGGGCGGCGTTCGACCGGGTGATTCCCCCGTTCGCTGCGTGGCCCGTCCGGTGTGGAGATCACCTCTTCGTTCGCCAGAACGGTGCCGAGCGCCTCGCAATACCAGACCGGCACTTCGTCCACGTAGGCGAGCCCCTTCTCCCACAGTCGCAGGAAGATCCACTGCGTCCAGCGGTAGTAGTCAGGGTCATGCGTGGAGACCTCGCGCTCCCAGTCGTATGAGAAGCCGAGGCTCTTGATCTGCTCGCGGAAGCGCGTGATGTTCGCCTCTGTCGTGGTGCGTGGGTGGGTGCCGGTCTGGATCGCGTAGGTCTCCGCCGGCAGCCCGAAACTGTCGAACCCCATGGGGTGGAGCACCGCATACCCGCGCATGCGAAGGAAACGGCAGTAGATGTCCGTTGCCGTGTACCCCTCCGGGTGGCCCACGTGAAGCCCGGCGGCCGAAGGATAGGGAAACATGTCAAGGACGTACCGGCGCTTTTCGGGTGGGACCGAGGGGTCTTCGGTCACCCGGAAGGTGTTGTTCTCGTCCCAGAACCTCTGCCAGCGCTTCTCTATTTCGGAGAAGGGGTATTTGCTCATGAGCCAACATAATAAAGAAGCCCCTGCGGGCGGTCAAAGGGGCAAAAAAAACCCCCCAGGAAAGGAGGTAATAAAACCTGGGGGGCCAATGAGAAAAAAAGACTGTGAACTGACAAGATCAGTACTGACCGTGTCAGTCTAGCTTAGCCGTTCTCCTCTCGGGACAAGAGGGAATCGGACGGGCTTACGGGATTACCCGTGCCTGTGCCTGCGGCTCCGGGAGGTCAGGAGAGATTCTCTGCAACGCAGCATCACTCCTTCCTGCCGGAACGTTGACACAGAACCGGTGCGCCCCCGGGCACCCATGCATCCTGCGCCAGGCTCAGACCGACGCGATGCAGTCAGGCAGTCATGTCAACGACAGCTGCCCGGTCCCTGTACAGTAATCAAACCACAAAAGGCCCGTAGCGTTACAGCCCCTCGCGGGAAAACTGAGGAAAAACCTATGCGAATCGTCCCGAAAAGACAAGGGCAGGTACCGAACAACCTGGTACGAGAAGGCGGATACTACGCAGACTCCTCGTGTGCCGACGGCCTTCTGTGGAATCGTGCCGTGACGATGCGCCGGCGGGAGGTGCTCACGACCTCGAACCTGCCGGCGGCCGTCTCGAAGACCTCGCCCGCCGCCGGAATGTGTCCCGCGAGGTCCGCGAGATATCCCCCCAGGCTCTGCGCGTTGCGGCTGGAAGGAAGCCGGATGTCGAGTGCGTCGTTCAGTACATAGATGGGAATGTCCGCGACGATGAGAAACGTGGCCTGTCCCTCAGGTGTGATCTTCTCTCGTTCCCTCTGCTCGTTCTCGTCGTAGATCTCGCCGAGGATCTCCTCAACAATATCTTCCGTCGTTACGACACCGGCGAGTCCGCCGTACTCGTCGAGCACGACGGCGATATTGAGCTTCTCGCGGCGGAACTGCGCGAGCATCTGATCGATGCGGCGGTTCTCCGAGACGTAGATAGGCTCCACCATGATCTCGCGAAGCGGCGTGTCCCGTCCGCCATGCGCGTGCTTCCTCGCCGCATCCCGGAGGAGCACGATCCCGACGATTCGTTCGGGGTCATCCTCGTACACCGGTATACGCGAGTAGCCGCTCTCGATCAACGCGTCGATCACATCGCCAATCTTCCGGCTTCGATCGACGCTGAAGACACGGGTACGGTGCGTCATGACCGCGCTCACCGGCACGTCGCTGAACCGCAGGACGCTTCGCAGCATCTTGCCCTGGTCGGCTTCCACGACACCGACCGTCTCGGCGTGGTCCACCATGCTCAGGAGCCCGCGCGCCGTCAGTTCCGCGCGTCTGCGGCCACCAGCCACTCGCGCGATGCCGTTGCTCACCGTAGAGACGAACCATATGACCGGAGCGAAGACGACTTCGAGCACTGAGACCAGACGGCAGGTATGCAGTACCCATCCCTCGTTGTGGGCGATCGCAAGCTGCTTGGGCGTCACTTCGCCGAATATCAGGAGCACGACCGTGAGTACCGCGGTGACTGCCCACTCGTATCCGGCTCCGAAGAGCGAGATCGTCAGCACCGTGGCGACTGCCGTTGCGGCGACATTGACCAGATTGTTGCCAATCAGAACCGTAGTCAGAAGCCGGTCGGGACGGGCGAACAGACCGGAGATGATGCGCCCGCGGTTGGGATGCCGACGCTTGAGATCGTGCGCCTGCGCGGGCGAGAGCGAGGTGAAGGCCGTCTCAGTGCCGGAGAAAAATCCGGACAGCACGAGCAGCACCGCGAGAAGGATGAAGGACGTGGTCATCTTTCGACGGCTCGCGTCAATCCGGGATTGGGGAAGCTGGATGCTCGTGGGTCAGGGTCGTCCATCCACCGTAACTATACGAGAACGTGCCCCGGCGATCAACAGGCGGCGCCTTCGTTCGGCTTCGGTCGACTATGCCGCGTCGACCTTCAGTACATCCTTGATCACCTGCTGAAGCTGCTCCTTGGGGAGAGCCCCGGCTGCCATCTGGGGCTTGTCGTCCATGGGTATGAAAAGGAGCGACGGAATGCTCTGGATGCCAAAGGCGGCAGCGAGTTCCTGCTCCTTGTCGGTATCTACCTTGTAGACATGAATCTTGTCTTTGTATTCCTCGCTGAGCTCTTCGAGGATGGGTGCCACCATCTTGCACGGCCCGCACCAGTCGGCATAGAAGTCGACGATCGCGGGCAGATCGCCCTCGTACTTCCACTCCGTGTTCTCGTCCCAGTTGAACACTTTCTGCTTGAACTCAGCCGTTGTCAGCTTTTCACTCATTCGGGTATCCTTGTATATGGTTTGCTATATATAGTCTACTGCAACCGAGCGTGCGAGTAAAGGGCCGGGAGGAACCCCGGAAGGCTCGCTCACACGGCGCTCACGCTCGACAG
>SKZO01000107.1 GCA_007127335.1 Spirochaetales bacterium | reverse complement strand
GGACTCGACAGCTGCGCGACGGGCAACTACAGCACGATCGAGAATGCGATCGCGTACCTGCGCGAGGAGGTATCGTTCGACGAGGTGGGATTCAAGGCGCTCGACGAGCGCACCTTCCAGGTGACGACCACCGAACAGGTTCCGTACTTCCCGCAGATCATCCTCCATCAGAGCTTTCTCCCCGTCCGTGAGGATCTCGTCGACGGCGACCTGACCGGTGAGTGGATCCTCGATCCTGACAACTGGATCAGCAACGGTCCCTTCATCATGACCGACGCCCGCATCCAGGACCGTTTCGTGATGCAGAAGAATCCTGAGTACTGGGATCGTGACAACGTCATGATCGACGAGCTCGTCTACCGCATCGTGCCCAGCGCCACGACGTCGTACGCCGCTTTCCAGACCGGCGAGCTCGACGTCATCTGGACCATGCCCACGGCGGTCATGGAAGACCTGCTCGAGTCGGGCGTCGCGGTCTCGAACCCCGTCGTGCGCGCGTACTGGTACACGGTCAACCAGTTCCCGGACAAGGCGAGCGACAACGTGAAGGAGCACCTCTGGGACCCGAAAGTCCGCGAGGCGATGACGCTTGCGATTGACCGTATCGCTCTCGTTGAAAATGTCCTGCGCAACGGTGAGATTCCCGCCGACGGCTACATCCCTGAGATGATCCGCGACTGGGACAACGAGACCGGCTGGGTCGAGAACCGGGACCCCTACTTCCCCGTCGAGGGTGATGTCGAGCGGGCTCGAGAGCTCCTCGCTGAGGCCGGGTACCCGAACGGCCAGGGCCTGCCGGAGTTCGAGATTCTCACGAACAACGTGGACCGCGACCAGTCGATCGCACTCGCGGTGCAGGACATGTGGGAGCAAATCGGCATCCGGACGCGGCTGCGCATCATGGACACACCCACCTTCGCGGAAGCGCGTGGCGAGGGCCGGTTCGAGATCACGCGTGGCGGTCTGGGCGGCATGAACGACCCGATCGGACTGCTTGGTGCGTACACGACCGGGAATCCCCTGCACGCGCTCTGGGGCTGGACGGACGATGAGTACGACGCGCTCTACGAGCGGGCCGTCGCCACCGTCGATCCGCAGGAACGGTTCGCGATCATGCGGCAGATGGAAGACATGCTGATGGCCGAGTACAACATGATACCGCTGACCTACATGACGGTCGTCATGGCAACCCAGTCGGACGTACACGGCGTGTGGACCACGGGCCGCGGCGCGTTCCGCTTCGAGAACGCATACCGCGACTGATCATCACGAAAAGACAGGCCGCGTCGCGGCAGGGACCGGGGCTCTTGCCCCGGTCTTTTTTTGCGCCAGGACTCGCTCCGCCGCTTCTCGAGTTCGCTGTCAGGTCACCAGTTCGTCAGTGATCCATCCCTTCGATGGTAGCGCGGTGCTTCCCAGAAACGGAAGGCCTGCTCCATGACGAGCTCCTCGTTGACCTCGACGCCAAGGCCGGAGGCGGTGGGGAGTGGAAAGGTGGCCCCGTCGAGGCGCGGACGCACCGGGAAGAGGTCGTCGTCGGCGTGTCCAAGGGTGTTCGACCCGGACAGCGCCACCTCGAGCCAGGCGAAGTTGGGAGTGGCGGCGGCGAGGTGGATGCTCGCGGCGGTGCAGACGGGTCCGAGCGGATTGTGCGGCATAAGGTCGATGTAGTGCGTCTCGGCCCAGCCGGCGACCTTCATCGCCTCGGTGAACCCCCCAATGTTGCAGATGTCGAGCCGACAGAAGTTGGTGAGCCCCCGCTCGAGATAAGGGGCGATCTGCCACTTGCTCGACATCTCCTCGCCGATGGCAAACGGCACGGAGGTCATGGCGCGCAGGGCCGCATACGCGTCAGGAGTCTCGTCGCGAATGGGCTCCTCCAGAAAATCGATCGTCGCCGGTCCTATCCTCGCACAGAAGCTCGCCGTCTCGGCAACGGACAAGCGGTGGTGATAGTCGATACCCAGCGTGGGCGCGAGCCCCACCGCCTCCCGTACCGCGAGCGCGAGCGACGCGGTGAGCGTAATCGACTCGCGCGGCTCGAAGAGCCCTTCGTCCTCGGGGGAGGTCGAGTTGATAACGGGTATGCGGAAGGCACTCCACCCGAGAGCGGTGAGCTCGGTGATCCTCACGGCAACCGCCTCCGCGGTCGCACCCCCCACCGACGTGAAACACGGCACTCGCTCCCTCTGGGCCCCACCGAGTAACTCGTACACGGGGAGCCCCGCCGCCTTCCCGGCTATATCGTAGAGGGCGATGTCGATCGCGGAGATCGCCGCGGTAATCACACGTCCGCCTTCGAAGTACTGACTCCGGTACATCTCCTGCCAGAGCGCGCCACGACGAAGCGGGTCTTTGCCAACAAGGAACTCGCGAAAGTGTCGTACCATCCCCTCGACGGCGAGCTCCCGTCCTGAAAGACCGGCTTCGCCCCAACCGACGATCCCCTCGTCCGTCGCTACTTTGACCAGGCACTGGTTACGGCGCCCGACCCAGACGGGGTATGCGGTGACCTCGGTGATCCTCATACGGACCTCTCAGAAGAGCTCCACCGGATGCGAACGGTACGAGTCAGGCCCGGACCCGGAGGCACCCGGCACGTCGTGGGACGCCCCTGATAGCTCGTTTCCCGAGAGGCCGGCGGTTTGCCCTCCGGAAACGGTTTCGTGGAGAACTCCATGCCGCGTGCCCGTGTGACACCGTTCCACGGCCTGCCGGTGCGAGACTTGTGCTGGGTCCACAGACAGAGCCAGGGAAACTCGTCGGCATCCCAGAGGTACTCGAGCACTCGTCCCAGATCGGGTCGCTCGGCGCGGAACCCTCCGGAGGTGAGTCGCGTCGTGACGATATCGCCCACGGCCTCCGGCGTATCGGCAGTCGGCATCTCGAGCGCCGCGGCAGCATCGACCTTCCCATGGGGTCCGGGCTCGGCGAACCGCCACGCATCACGCGGCTCCCCGTCCCAGATCCATGCGCCGTCAACCTCGGCCGTGAACCGCGCGCCGTCGAGGAACGGATCGCCGATCGTAACGTGCTCTGCCCACTCGATCTCTCGAGGCGAAGCCTCATCATGCGCAACGGTCGTAGTGAGAACGATCGACTCATGGTCAAACTCGAAGGCACGCGACACTCGAAGCCGCGCCCGGGGCAGATCGGCGGCGAGCACGACGCGATGGGCCGTCGACTCGGCGCTCCGGTCCCACTCGACGACGCCGGCCTCGCCGTGCACGGGCTTTCGCTCGCCCGGCCACGGCGGGCCGAACCTGT
Source organism: Spirochaetales bacterium (assembly GCA_007127335.1). Taxonomy (GTDB): domain Bacteria; phylum Spirochaetota; class Spirochaetia; order DSM-27196; family SLST01; genus SLST01. The sequence goes on along the minus strand of SKZO01000107.1, from coordinate 23,365 downwards.
CGATACAGAGATTGTGCCCCACGATCGCGGCGAGGAGCGACGCCTCGGGACCGTCGCCGTAGACGTCCGCTCGTGAGGCGGCGCTCTCCGGCGAGGCGGCAGGCCAGGGGGGCTGCCACAACGGATCCAGGTCGTCACCCGCGGCGGTGATCGAAGCAAGATGCCCACCCGTGCGCATTACCGTAAGGCGCAGATCCGGCCCGGTGAGCGCCCAGGCATCCATGCCTCGCCACGTCGTCTCGGTAACTCGTATACGGTCCATGCAAACCCCCTCCCCCCATTGAAACGGGTCGTAAGGAGGGGGTCAAGCGCCTGCAGTCGCTCCAACGTGGCTCCGGTTGTACGCGCTCACGAGGGCCTTCGTACCGGCAAGATCAATATTGGTGTCCACCCCGGCCCCCCATTCGCGCGTTCCGTCGGGCAGCTCGATCTGGATGTACGCCACCGCTTCGGTCTCGGCGCCGGTACCAATCGCATGCTCATGGAAGTCGGTCAGGGCAATCTCGGCCACACCGCCTTCGGCGAGCGCGTGGACAAATGCGCTGATCGGTCCGTTGCCCTCGCCCGTTACCTCGATCTGCCGGCCTTCGGACACGACCGTTGCCCTGCACCGCAGCGTTCGCGGATCATGGTTGACGTACTCGAACTCCACCTCCGGCACGTCGAGCGGGTCGCGAGTCTGAAGGTACTCGCGGTTGAACGCCTCGTAGATCTCGGTCGTCGTGAGCTCACGCCCGAGCTCGTCCGCGATGCGGTTGACCATCGCACCGATCTCGACGTGCATTGCCTTGGGCATCTCGAACCCGAACTCGCGCGACATGACGTATGCCACCCCGCCCTTGCCGCTCTGGCTGTTGATCCTGACGATCGACTCGTACGTACGTCCAATGTCACGCGGATCGATATGGAGGTAGGGGACCTTCCACGGAGCGTCATCGACGGCTTCGCCTCCTCGTCGGTCCATACCCTTCTTGATCGCATCCTGGTGCGATCCTGAGAAGGCAGTGAACACGAGCTCACCGGCATAGGGATGGCGCGGCGGAACGCTCATCCGGGTCGTGCGCTCGAACACGCGTCGCACGCGCGGCAGGTCGCTGAAATCGAGCCCGGGATCGATGCCGTCGGCAAGCCGGTTGAGCGCAACTGTCACGATGTCAAGGTTTCCCGTACGCTCGCCGTTGCCAAAGAGCGTCCCTTCGACACGGTCCGCGCCTGCCATGAGCCCGAGCTCGCAGGCTGCCACGCCGGTGCCCCGGTCGTTGTGCGTATGGAGACTGATGATCGCGAGCTCACGGCGCCTCATGTTCCGACAGAACCACTCGATCTGGTCGGCGTGCTTGTTCGCCGGGATGAACTCGACGGTGTCCGGCAGATTGAGAATAATCTTGTTCTCCGGGCTGGGGTCCCAGACATCCATGACCGCCTCGCAGACCTCGAGCGCGTACTCGGTCTCGGTGTCGGAAAAGCTCTCCGGCGAGTACTCGAGCCGGACGTTCGTCCCGGTGAGCGTGGGCGCGAGCTCCTTGATCAGCTTTGCTCCGTCGACCGCGATCTCCTTGATCTCTTCGCGACCAAGCCCGAAGGTGATCTCGCGCTGGAGAACGGACGTCGAGTTATAGAAGTGCATGATGACGTTCTTCGCGCCGCGAACGCTCTCGAACGTTCTCCGGATCAGGTGTTCGCGCGACTGGGTCAGCACCTGAATGTACACATCGTCGGGGATGCGATCCTCGTCGACCAGCTTGCGCACGAAATCGAAGTCGATCTGCGAAGCGGACGGGAACCCCACTTCGATCTCCTTGAACCCGATCTCCACGAGCAGATCGAACATCTCGCACTTCTCGGCCACGCTCATCGGAATCGCAAGCGCTTGGTTACCGTCGCGAAGGTCGACGCTGCACCACATGGGCGCCTTCTCTATCGCCCTGCCCGGCCATCTGCGGTCGGTCAGGTCTACGGTCTTGAATGGTGTGTATTTTGGCATGATTCCTCCCTCATCTTCGCCCGCGCCTCTCAGGGCACAGGTTCTGCGCCGGTCGACGACCGACTACCGCGACGAAAAAAAGGCCCGCTGCCGAAGGATTCGGCAGCGGGCCCTTTCGCCTGCTCACAGGACGTCAGTCCTGCATCCCCGATCCTTCGCATACAGCGAGCCCTCGTAGAGCGAGAAGGAGGCCCAGATGATCACGAGTCGTGCAGGCGGAAACCGTCATACCGGATGAATGTATCAAGGGTGGGAAGATATGGCAACCGAATCCTTACAAAAAAGTAAGGCTACTGACATGCCCGCGACACGGAATAACCGTATCATTATCAGGAGCAAAGCGGGAGCAGATCCATGAGAGACAGAGCGAAAATCCTGACTATCCTGAGTGCATTGGTACTCTTCACGGCCCTCGCGATCGGAGGCGGGTTTGTCGGCGCACGGCTTGCCGGGAGCTCAATGAGCTCACCGGAGCCATCACCAGGGCTCCAGTTCGCGCCCTCCACAACCCCGGACGACTCACGACCGGTTCCGGCCGAAGAGTTCGACATCACCCGTATCGTGCGCACGGGTACCGGCTCCGATCAGACGGCCGATCACGTGGCGATAGCCAGGTCGTTCCAGCAGCAGTTCCGCTCGGTTGCCGACCAGACGCTACCCGTCGTCGTCGAGGTGAATGTGGTGAACCGGGTGACCCGGCGGGTCCAGGGCTCGCCCTTCGATTTCTTCTTTGGGAATCCGCGCAGCCAGCCGCAGGAGCGCGAGTTCGAGCAGCCGGGCATGGGCTCAGGCGTTATCGTCGCTCGAGACGGGCGGACTGTCTATGTCCTCACGAACCATCACGTCGCCGGCGAGGCCGACGAGATCGAAATCGTCCTCTTTGACTCACGGACGTTCGAAGGTGAGATCGTGGGCTCCGACGAGCTGATGGACATCGCACTGCTCTCATTTCAGACCAGCGAGGAGGTGCCCATCGCGCCGCTTGGTGACTCGAACACGCTGCAGCCTGGCGACTGGGTCTTCGCGGTGGGCAACCCGCTCGGCTTCCAGTCCACGATAACGGCAGGAATCGTCAGCGCGACCGCCCGCTCGGCACAGCCCGGGTCCATGATGAGCGGAGTCACCAACTATATACAGACCGACGCGGCAATCAACCGGGGGAACTCCGGCGGACCACTGGTGAATCTCGACGGAGACGTCGTTGGCATCAACACGTGGATCGCTTCGCAGACCGGCGGCAGCATCGGCCTCGGCTTTGCGATCCCGATCAACAACGCCCGTCGCGCGATCGACGACTTCCTGTCAACCGGCGAAGTCACGTACTCGTGGCTTGGCGTGGAGGTCACGTCACTCGGTGACCAGTTGGCGCAGGCGATGGAGATCGACCGCCCCGGCGGGGCCTTCGTGACGGGGGTCCACGAAGGATCGCCGGCCAAGCAATCGGGAATTCTGGCGGGAGACGTCATCATCGACATAGACGGCACAACGATCGACTCGAGCGGGACATTGGTGCGGATCGTCGCGAACCTGGAGCCCGGCGTCCGTGTTCCGTTCCAGCTCGTCCGTGACGGTGAGCGAATGGACCTGCGCGTTCGCACGGGGCGTCGCTCCGCCGAGAGCGGGTCCGACGCTCGCGTCTTTCCGGGCCTCAGCGTCTCACCGCTGACAGCCGCGGTGCGATCACAGCTCGGACTGAGCGGCCGGGTCAACGGCGTCGTCGTCGCCGGAATCAGCCGCAACGGCGCAGCCGCCGACAGCGGCCTGCGCAACGGAGACACGATCATCGCGGTGAACGGAACACAGATACGTTCGCTGGCCGACTTCTACCGGGAGCTCAACGCAGCCGAGCAGGAGGTCCAGTTCCGGATCATCCGTGACGGGCGACAGCTCATACTCGGATTCGTCCGGTCAGACCCGTAGCCTGTGCTACGTAGCTGAAGCGCCCGCCTCCACGATTTCCTTCAGGCGGCCGGTGATGTCGAGGTGCTGCGTACACGCCTCCTCGCACTGGCCGCACTCGATGCACTTCGCCGCCTCGTCGGCGGGGATGTTCCAGTGCCACTTGAGGCGGTTGATGAGCGACTGGTAGTCGCCGTGCAGGAGCTTCTGGTTGTACGCATCCATGAGTTTCGGGATGGGGATCTCCTCAGGGCAGCCCTCACAGTAACCGCACCCGGTGCAGATCCCGTCGAAGCTGCGGGATGCCGCGGCCTTGATCTGCTCGAGCCGCTGCGATGAGATGGGCTCGTACCCTTCCACCGCAGAGATCGCCTCGTCCACGTGCGCGATGTTCCCAAAACCCACGAGGCTCACCGTGATCTCCTCGTGCGCGAAGAGAAACCGCAACGACGCCTCCACCACCGACTCCTCGTCACGCGTCTTGACGAAGGAGAAGAGGTCCGGATTGCCGGGTATCAGCCCACCGCCGAGCGGGTTCATGACGACGCACCCAAGGTCGTGCTCCCGAATCGCGTCGAAAGCCTTCTGCCTCGTAGAGAAGTTATAGGGAGAATACCCGAACAGCACACCCTCGAAGACCCCTTCCATCAGGAGCTCCTTGATCTCGTCGCCTATCAGGTGACTCGAAACGCAGATATGCCGAATGAGACCCTCGTCCTTGAGCTTGCGAAAGACGTCGAGCACGCCGTTGCGCTTGCGCTCGTGCCAGTTGTCCAGGCTGGTGATACACCAGATGTGGTAGAAATCGATCGCGTCGACGCCCAGCCGCTCGAGCTGACCATCGATCTCCCTGCGTACGCTCGACTCGTCCGACGCGAACGTCTTCGTTGCCACGTAGTACGGCAGATCGAGACGCCGGAGCTCCGCGAGGCCGGCGCCGTACGCCTGCTCGCTCTTCGTGCCGAAGTACCCCGGCGCCGTATCGAAGTAGTTGATTCCACCCTCGGCGGCGCGCACCATCATCCGCACACAGCTCTCCGTGTCGTCAACCGACTCGAAGCGCATACCACCAAAACCGACGACCGACACCGACGTGCCGGTCCTTCCGTAGTCTCTGTAGAGCATACCACCTGTCCTTTATGATGTAATCATATCACATTGGACCGATAAGGAAAAGCCGGTCGCAGCGGCTACCGACCTCGCGCCCGACGCACGAAGAGCCGCAGGAGTCGCACGGATCCGGTGAGCCGACGCCGAATACCGACGCCATACCCCATGCGAAGAGCCCCCAGGAGCCCATCGTACACCTCGCGCGAGTACGGCTGCCACCACATGTTGCGGCGGATCCAGCCGAAGCGCTCCTCCACCACGACCTTGGGGCGGGTCATCTCCTCGAACCCGTACTGCCCGTGTGATCGTCCTATTCCCGACTCCTTGACGCCGCCCCACGGGGTTTCGGGCATCCCGTGACTGAGCAGGTGATCGTTGATCGTCACGACGCCCGCCTCGAGCCGTCGGCTCATCGTCGCGGCCGCGGCCGGCCGACGGGTCCACACCGATGCGGTCAACCCGTAGGGAGTGTCGTTTGCGAGACCAAGCGCCTCATCCGCCGAACTGACCCGTCTGACAGCGAGCAGCGGCCCGAACGTCTCGGAGCGCATGATCTCCCCACGGTCGTCGTCCACCTCGACGACGACCGCCGGATGAAAGAGCGACGAATCGCCATCCGGGGGCTTCGAACGCAGCGTGTCGCGCCCGCCGCCGGCGATCGACTCGGCGAGCTGCGAGTCGACGGTCTCGCGCTGTGCGGTGGTGGTGAGCGGCCCCATATCAACGTCGAAGTCGTCATCGTAGCCGACCCGCAGGTTCGCGACGAGCGGGCGAAGGGCGGCGATGAACCGATCGTACACCCGCTCGTGGACGTAGATCCGCTCCACCGCGCCGCACGATTGGCCGGCGTTCGACAACCCGGCCCAGACGGCGCACGCAGCCGCTCGATCGACATTCGCGTCCTCGAGCACGATCATCGGGTCCTTCCCGCCGAGCTCGAGACTGACGGGCACGAGCCGGGAGCCGGCCTTCTGCGCGAGCTCACGCCCAACGGCCGTGGAGCCGGTGAAGAAGAGCTTCGCTATGCCGGCGTTCAGCAAGGCATCGCCGGCGACCCCGCCCGGCAGATGAAGGACCTGCAGCAGACCGTCAGGCAGTCCCGAATCACGCAGCATCGTACCGATCACATCACCCACCGGTTGCACCTGGGTCGCGACCTTGAGCAGAACCGCGTTCCCGCAGAGCAGACCGGTGACCACCTCGTGCATTGGAATGCCAAACGGGTAGTTCCACGGGCTGATGATGCCCACGAGTCCGTACGGCTCACGATGAAGCGAGCTCCGCTTGTTGGCGAAGAGGATCGTGGACGGACGAAGGCGCTCCGACCGGAGGAATCGGGGCGCCACGCGGGCGTAGTAGGAGCACATGATCGCGCCGGGCAGGACCTCGGTTGAAAGCGCGTCGACCCTGGGCTTACCGGTGCAATCGGAGATGAGCCTGGAAAGCTCGTCGGCATGCTCGACGATCCATCGCTGTGCCCGGCGAACCACCTTCGCCCGCTCACGAACGGTACGTGCGGCCCACTCCGGCTGCGCTCGTCGAGCCCGGTCAGCCGCGCGGCTCGCATCGTCGGCACTGTGTTCCATCTTCAAAGCCACCGGCGCACCGGTCGCCGGGTTGAGGATCGCCGCCATTCATTGCCTCCCGCCGGCCGGTCCGGTCCAGCTCTGCATACTCGTATGTACCTGCAGTCGACGCGCCGCCCACGAGAAGAGTGTTTCGGGAAGCAGTCCCCGAAGCAGGATCGCGAGCCTCAACGAGCGCGGGCGGCGCACCACACGCCGGCCGCGCCTGATCGCGTGTTCGACGATAGCCTTCGCAACGACATCGTGATCAGACAACCGCGGGAACAGCAGTCCGCCGAGCCCCCTGATGCGGGCACCCTCGAACATGCCTCGCGAGATGTAGTTCGGGTGCACCGACGAGAACCGAACCGCCCGACGGTCGTTGACGACCTCATGGCGCAGCGCCTCCGTGATTCCCCAGACGGCCCACTTTGTCGCGGAGTACACGGCGAGACCGGAAACGCCCACGAAGCTCGACGCAGATGAAACGTTCACGACCTGCCCGGAGTTCCGCTCGTAGAGGTGAGGAAGCACGGCGCGCGTAACGTTAATGAGACCGCAGAGATTCACGTCCACCGTTGTCCGCCAGACCTCCGGCGGCTGATCCAGGAAGCCTCCCGCTGCGAGGTGGCCCGCATTGTTTACGAGCACGTCAATCCGGCCCATCCCGGAGAGGGTGCGTTCGACGGCGTCATGAACCGAGTCCGGGTCGGTGATGTCGACCACGCGGGTGAGAACCCGCGCTGCGGAATGCCCCTCCCCGGCGAGCAGGGACGCTGCGCGTTCGAGCCCCGCCTTCGAGAGGTCCCAGAGCATCACGGTGCATCCGGCAGCGAGGAGTCGGCGGGCCGTCGCGACACCCACACCGCCGGCACCTCCCGTCACGAGTACACAGGAGTCCTTCAGGTTCACTACTCCTCCTATCGCATCAGCATACCGGAGATGCGCCGGCGACGGAACCCGGCGATACCTGCGACGCGCCGGCCACGGTTTGACTGTGGCCGCTGCTCGGTCTACGTTACCGGGATGGCCACACGGATGGACCCGCGTCCCGTCATGACCTATGGACAGATCTTCGTCTTCTGGTTCCCCCTCGCACTCATGTGGCTGATGATGGCGACCGAGCAGCCGGCGCTGACTGCGGTCATCGCGCGCCTGCCGGACGCCCAGGTGAACCTTGCCGCCTTTGGGGTGGTGTTCGCGATTGCGCTGGTTGCTGAGAGCCCGATCATCCAGATACTCTCGGCGGCAACCGCGCTCTGTGGTCACCGGCAGAACTACGAGCTTCTCCTGCGATTCATGCACATCATGGCGCTGGTCCTCACGATCGGCCACCTGGTGGTCGCGCTCACTCCGCTGTACGATCTCATCGTGGGCGGGTTGCTCAATGTGCCCGAACACATTCTGGAGACGAGCCGCCTGCCGTTTCTCATCATGACGCCGTTCTCCGCGGCGGTGGGATACCGCAGGCTCTGGCAGGGAGTGCTCATCCGTCACGGCAAGACCTGGGTCGTGCCGGTCTCGATGATCACGCGGCTCGCGGCGCTCGCGCTCGTACTCGGCCTGGGGTTCACCCGTCTCCGGCTGCCCGGAGCGACCCTCGCGGCAATCGCGATCGCCGTGGGAGTCACGGTTGCAGCCCTCGCGGCCGCTGTGCTGAACCGGATATACGTGACCCCCGTCATGCGCGATGCCGCCGGGCACGAGACGGTCCTCGGCTGGCACGGCCTGATGCACTTCTACGTTCCGCTCTCCCTGACGACCGTAGTCTTCCTGCTCGCGCAGCCGGTGCTGACCTTCGGTATAGCCCGCGCAGCCCTCCCGGAGCGATCGCTTGCGGTATGGCCGGTTCTCACCGCATTTCTCTTCATCTTCAACAGCCTTGCACTCAGCCATCAGGAAACCTCGATCGCGCTGCTGAAAGAACGTCCGGAGAGCGCCGCCCGGCTGCGCTCCTTCACGGCTATACTGGCAGTCACACTCTCGGGGCTGATGTTCATCTCTGCGCTGACTCCGGTCGGAACGTGGTGGTTCCGGGGCGTCAGCGGACTCTCGGAGCCGCTTCTGGAGCTGACGACGGCTCCTCTGCTCATCCTCTCGGTCGCGCCGGCGATACTGACCTACAAGGTCTGGTTCCGTGCCCTGTACGTCGGCAGCGGCAGAACACGCGTACTCGCCGAAGGTGTCGTTGTGTACACGGTAGTCCTGTTCGCACTCGTGTTCGCCGGGTCAGAGACGCTTCCGCTCCCGGGAGTCGTCACGGCCGCGGCTTCCATGGTCGCCGCACTCGTCGTGGAAATTGGGTACCTGCTCGCCCGACGACCCGGGACCGTCGCGGTCGTCCCCGTGCGCCGGGCGGCCTCGCAAGGTTGAACCGGACAGCGCTCTAGAGTACGATCGAGTACCAATGGAAACCCAGAATCGGATCAGACGCCTCTATGGCCTCGCAATGGCGTTCGCCGTCATTCTTGCGGTGACGGTGTTCGGCGGGATCGCTACCGGCATGACGGGCGAGGACGTCGTGCCGCCGGCGCTTTCGTTCGGACTGACCGTACTTGCGGCCGCGCTCGCGGTGGCACTCGTCGTGCTGCTCGCGCTCCTCGCCGTGCGTTACCGCCGCGCCCGGGACGAGCTGACTACGGCGGTCGCGAACCAGCGGGACGCCGGTGAGCGGGTGATGCAGCGAATCCGGTCGTCGGTGCTCGAAAGCGAGCGAGCAGGCAGAAGGCTCGCCGCACAGGTGGGTGAGGCGCTCGCGGGCGTTGCACGGATCGCCTCGGAGGCCACATCGGCACACCGACGTGCAACGAACCTGTCGGACCAGGTCGCACACGGGGCTTCGGCGATGGAGGAGATTCAGGCGTCGGTCGAGAGCCTGGTGCGGCAGGTTGGCAACCAGAACTCACTCGTCGACCAGAGCGCCGCGGCGATCGAACAGATGACCGCGAGCATTGAGAGCGTCGCGGGCGTGGCACGGACCAAGAGGGCAGCGGCGGAGAGGCTCGCGGACCTGACGGAAAGCGGTACGGAGACGGTGGCCGACTCCGAGCGCCTGATCGGCGAAGTGAACGAGAGCGTGGACAATGTGACCGCGGCGATCGGTGTGATCAATACGGTCGCGGCCCAGACGAATCTGCTCGCGATGAATGCCGCGATCGAGGCGGCGCACGCCGGCTCGTACGGACGCGGCTTCGCGGTGGTAGCGGGTGAGATTCGCTCACTCGCTGAATCAACCGCCAAGCACGCCGGCCAGATATCCAGAACCCTGACCGACCTCGCAGCGAAGATCGCGGACGCGAGAGCCGCAAGCACCCGCAGCGGAGAAGCGTTCCGGGCGATCCAGGATGAGGCGCAGTCGGTGTCCGCCGCCTTCAGCGAGATAACGATGAGCACCGAAGAGCTCGCCGCCGGCTCAACGGAGATCGTCCAGGCAACGGAGCAACTGCGCAACATCGCCCAGGAGACGAGCACCAGCTCCCAGGAGATGCGCATTGGAGCGAACGAGGTCACCGCGATCCTGACGACAACCCGCGAGACCTCGCGAGAGACTGCCGGCGCGATGGAGGCGATACGCAACGCCGCCCGGGACGTCTCATCGGCGAGCACATCGATCAGCCTGCAGAGCGTCCGAAACAATGACCGCATCGCCGAGCTCCTCAGAGTCGTCGGCGACGGACTGCGGGGCGGAGAGGAGATCGCGGTGAGCGCCGCAAGGCGCTTGAGCATTGCGAACATCATCCTGGACCTCATGGCCTGGATCGGGCGACTGCGAGCGCTGCTCGACGGCGAGCTCGGCGACGAGGTCGAGTCGGCCCGGATGCCTGACGCGGGTTCCTCGGCGCTCGGGCGGTGGATCGCGGAGTCTGCTGAGCAGGTTATCGGCGATCGGGCGGTTCTCGACCGGCTCGAGGCGTCGCACCGCGAATTGCACGCGGCCGGCGCACGGATCGTGGAGCTCTGTCTCGGCGGCGACGAGGCGGACGACGAGAGCGAGCGCGTGTTCGGTCACCTGCTCGACCACGCCAAGACGATCGCCGAGATCCTGTCGAGCTACCAGGGAGACGAAATCCGGTGGGAGCCGTCGCTGTCGGTCGGCGTGGCTGCGTTTGATCTCCATCATCAGCGCCTGTTTTCGCTGGTGGATGAGCTCTACGACGTGATGCGCAGGGGGGCCGATAAGGCTACACTCGGGCGCGTCTTCGATCAGCTCCTCGAGTACACTGTCTACCATTTCGGAGCCGAGGAGCGGGCCTTCGACGAGTTCGGCTTTCCGGATGCGCAGCCTCACCGACGGAGCCACGCGCAGCTCGTTGAACAGGTGCAGGCGCTTCGGTCTGATCTCGATGCCGGCAGACCAATGGTTGCCGTAGAGGTGATGGAGTTCCTCACCGATTGGGTGACGAACCACATCAGGACCGACGACATGGGTTATTCCGGTTTTCTGCAGGACAAACCGGTGGATTCGCTCCTCGCACAGACATCAAAGGAGAACTCATGAACACCATACCGCAGCCGCAGCCAACGCCGGGCGACACGACCTGGTTTGCGAAGGACAGATTCGGCATGTTCATCCACTGGGGGCTCTACGCGCTCGGAGCGCGACACGAGTGGCTGCAGCATCGCGAACGAATCGACGCCGACTCGTACCGCAGGTACTTCAGGCACTTCGACCCGGACCTCTACGATCCGCATGTCTGGGCCGAAGCGGCGAACGACGCCGGCATGAAGTACTTCGTCGTAACGACGAAGCATCACGAAGGCTTCTGCCTCTGGGACACCGCGCACACCGACTACAAGGTCACCAATACGCCATATGGTCGTGACGTGCTTCGTCCAATGGTCGATGCGTTCCGAAGCCAGGGTCTGCGCGTCGGCTTCTACCACTCGCTGATCGACTGGCACCACCCGGACTACCTCGTCGACCCCTACATAGGGCCGCACCGCGAAGCGCCGAACCGCGCGAAACTGAACGAAGGCCGCGACCAGAACCGGTACGCGGACTACCTGCATGCCCAGGTTCGCGAGCTTCTCACCGGGTTTGGCTCGGTCGACGTGCTCTGGTTCGATTTCTCCTTCCCGCAGCGCGGTCCGGAGGGCAAGGGACGCGACGCCTGGCGCAGCGAGGAGCTCTACCGCATCGTCCGCGAGCTGATGCCGAACGTCGTGCTCAACGACCGCCTTGACCTGCCGAGCGGATGGGACGTGAAGACGCCGGAGCAGTACCAGCCGCGCAGCTGGTTCACGGTGGACGGGAAGCCGGTCGTCTGGGAGGCGTGCCAGACCTTTTCCGGGTCATGGGGGTATCACCGCGACGAATCCACGTGGAAGAGTCCGGAGATGCTGGTGCAGATGCTCGCGGACACGGTGAGCAAGGGCGGAAACCTGCTGCTCAACGTCGGCCCGACCGGCCGGGGTGAGTTTGACGAGCGCGCGCTGGACCGGTTACAGGCCATGGGCGAGTGGATGCACCGGCACGGACGCAGCATCTACGGCTGCACGCAGGCGCCGGCGGAGTTCGAGGTGCCGCGTGACTGCCGGTTGACCTACAATCCGGAGACGAACCGACTCTACATCCACGTGTTTGCGTGGCCTTTCAAGCATCTGCACCTGACCGGCAAGGATTTCGTGGATCGCGTGGAATATGCGCAGCTGCTGAACGACGCGAGCGAGGTTTCCATGCAGGAGAGCACGGGCGGGATCGAGACTGCGGGAGCACGACCCGAAGGCGCGAGTGAGCCCACACTGACGCTCACACTCCCGATCGAGCAACCTCGGTGCCTCGTACCGGTGATCGAGCTTTATCTGAAGGGATGAGAGACTTGGCGGTGGCGACCGTTGGCGCGAGCCGTTGGTTATCAGCGCACGGCGCATGAAAAAAAATCGCGTATGCGGTTGACATGATTTGATATTGTGGTAGAATTGCAGGTACGTAATCGCAAAGATTACGCCCCTGTTCCGTCGGTGAAATCCCTCAGCCGTCCGGTAGTAACCGGTCATAGCCGACGGTACATCCCACTCTCCCTTGCCTGCCTTCGGGCAGGCTTTTTTTGGTTCAGGATGACGAGCGCAGGTATACTGTGATCGGGAGCTACGATGGTCGAACCGAGCGAACTGCGGACGAGCAAGCGAACCCTCCGCGAGGCGGTTGAGCGAGACGTTGAGGCGATGTCCCGGGCGGCGCGACGGGCGGCCGACCAGGCCATCATGGACCGGCTGATTGCCCGTTGCGAATGGACGGACGCCGGGGAGGTGCTTCTCTACCGCTCCCTGCCGCACGAGGTGGCAACAGAACCCCTCCTGCATGAAGCCCTGGAGGCCGGGAAGAGGCTCTACCTCCCTCGAATATCCGGGAGAACGATGGGCTTCTACCACATACCGCAGGCGCTCGCCCTCTCACAGCTCGCCCGCCATCGCTTTGGCATGTACGAGCCCCCGGAGGGTACGGATCAGTGGCACGCACCGGCGGAGGGCGAACGGAGAGCCGTCGTCGTATGCCCGGGGCGTGTCTTTGATATGCGGGGCAACCGCATCGGACACGGCAGCGGCTACTACGATCGCTTTCTGCGGGTGATCCGGTCCACGGAGGCAGGTCGTGCCGGAGTGAGGAGCCTTGGGATATGCTACGAGGCCCAGGTACGGGACGCGGTGCCCACCTCACCGTCGGATGAGCCGGTTGATCTCGTCGTGACCGAACGGCGGGTTCTCTCCCCGAGAATTGATCGCGGGGCGTCGATCGAGTAGGATATCGCTATGAGTGAAATCAAGAGTGCCCTCGAGCTCGCGCTCGAGCGCACCGCCGACGTGAAAGGCGACAAGTCGCGGCTCGATGCGCACGATTCGCGCCAGACGGGCATGCGTCTCGCTGGAAGGTTCCTCGAGGACCAGACGGTCGATGTCGCACGGGAGCTGAAGCAGCTGGACAAGCAGAAGCAGAAGGCCGCACGGGAAGGCTTCTATCAGGTCATCACCTCTCACCTCGCGCTGCCGAGCCAGGAGAGTGACGTTCAGCGGCTCAGCCTCATCCAGCGAGGCCTGCAGGCGGTCATCCGGGACCGACGCATGGTCGAAGGATTGATGGAGCAGGTCATCCAGTACCTGCAGCAGTACCTGGACACGAAAAATCAGCTCACCGAACGGCTGCGTCAGCAGTTTGAGCCGCGACTGCGCCAGAAGGAGCAGCAGATCGCGGAACAGACCGGCCGGCAGGTGAGACTCGATCCGGCCAATGATCCGGAATTCGCGCAGGCTCTGAACCAGAACCTGCAACGGCTGCAGGCCCAGTACGCACAGGTCGTCGACCAGGCGAAAGAGCAACTCGACCAGCTCCTTGCCGCGTCAAAGTAGCCGCGGGAGGGTTCATGTCGGCCCCGGAAAACCTGCGAACCGGAGAACGACGCACCGCCACCGTACTCTTCGCGGACATGAAGGACTTCACCGCGCTCTCCGAACAGATGGATCCGGAGGAGATGGATGGCCTCATGTCCCTGATCTTTGGAGCATTCGAGTCGATCATCCATCACTATGGAGGGACGGTCGAGAAGTACATAGGTGACGCGCTCGTTGCCGTCTTCGGGGTGCCGACGCTCCACGAGGACGATCCGGCTCGTGCAATCAACGCGGCCCTCGAGTTCCTCGAGCGCGTTGCACGGCTCAACCGCCAGAGGCCGGACCGGGAAGCGATCGCATTCCGCATTGGCATCAACAGCGGGCTCGTGACGACCGGACGCCGCGGAGAGCACGACGTCGTGACGGGCCACGCCATGGCGATCGCCAGCAGGCTTCAAACGGCGGCGAGCCCGAACGCCATCCTGGTATCGGCCGGCACCTACGAACGATGCAGACCTGATTTCGACTTCTCTGAGGCGATTCCCGTCAACGCCCGCGGGAAGGACGAATCGATGCTCGCGTATGAGGTTCGGGGGCTGAACCCGCAACCCGATGACGACGACTCGGTATTCGTCGGCCGGAAGCACGAGCTCGACACAATGCTGCGCAGCTTTCTTCGCCATGATCCGGCGAAGGCCGCCGGGTACCTGCTTGTCGGCGAGGCGGGAATCGGCAAGACGCGACTGGCGCACGAGTTCGTCCGAAAGCTGCGGCAGTTGCCGGACTTCGGCCGGGGCGTGCTCTACGCCCGCGCGCGTCAGTTCGGCACGCGCCCGTTCGCCGCGATTATCGACCTGCTGAGGAACTACTTCGCGATCAACGATGATCAGCAGATAGATCAGATCGCCGACGCGGTCGAACAGACCTGTGGGGTGGAACGGCGAACGGCGCTCAGTTTCGCCTCGCTTGTGGCGGGAGATACCGGAGATCAGGACAACCAGGCCTTCGTCGTGCTCTATCTGATTCTGAAGAGCATCGTGAAGAGCCGCTTGAGCGCTGCCTACTCGACGCTCCTCTGTATTGACGATCTGCAGGTCATCGACAAATCGAGCAGTGACTTCTTCCAGTTCTACCTGCGAAACGCCGACGCTTTTCCGTTCTTCCTGTTACTCAACCGGATGGTACCCCAATCGGTCCGCGAGGTCTTTGGCGACCTTGAGCCTCTTGAGCTGCCGCCGCTCGACCGGGAGCACACGCTTCAGCTCGTCCGGGCAATCGCAGGCGACAATCTGGAAATGGATATCGTGCGCGCGATCATGGACAATGCTCAGGGAAATCCGTTGTTCATCCGGGAGTACGTGCGGTACGCGAGGGAGAATCGAGACGCCCAGAGTCTGCCGTCGACCATCCAGAACATCTTCCTCACCTCTCTCGAGTCGTATGAACCTGTTCTTCGCGATCTGCTGAAGAAGCTGTCGGTGTTTGCGCTCAACTTCGGCCTGTCCGACGCCCGGCATCTTCACGCGGCGACCGACGGCGACCCGGACATCGTGGAGACGGCGATCGACCTGTTCTGCCGCAACGGAGTCCTTGTTCGTGACGGCGAGCAGTATGCGTTCAAGTACGACCTCTTCAAGACGGCGCTCTACACGAGCCTCCTCAACTACAACAAGAAGATACTTCACCGTATCGTCGCAGACCTGATGGAAGAACGGGGCGATCCCCATCCCCTGCGCCTCCTGCACCACCTGCTCCGGGCTGAAGAGTACGACCGCGCCTCCGACGCGATCGAGCACTGCGACAACTGCACGAGCAATATTGACTATCTGAATTACCTCGATCCGCTCATCGAGGCGCTTCGGGAGGAGTGCCCTGACCGCTATATCCGGGTGATGTTCCTGAAGTCCGCACTGCTGTTCAACAACGGGATCACCGACGAGGCCGACTCACTGCTCAAGGAGATGATCGAGCTGGCCGTCCGCATGCGGAGTCCGCTCTACGCCGGGAGAGCCTACCACCTGTTGACGGGCCACAACATGAAGGCATACAGCTTTGGCAAGGCGCGCTTCTGCGGTACGAAGGCAGTGGCGAACTACATGCGGGCTGGAAAGGGCACCTTCAGCGTACAGAATGTACTCGAGATCATGTCGACCTCCGAGTTGCTGCGGAACAACACCGACGAGGTGGACCGGCTCACGAGGAAGATCCGTGACCTGGAACACCAGGAGGAGCAATCCTTCTCCGAAGCGCGCCTGACCGGTTCGCTGGCCGAGCATCATCTCATGCGCGGCGAATACCGTGCGGCGCTCGAACTGCTCCAAAAGGCTCTGCCGGGAGCCCAGGAGCGTTCGGATACTTGGTACGGATTTCACCTGTTGCTCGGGCTCGCTCACTTTGCACTCTGTGACTGGGAGACTCTGACGAAGACGGAGCAGGTCGTACTGGAGGGACCGAGCCGGAATTTCGCGACGATCAGTCAGATCAACGCACGCCTGGCGACCGCACACCACTTCCTTGGCGAAGAACGCGAAGCGAACCGACGCCTGCAGCAGGCGGAGTTTCACGCCTCACAGGTCCGCAACGACTTCGACCGCATTGACGCCTATCGCACGCTGTCGAGCTGCACGCTGATGCAGGATGACCTCGAGCGAGCCCGACGATTTGCCGAAGCCGGCCTCACGACGGGACTACTGCTGACCGCAACGTATCCGGTCTTCTCGATTCTGATGACCATCGTCTCGGCCGGATTCGCCGCCGGCGACCACGCATCGCCGGAGTTCTTTCTCCGGGAGGCGGACCTTCTCCTGGAGAGCGAGGTCCTGCTCGCCAAGCGCGACCTCATGCTCTACCACTACCATCGGTCACGCAACGCCCCCACCGACGAGCGCAGGGCGGATCATCGGGGCCAGGCCGCTCTGCATCTGCGGCGTGAGCTCGCCGAGCTCGGTGAGCCGCGGCACGTAGCCGGGTTTCTCAACGTGCCGCTCTTTGGGAGAATTGCGGGTGAGCTGGAGGCCGCCGGCCTGGTCACCCTCGAGTCCGCGGCCGACGCGCCATAGGCTCGCCGGGCGAAAACCGGCGGTGCGAAACCGGCGGTGCAGCTTGACACCAGCGCAGTCCGGTGGTAAGAAAGCTCATGCAGCATCAGGAGATGGTCGGGGCCCTGAAAGCGGTAAGCCTGTTCAGCTCACTCAGTCAGAGGTTCCTCTCGGGAATCGCGAAATCCTGCGTCGAGCGCCACTTCGCTCCCGACGAGACCATCGTGCGGCAGGGCAACCCCGGTGTCGGCCTCTTCGTCATCGTTGCCGGCAAGGTCAAGGTCGTGAAGACCAGCGAGGACGGGAGACGCATCGAGCTTGCTACTCACGGTCCTGGTGAGGTTATAGGCGAGATGTCCGTACTCGACGGCGCAAACCGCACGGCAGACGTGATAGCGGTGGAACCCACGACCTGCCTCGTGCTGAGTTCCTGGGACTTCCGCAGCTTCATGGACGCGCACCCGGAGGTGGCGCTCGAGATTCTGCCGGTCGTCGTCCGTCGTTTCCGTGAGACCAATGAAGCGCTGACCGGCATGAAGACCGGCGCATAGACTCTCCGCGACACCCGGTTCACCACCCTATCCGGCCGTGCTATACTCCTGCGCGAAACTTCAACCAGGAGAGAGAATGGCCATACAGCGGACCTTTACCATGCTCAAGCCCGGCGCACTGCAGCGCCGGATCGTCGGCGAGATCCTCGGACGAATCGAACGCAAAGGGCTGAAGATCATCGCGATGAAACTCATGCAGATCCCGCGCGACCTCGCGGAGACGCACTACGCGGAGCACCGGGAGAAGCCTTTCTTCGGCGAGCTCACCGGGTACATCACGTCGGCTCCGGTCATTGCGATGGTACTCGAGGGCGAGGAAGCGATCAGCAGGGTCCGACTGCTGTGCGGCGCGACGAAGGTCGATCAGGCCCAGCCGGGGACGATTCGCGGTGACTACGCCACCCAGACCCAGCTGAACATCATCCACGCCTCGGATGCCCCCGAGAGCGCCGAGCGGGAGATAGGCTTGTTCTTCGGGGACGAGGAGATCATCGCCTACGAGGACGGAAATGCCGAGTGGTTCTGAGGCGCCCCGCTGGCAGCTCGATTCGGTCTACCCGGGATACGAGAGCGAACAATACCAGAGCGATCGCAAGGCGCTCCGCAGAGCGTGCTCCTCACTCCTGCGGAAGATCGACGACTCGGTTTCCAGGAAGCAATCACCGGACAGGTGGATCAGGAACGTAGTCAAGAAGATGGACACCGCAATCGGGCTCTACAGCACGCTCGAGGCGTTCATATACTGCAACTACTCGGTCAATACGAAGGATGCGAGGACAATTTCAGAGCTCTCCTCGATCGAAAAAGACGGACTCCCGCTGAAGGACGCACAGGTTCGCTTCCGGAACGCGATTCGCCCGCTGCGCAGGAAGCTCGGGAAACTCGCAGAGAGCTCGAAGGCCATCGACCGTTTCCGCTTCTTCCTCGAGGAGGAGGCGGAGCTGGCCAACATGCAGATGCCGGTAGCCGAGGAGAATCTCGCGGCGGATCTGCAGCGGCCGGGCGCGGACGCGTGGGGACGCCTCCAGGGCACGATCTCGAGTAATCTGTCATGGCCCTGGGAAGGCGAGGAGAGGAAGACCGTCGTACAGCTGCGCGCGCTCGCGATGGACCCGGATCGCGGTGTCCGGAGGAAGGCGTTCGAGAAGGAGATCGAGGCGTGGGGATCGATGGAGATACCCCTCGCCGCCGCACTGAACGGAGTGAAGGGCTCTACAGTCATCCTCGACGAGCGCAGGAAGTACGAGAGCCCACTCGATCACGCTGCAAAGCAGGCCCGCATATCGCGCGCGACACTTGACGCCCAGATATCCACGATGGAGCGGAACCTGGGCGTGTTCCGCGGCTATCTGAAACAGAAGGCGAAACTGATCGGTGAGAAGAAGCTTGCCTTCTACGATCTGTTCGCACCCGTCGGTGAAGCTACCCGGACATGGACCTTCGCAGAGGCGCGCGACTTCATCCTCAGGCAGTTCAGCACCTTTTCCCGCGATCTTGGCGACTTCGCCGAACGCGCGTTCAGGGAGCGGTGGATCGATGCGGAGCCCCGCGAAGGGAAGGTGGGAGGCGCCTTCTGCGCGCCGGTGCCGCAGGCAGCGGAGAGCCGCATCCTCGCCAACTTCGACGGAAGCTTCGACAGCCTGTTCACACTGGCGCATGAGCTCGGCCACGGGTACCACGGGCACGTGCTGAAGGACCTGCCGTTCATTCAGCAGGACTACCCCATGACGCTCGCCGAGACCGCGTCTATCTTCTGCGAGACGATCGTCTTCAACCGCGCCGTGGCCGAGGGTTCGCACGACGACAGATGCACGGTTCTCGAGCTGTTCCTCCAGAGCTCGACGCAGGTGATCGTCGACATCCTGTCGCGCTACAGGTTCGAGCAGGCGGTCTTTGACCGGCGCCGGACGGCAGAGCTCAGTCCTGAGGAGTTCTGCGAGCTCATGACGCAGGCGCAACGCGACACGTACGGTGACGGACTCGATGGGGACGCGCTTCATCCCTATATGTGGGCGGTCAAGTCGCACTACTACAGCGCGGATCTCTCCTACTACAATTTCCCGTACGCATTTGGTCAGCTCTTCGGGCTCGGCCTCTATGCGACGTACCGGGAGGATGAGGAGGGCTTCCCCGCAAAGTACCGGCAGCTGCTCCAGATGACGGGCCGCGCGTCGGCCAACGACGTCGCGAGCAGCGTCGGTTTCAACATCGAGGATCCCGGCTTCTGGCAGGGCGGCATCGACGTGATCGCCGCGCGCGCCGCGGAGTTCGCATCGCTTGTGGAGGAACGGACCACTGGGCAGTAGCGTCGGAATCGTCGGGGCAGGAGCATGGGGCACGGCGCTCGCCAAAGTCCTTGCAGAACGGGGGCACCACGTCGAGCTCTGGGCGTTCGAGCCGGAGGTGGCGACCAGCATCGCTTCGCGCCGGGTGAACGACCGCTATCTGCCCGACGTTCGGTTGCCCGGGAGTCTGGCCGTGAGCACCGATCTGTCCGGGGTCGCCTCAGGCAAGGAGTACCTCGCGCTCGCGCTTCCCTCGCTGCACATCCTCCCGGTCGCGCGTCGACTGCTCGCCGTGCCCGAAATATGCGAAGGACGGACGACGATCGGCGTACTCACCAAAGGGTTCGTCCACACGAGTCAGGGGGTTCGCCTCATTCTGTCGACCCTGGAGGACTACCTGCCCGGGTTCTACAAGGGTAATCTCGTCTACATCTCCGGGCCAAGCCACGCGGAGGAGGTCTCGCGGGGAAAACTCACGGGTCTTATCAGCGCCTCCCTCAACCCCAAGAACGCGATCCGCTTCAGACGCCTCCTTGGCCGCCGGCCGCTCATGGTCTTCAGCTCGCTCGACGTGATCGGAGTGCAGGTGTCGGCCGCGATGAAGAACGTTATCGCGATCGCCTTCGGCGTGATGGACGCGCTCACCAACGTGACCGGTGCGCAGTTTGGAGACAACACGGAGAGTCTCCTGCTCGCGTCCGGACTGAACGAGATCCAGACGCTGGCCGTGGCGCTCGGAGCGACGCACCCGGAGACCTTCACGTCAATCGCCGGTGTTGGTGACCTCGACGTGACCTGCCGCAGCCGGTACGGTCGGAACCGGCGTTTCGGACGCGAAATCGTGGAAAGGCAGATCCTCGAGAGGTTCGCAAGCATAGACGACCTCATAGAACGGATAGACGAGGTGGGCTACCTGCCGGAGGGAGTCATCGCCGCACGGGGAGCCCGGGAGCTGATGCTCCGCCACGAGCTGAAACTGCCCATCACGAACGCCGTGTACCGCATCCTGAACCGCGAAGCCGACGCTGTCGGCGCGCTCGACACGCTCCTGGAGAGCCTCGTCGGGGCACCGGGGGAGGCATAGGCACACCGCGCTCCGCGCGTCACTACCCCTCGCGCCGGTAGACAAGCCAGCCCCGTTTCGCTACCTTAACCTCGCATCGTTCCGCCGCAGCGGACGATTCGAGCGGAGTGAAAACAGGGCGCCGTACCCAAGTGGCTAAGGGAGAGGTCTGCAAAACCTCCATTCACCGGTTCGAATCCGGTCGGCGCCTCTACTCCCCCAATTCCCCCATCCTGCTGGACCTCCCCCCGTCCCAATGCCCATATTTGAGGTATGCGCGTTGCATGCTTCAGCACAAAGAACTGGGTCCGGGACTCGTTCGAAAAGGCCAACGAAGACGGAGCCCACGACATCACGTTCCTGGAGGCGGGGCTGGACGGAACGACGGTATCCCTCTCCAATGGGCACCGTGCGGTGTGCGTCTTCGTGAACGATGTCGTGGACGCAGAGGTATTGCAGGGCCTCGCAGATCGCGGAGTCACCTGCATCGCGCTACGGTGTGCGGGCTTCAACAACGTGGACGTGCAGAAGGCCTACGAGTTGGGAATCACCGTCGTGCGGGTGCCGGCGTACAGCCCTCACGCGGTCGCCGAGCATGCGCTCGGGATGATGCTGGCGCTGAATCGACGCTACCACCGAGCGTTCAACCGGATCCGCGAGCAGAACTTCAGCCTCGAGGGACTGCTCGGTTTCGATGTGCACGGCAAAACCATCGGGGTAATCGGCACCGGCAAGATAGGTCGAGTGTTCTGCGAGCTGATCCGGGGGTTCGGGTGCCGAATCCTGGCGCACGACAAGTACCCGGACGGGGAACTCGAGGAAGCCGGCGTCGAGTACGTGGCTGTGCAGTCACTGTACGAGGAGTCGGACATCATCAGCCTCCACTGCCCGCTCACGCACGAGACCCATCACATGATCAACGAAGCCGCGATCGGTTCGATGAAGGATGCCGTGATGATCCTGAACACGAGCCGAGGCGCCCTGATCGATACCGGGGCAGTGATCGACGGCCTCAAGAGCGGACGCATCGGCTACCTCGGCCTTGACGTATACGAAGAGGAGGAAGACCTCTTTTTCGAAGACCTCTCCGACCAGGTCATCCAGGATGATACGTTCGTCCGGCTGCAGACGTTCCCCAACGTACTCATCACGGCGCACCAGGCATTCTTCACGCGGGAGGCGATCAACAACATCGCGCAGGTCACGCTCGGGAATCTCACCGAGGTCGAGGCGGGGGAAGACCCGTCCAATCTCGTGTCGCCGGACATGGTTGCCTCCTGACCGGAGCTCCTGACCAAAGCCTCTTCCTTTTCGGACCGTTTTCGTGTACCTTTGTTCTGCGAGCTCACCACGGCTCGATTATCAGTCTGACCCGCCGGCCACATTCCTTTGTGCTCTGCGATTCTGAGCTGGTATACACCAACCAGTGCCTGCCTCCCATCAGAGACGAAAGCACAGAAGGATGACCATGAACGCAACGTTTGACGACCTGGATCTCCAGGATTCTACCCGCACGGCGGTGAGTGAAGCCGGCTACGAAGTACCAACGGAAGTCCAGCAACGGGCAATACCGGAGCTGCTGGCCGGTCGCGACGTGCTGGCGACCGCGCAGACGGGCACGGGCAAGACTGCGGCTTTTGTCCTGCCCATGCTTCACCAGGTGAAGCCCAGCCGCTCGAGGGGAGGCGCGTCGACGCCCGCCGCACTGGTTCTCACGCCGACGCGAGAGCTGGCGGTGCAGATCGTCGAGAGCATCCACGTGTACGGCCGCGGAACCCGGCTGTCGAGTCTTGCCATATACGGTGGCGCTTCGCGAAACCGGCAGATAGATGCCCTGCGCAACGATCCGGACATCGTCGTCGCGACGCCGGGCCGGCTCCTCGACCTGATTGAGGAGGGTTCGATCGATCTCGGATGCATCTCGTACCTCGTACTCGACGAGGCCGATCGCATGCTCGACATGGGGTTCATCCCTGCGGTGCGCCGGATCGTGGCAATGATCCCGCGCAAACGACAGACAGCGCTCTTCTCGGCGACCATGCCCGCGGCGATTCAGGAGGTGGCCAGAGAGATGCTCACCAAGCCGGTCCGCGTGACGGCCGAGTCGGGGGAGCTGCGCATCGACCGGATAGAGCAATCGGTGATGTACGTCGACCAGACGGACAAGATCGATCTCCTGACGAAGCTCGTACAGGAGCGGCAGATGTTCCGGGTTCTCGTCTTCACACGAACCAAGCACCGTGCCCGCAAGGTGGCAAAGGTTCTCAGTCAGAAGGGTATCGCAACCGACGCCATTCACGGGGACAAGGGACAGGGGGCCCGCACCCGTGCGCTCGCCGACTTTCGCGGCGGCAGGCTTCACGTACTTGTGGCCACCGACGTTGCGAGCCGTGGTATCGACGTCGACGACATCTCGCACGTCATCAACTTCGAGCTGCCGAACGAGCCGGAAACCTACATCCACCGGGTGGGCCGAACGGCTCGCGCCGGCACGGGCGGATGCGCAATCTCGCTGTGCGACAGCACGGAGATGGCATACGTGCG
>SKZO01000356.1 GCA_007127335.1 Spirochaetales bacterium | reverse complement strand
GGCAGTGGGGCGACACGTGGATCAGCATGCTCGGGATAGAGCGCGCGATGCACGGGGTCGTCCACCTGGAGGAGGCGATGGAGGATACCGACCGCGACGCGTTGCGCCGGGTTCTCGTCGCGGAGGCGAACTGGCTTCTTCGCGAGGGAAGCCGCGGGCGGTTCAGCGGCGTTGTCGCCGGCAAGTGGGCCTCAGACGGCAGGAACAACCCGGAGTCGAATATCTGGAGCGGCACGCTGCTGTGGCGCGTGGCGTGCAGCTACCCTGACGAACCGAACGCGAGCGCGTGGAGAGACCTCGCGCACGACTACCTCATCAACGGCGTGTCTATCGAGCGTGATGCGGAGTACGATACCCGCGTCGCCGGCCGTGCGATTTCCGACCGGTACCAAGGCGCGAACTTCTTCCCTAACTACGCGCTTGACCACCACGGGTACCTGAACGTCGGGTACATGGCGATCTGCGCGAGCAATGCCGCGATCCTGCACTTTGACGCGAAGAGGGCGCGCTCCGCCAGACCGGAGTCCCTCGACCACCACCAGCGTGACCTGTGGAACGTGCTCAAGCGGATGGTCTTCGCGGACGGGCGGCTTGCGCGGATCGGCGGTGATTCGCGGGTCCGGTACGCGTACTGCCAGGAGTATCTTCTCCCCGCGCTTCTCTACGCTGCCGACCGCTTTGGCGACGGACACGCGCTCGAGCTCGCCGAACGCCAACTCGCGCTCGTGCGCTGCGAAGCCGACGCGAACGGCGACGGCTCCTTCTACGGAACACGCCTGGCGTCGCTGCGCGAAGGCAATCCCCACTACTTCACCCGCCTCGAATCGGACCGAGCCATCGTGCTCGCGATGCTCATCAACTACCTGCCCCTGGTCGACGTCCCTTCGCCCGCCCCGCTGCCCTTCGAGGAGGCGGTCGCAGGCGACTGGTTCGAACAGGAGCACGGCGCGGTCATGACGCGCTCGCCCCGGCGGTTCGCGTCGTTCTCGTGGCGGGCGCGGGAGTTGGGGCAGGGGCTGTGCCTGCCGTCGAAGGACAGCTCGCTCGCCGAATGGTCGCGCAACCTGTGCCCGGTCATCCGGTTCCTTGGCGACACGGACAGGACCGGGACCGCGCACCGCCGGCTGCTGCATTCGACGGTGACTCCCGTAGCCGGAGGGTTCGTGACCTTCGGTGAGATCATGGAGGGAGTCGACGTCGGCATTGACGAAGGAGCGCGTTGTACCGATCAGGCAATCACGCAGCTTGCGTTCGCCGCCTTGCCGGACGACCGTACCTGCGTCGTCTTGCAGCGCGTGGTGTGCGCGACCGACCGGACCGGCTACGTGGCGGAGGTCAAGGGGCTGCACCTGAACATACCGAACGACCTCTTCAACGACGGGGTGCGGACCGTCTCGTCGGCCGAAGGAGACACGGATCTGCATGGCCACATCGCCGTCGATGAGCTGCTCCAGGTCCCGGGCCAATGGGGGTGTATCGATGGTGTTCTGGGGGTCATGCTCATCCGGGGAGACGACGGCCTGTGCATCGACCGCTCGGCTGCGCCACGCGGCGGCCCCTACCGGTCGCTGCGCGTGGACGAACTGTGTTCCGGCGTTCACCGCGGCGTCAGACGAGTCGGTCCGGGAGAGATCCTCGTCGATCTGTGCTGCGCGATTCTCGCCGGTGCCAACACGGTTGAGACGTCGGCACTCGAGGCCGCGACCGTCGCCTGGGACTCTCAAGGAGTACGGGCGGTGCGCGTGCGCGGAGCCGACGGACTCAGGTATCTCGTCGCGGCAAACTTCTCCAGCGAGGCCGCCCAGATCAGCCTGGAGGCACATGCCGTCACGGTTCCAGCGCAATCGGCCCTCATGCAGGCGACAGAAAGGTAGCTCGCGCGATCAGTTCCAGAGCTGCCGCGGCTGAAGCCATGGTATACTACCGCCAGTGACCCAGCGCCGGAACCTGCTGCCGTTCTACCTCTCGTATGCGGTCGGGCTCATCGTCCCGGTCGTACTCGGCTCTCTCTTCTATGCACGGACGACCGAGCTCGCGAAGCAGTACACCGAGTCGCAGATCGACTACGTGCTGGAAGAGGTCGGTCGTGGCATTGAGTCGGTCTATCGTGATGTGCAGTTTGTTGCTACTCAGGCAAGCCTCGATTCGGCCCTCGTGCGGCATGCAGGCACCGTCTACCCCGGCACTCGCGAGACCCTGGCTGCGTTGCTCGACATAGGTGTCGGCGACGCCGCGCTCGCGACCGTCGCGCACAATCGGTTCGTCCGCGACTTCTACTTGATCCTTCCCGCGAACAACACCGTAGTGAGCAGCAGCGGTCGGTACTCGATCGATTCGCTCTTCCGGTTCGGGCTGGAGACGCCGGCCGTCACTGCACAGGAGTTCATTACACTGCTCGAAACCACTACATTCGACTTCCACTGGAGCGCCGGATTCGTGCACTCGGGGCCGACGCCGGTACCGGACGATGATCTGCTGCTGCTCCATACCTTCCGCCCGCTCGCGGCAGCGCGCGGGGTTCTCGTGTTCGTGATCGATCGTCGGGAGATCGACCGGGCACTCGCCGGTATAGATGCCGACGCGGGAGGTGTGTTCGTCCTGCGGGACGCAGGTGGTGCGATCATCCATACCACATCCCGATCCGCGCCCGGTTTCGACGCGACCCAGGCAGCGGGACGTCTGGAGCGCATCCACGAGGTCTCGGACCGGAGTCCGGCGACAGTTCGGAGAGTGTACGCGCCGAACGGGTTTGTGAAGATTGACGTGTTCCTGAGCCCACGGAACATCCAGCAGCGGACCGCCTACGTCCGCAATGCGACGCTCTTCACCGTCATCGCGCTGGTCGTTTTCAACACAGTGCTTGTTGCCTTTGTCAGTGCCAGGAATGCCCGTCCTGTCCGTGCCATGATGCAGGCGCTCGAGACCGTGACGAACGACGGTACGAGAGCCACTACCACGGGGCTGCGCTATCTCCAGGATGCCGTCGATGGCCTGGTCGGTGAGAGAAGCCTGCTGCAGAGCGAAGTGGATCGACAGCGGCCGGTCATCAACGCGCTCCTGATCGAGAGTCTCATCGACGGCATCCGGATGAATGACGATGAGCTGACCACGCTGTTGACCGACGGGGGCATCGAGCTTGGTGCCTGTCACTGCTGCTTCGTCATCACTCTCTCGCCCATGGCGGAGCGCGTCGCTCGAGACTTCTACGATGAGTTTCTCGTCAAGACCAGGGTGATACGCGAGCTTCTCGAGAAACATGTCGACGGGAACCTCTACTACCTCCTGCAGGGTTCGGATCGGATAGCCTGTATCCACGGCTCGCGAGAGCGCGACAAGGGCATGTACTATTCCCGGTTTGTCGAGCAACTGCGATCTGCGTACGCAGAGCTCAAGGACGAAACGGATGAGGACATCTACCTGGGCGTCGGGATTCCCGTCACCCGTCCGTCGCGGCTGCGAAACTCGTACGACCAGGCGATTGCGAGCCTCGAACACGTCCCCGCCGACGCGACCGATGCGTTCATGGAGTTCGCGGTTCTGGTGCAGGACTCCTCGAATCACTACTACCCCATAGATCTGGAGATACGCCTCCTGAACGCGGTGCGGTCAGGCGATGAACAGGCCCTCCACAAGGTCCTCCGAAAGCTCGACGAGGAGAACACGGTCAAGCGATCAGTGCGACCGATGATGGTTTCCGTGCTCATGCATGAGCTGAAAGGAACCGCTATCAAGATGCTCGCTTCGGCCGCCACGATCGCGCCCACAGTACAGGAGACGCTGACCGATTTCGTGGCGCAGGAGTATCTGCCGTCCGAGTGGGACCGGTTTCTTGAGTCCTTTCGCAGGCTCTGTGCTGACGCGATGGATGTGTTTCGCGAAGCGAACCGGAACCGCTACTCAGGACTTCGTGAGACCGACGTTGCGGCCTACCTGGAAGAACACTTCACAGACCCCAACCTCTCTCTCGTGACGGTAGCAGCCCATTTTGGCGTCAACGACAAGTACCTGTCCCGATTCTTCAAGGAACAGCTTCGAGTACATTATCACTCGTACGTGCAGAATCTCAGACTCGAACACGCGAGAAAGCTCCTGCACGAGTCCGATCTGTCGCTCCGGAACGTCGCGAAGGCCTCCGGCTACGCCTCCCAGGCGACCTTCACGCGGGCGTTCCGGCAGAAGTACGGGCTCAACCCCTCGATGCTTCGCCCGAAACGGCAGGAATCCTGACAAATTGCCCCAAGGTAACCTTCTGGTGCCAGGGAATTGTCACCATCTGTACCTGATGTCACGAAATCGTTGTTGCGCGGTGCCCGAACCCGTGCAAGAAGAGAGTAATGGCAACGAATGCCGGTACCCAGACAGTACCGCCAAGAGTAGTTCGCACCGGTCGCGTACGGGCGAAGCGCAGGACGACCATGCGCAAGCATCGACTGCTCTATCTGATGGTGATTCCCGGGATCGTCTGGTTCGTCATGTTCCGGGCAATTCCGATTGGCGGGATCCTGATCGCCTTCCAGGATTTCAACATCTTCAGAGGGTTCCTTGCGAGCGAGTGGGTGGGGCTCAAGCACTTCGCCTACCTCTTTCAGTACCAGGACTTCTACCGGGTCTTTTTCAACTCGATGCTGATCGCGATCCAGGACATCGTGTTCGGATTCCCTGCGCCCATTCTCCTTGCGCTCGCAATGAACGAGGTGCGCCTCCTGGGCCACAAACGCGGCCTGCAGACCATCCTCTACCTCCCGTACTTCTTCTCGTGGGTCATGATCGCCGCGCTCTTTTTCCAGCTGCTGAGTCTGAACGGAATCGTGAACCAGATCATCGTGGCCTTCGGTGGCGAGCGGACGCTGCTGGTGCAGCGGTCATGGTTCTTCCGGCCGATGATCATCATCTCCGGACTCTACCGGAACAGCGGCTACGGCACGATCGTCTACCTGGCGGCGATAGCGGGGATTGATCCGCAACTTTATGAGGCGGCCATGATTGACGGAGCGAATCGCTTCCAGCGGATTGTTCGGATTACCTTTCCCAGTATCCTGCCGACAGCGATGGTGCTCCTGCTCCTGCGGGTTGGCAATCTGCTGAACTTCGGGTTCGACCGTATCTACAACTTCCTCACGCCGTTGACCTACGGTGTGGGTGACGTCTTCGACACCTACGTCTATCGCGTCGGCCTCACCGAAGGCCAGTACAGCGTGACAACGGCCATTGGTCTGTTCCAGGCCGTCGTCGCCTTTGTTCTGGTCTGGATGGTGAACCAGCTGATGCGAAAACAGGGCGGAGGCTTGTGGTGAGCCGGCTCCTGAGAGACTCGCGAACTGAACGGTTCTTCCTCACCCTGAACGAGGTTCTGCTCTCCCTGCTCGCCTTGATCATGCTCTACCCGCTCGTGCACACGCTCGCGGTTTCGTTCAGCGCCGGCCCGGCAGCGGAAGCCGGCCGGGTCTACCTGTGGCCCGTTGGTTTTCAGACCACCGGTTGGAGGTATGTCGTACGCGACCGGATGCTGCACCGCTCGTTTCTGAACTCGGTCTACGTGACGGTCGTCGGCGTCGTTGCCAGTCTCAGCTTCACGGCGCTCTTTGCGTACCCGTTGAGCCGGTCGTACTTCACGCCGCGCAAGGCACTCAGCCTGATGGTCGTGATCTCTCTGGTGATCCGCTACCCGTTGATACCGTACTTCCTCGCCATCCGATCGTACGGACTCATGAACAACATCCACGTGCTGATCTTCACGCACCTGATCACGGAGTTCAACCTGATCATCATGCGGACCTTCTTCCAGGGTCTGCCGGACGAGCTGGAAGAGGCCGCGCTCATGGAGGGAGCAAACCACCTCCATATACTGATCCGCATCATCGTTCCGCTCTCCAAACCGGTGTTCGCGACGCTCGGGCTGTTCTTCGCGGTCAACTACTGGAACATGTTCCTCCACCCGCTGATGTTCCTGCGCGACGCCAACCTGATGCCAATCCAGATACGTCTTCGTCAGTTCATTGCGCAGAGCGCCGCGCTCCAGGAGACGCCGGGGGAGGTGGGCGGTCGTGGAACCGCGGACCTGAATCGCAGGACTATCGAGGCCGCGGTCACGATCTTCGCGACGCTTCCCATCCTGATGCTCTATCCCTTCCTGCAGCGCCACTTCGTCAAGGGAGCGCTTCTGGGATCTGTGAAAGGTTGATAGGAGGGTCGTTGACCCTCTGCAGAAAACAAGAGGAGGTATGCCCATGAAAAGGCAACTCACACGAATGACCGGTCTCGCACTCGCGCTTCTGCTGCTGACCGCCGCGCTGGGGTTCGCGGCCGGGACACAGCAAGCCACGGCGCCGGCTGACGGTGTCATCGCAGTCGAGCACTGGAACGAGAACAACCAGAACGGCATCATGGATGCGAACCATCCGCAGTCGGTAGATTTCGCCGAGCGGTTCGGCATCGTCTGGGAGACGCCGATGGTCCCGTGGAACGGCGGCACCGACTATCTGCAGCAGCTTCGACTGCGGATTGCCGCCGGCGATCTTCCGGATGTCTTCATGCCGTGGGGTGGCATTGAGGGAGAGCTGATCGACAACGGTGCGGTGGCCGACCTTACCAGTCTGGTACGGGAGGAGATGCCGGTCTACTACAGCAATGTTCCCACGGAGATCTGGGACTTCATCAAGTCCTTGAGTCCGGACGGTCAATCAATCTACGTTCTGCCCGCAGTCCAGTTCACCCCGCTCGGTGGCATGATCCGCGGTGACTGGCTCGATCGCCTCGGACTTCCGGTGCCCACCACCGTGGACGAGTACGTGACCGTGCTCAGGGCTTTCCGCGACCAGGACGCGAACGGCGATGGAGAGGCGAGCAATGAGATACCCACCTCCGGCCGCGAGGGAGGCCGCTGGATGGATCACCTGTTCGCGCCGTTCGGTATTGCGATGGTCGAAGGGTTCCCCCAGTTTGACATCTACGACGGAGAGCTGCAGTACAGCGCGGTACAGCCGGCGATGAAGTCCGCGATCGCGTGGCTCCGCGACCTCTACGCGGAGGGGCTGCTTGACCCGGAGACCTTCATCAACACGAACCAGGTCTGGATGGGGAAGATCACCGGCGACTTGATCGGGTCATGGTACCACGGCCTCCACTGGGCCGGGGGGCGCTTCAACGTGCTCTACAATGCCGGCGTCACCGACGTACGGTTGGAGTACCTGCCCATGCTCAGGCATCCGGACTACGAGGGTTTCCTGACGACCACCGATTATCGTCGGCCGGGTTACGTGTTCGGTGCGCACATGAGCGAGGAGGCGATTCGCCGGACGATGCGGGCGCTCGAATGGATCAACGATCCGGCGACAATCGAAGAGCGTCTTCAAGGCTACGAGGGCGTGAATTACGTGATTGAGGACGGGCAAGAGGTCCGTCTGACCAATGCGGATTTCCTCGCGCTTGGTACGGGATACCGACAGTCGGTGGGAGCTCAGCTCTACTCGAACGCCGAGGTGATAGCAACGCAGAATCAGTTCCAGATGAGCCTTCTGGATGGCCCCGACGATGCGCCCGCGTACCCGGCTCTGGAAAACGTGAACCGGATGGTTGACGCGTACTCGCAGGACACGGTGCGCTCGATCGCCGGGCAGTTCCTGCCGCCTTCCATCTACGAAGGCTACCCCGACATCCGGACGCACCGACTCTTCCAGGAGTACGTTGCGAGGATCGTCGTGGGGGACTGGGAGCTCGACCGGTTTGACGAGTTCGTCGACCGCTGGTACCGCTCCGGCGGGACGGTGGTCACCGAGCGCGCGCAGGCTGTGTACGCGGCGCTCCAGTAAGCGCAACTTTTGCTCCAGACGGCTCTCGCGCGTATGCGCGGGGGCGGTCTCCCATGGTATCATTCATGAGGCGGCCCGGCTGATGCCGGGCCGCGCTCGATTATGGGCACCTCGGAACCAACGGCAGTGGAGGAATGAATGTTCAGTGGAATACGCGACAGAGTCGCGGTAGTGACGGGCGCCGGAGGGAACCTGTGTTCGGAAATGGCGAAGGCGCTCGCGGCCGAAGGTGCGAAGGTGGCCCTGATAGGCAGGACGGTGGAGAAACTCGACGCGGTCAGGAAGGCCATTGAAGCGGAAGGCGGTACGGCCGTGTCCGTGCCCGCGGACGTCACGGATCCGGTACAGGTGCACGCCGCCGGTGACGCGGTCATGGCCGCGTTCGGACCGTGCAGGATCCTCGTCAACGGAGCCGGAGGGAACGCCAGAGGCGCCATCACGACGGTGAACTCGTTCGTCGCTGAAGAGCTTCGCGATGACCCCGGGGAGGTTCGCGGGTTCTTCAGCCTGGACCCCGCAGAGTTCAGCCGGGTCGTCATCCTCAACACGACCGGGACCATGATCCCGTGTCAGGTGTTCGGTCGGCAGATGGCCGGCAACGACGGAGGGGCGATCATCAATATCGCGTCGATGAACAGCTACACCCCCCTTACCAGAAACTCCGCCTACGCGGCGGGAAAGGCGGGCGTAGAGAACTTCACCAGGTGGCTTGCCGCCTACCTCGCGCCGGCCGGGATCCGTGTAAACGGTATCGCGCCCGGATTCCACCCGAAGCCCAATCGCGACGGGCCGCAGCGGGATCGTGACGGGAACCTGACGGAACGGGGGCTGCGAACCATCGAGAACACGCCAATGAAGCGCTTCGGTACCGCACGGGATCTGGTCGGGACGCTTCTCTGGCTCGCGAGCGATGAGGCGTCGGCCTTTGTCACCGGCGTCACGGTCCCGGTTGACGGCGGCTTCGTCGCGAGCTCACCGGTATGACCGCCATGAGGAATGACATGCACGCAGTACCTGATTGGGTGATGGACTTGAGCGTCTTTGACACCCATACCCATCTGGATACCTCAGAGAACGTGGCTGCCTCTGATGTCTGGGACATCCTTCATTATTTCTGGTTTCTGCGGGAACTGCAGGCGGCCGGGTACCCTGCGCCCAATGTGAGGCTCAGCAAGGCGGATCGACGAGACGCGTTCCTGTCCGCTTTCGAGCGAAGCCGCAACACGTACTGGAACACGATCGTCCGCCGGATGCTCGCAGACCTCTTCGAATGCCGGCTCGAGACCCCGCGCGATTTCGACCTGCTTGAGGAGAAGATCGCATCAACGGCGTGCGATCCCGATTGGCCGGCCGCCGTCTGCGACAGGATCGGTGCGAGGAACGTCGTCGTCGGCGCCG
>SKZO01000080.1 GCA_007127335.1 Spirochaetales bacterium | reverse complement strand
GGTCGATCGAGGCGGCGAGCACGCGCCCGCGGTTGTGGTCGGTGTGGTTGCCGGCGAGCTCGGTTCGGCCCGGGGCAGAGGCGAGCCATGTCTCCCGCTCGCGTGCGACTCCGAGCTCATCCCGCAGCCGTTGCACGACCCGGCCGAAGCGATTCGACGGCGTTGATCGGTCATCCATTTCGCCCGAAGGTATCACAACCCGGGCAGAGTCGCAAACGGCGGACGCCGGCCGTACCTCAGCCGGATTGACCCGACGGTGCGCCGGACGTAGAATCGTGGACGATGGTCTACCGATTACGGAATACCGTGCAGCACTACGACTGGGGCTCGTCGGCCGCGCTCACGGATCTCTATGGGTACGAGAACCCCCACAGGGAACCCATGGCCGAAGTCTGGCTCGGGGCGCACCCGAAAGCTCCCTCACGGATTCTCGCGGAATCGGGAGAGGTGCCGCTCGACGAGTACATCTCGGGCAACCCGGAGCGCGCGCTCGGGATGGCGGCCGGCGCGGATTCGGACTCGGCCGCGGACGCGGCGGCGAGCCTCCCCTTCCTGTTCAAGATCCTCTGTGCGGCGAAGCCGCTGTCGATTCAGGCTCATCCGACGCGTGAGCAGGCGCGGGCGGGCTACGCTGCAGAGCAGGATGCGCGGATCGATCCCTCGGATCCGCGCCGCACCTACCGTGACGCCAATCACAAACCGGAGCTGATCTGCGCGATCGAGCCGTTCTGGGGGCTACGGGGGTTTCGTCCGGTCGACGACATCCGTGACGAGTTCACCACCGTCGAGTTCAACAAGGCCGACCCGCATCTGACCTTGCCCGAGGCGCAGGGCGACCTCGCGTCGTTCTTCCGTCAGCAGCTCGAGCTCCCGGAGGCCTCCCGGCGCGAGCTCATCGCGTCGGCGGTCTCGCTTGCCGGCGGCAGGTGGCACGGTCGGCCCCTGGACCGGCTTCCCGAGCCCGGAGACCCCCTCGCGCGCTATTTCTGGGTGCTTCGCATCGCCGACCAGTATCCCGGCGACGTAGGTGTGCTCGCGCCGCTCGTACTGAACGTCTTCTCGCTCAGGCCGGGCGAGGCGACCTTTCAGCCCGCAGGGGTGCTTCATGCCTACCTGTCCGGCGTTGGCGCGGAGCTCATGGCGAACAGCGACAATGTGTTGCGGGGCGGGATGACGGTGAAGCACATCGATGTCGCCGAACTGATGCGAGTCGGGCGGTTCCGCAGCGAGCCGCCTGAGATTCTCACGGGTGTCGACGGGCAGGACGGCGGCGAAGGCGCCTGCCGTGTCGTCTCGTACCCCACGCCCTTCAGCGAGTTCGAGTTCAGTCGCATCTTCCCGGACGGCCCCTGCCGCGCGTCGGGCGGTTCGCCGCAGATTCTCTTCTGCCACCGCGGCGAGGTGCATGTGCGTGCCGCCGCCCCAGACCGGCTGATGCTGCAGCCCGGTGAGGCGGTCTTCGTCGACGCGGCGGACGAGGTGATCGAGATCACCGGCGACGACGGTACAGAGGTGTTCCGCGCACGGGTTCCGGTGTAGGTCGTGCGGATACTCGTAGACGCCGACAGCCTGAAGGAGCGGCTTCGCGAGATCATCGCCGCGGCCGCGAGGCGCCACGGCATTGAGGCGGTCTTCGTTGCCAACCGTCCCATACGGGTTCCGCGGACGGCAGGGGTCACCGCAATCGTTGTTGAGGACGCCGACGACTGGATCGTGGCGTCGGCGCGCGCCGGCGACCTTGGCGTGACTCGTGACGTTCCGCTTGCCGCGCGCCTCGTGCCGCTGGGAGTCGAGGTGATCACCGACCGCGGCGAGCACTACACGAGCGAGAACATCGGGGCGCGCCTTTCGGAACGTGATCTGGCGACCGGATTCCGAGAGGCCGGAATCCTGCGGCAGCGGGGACGGCCCTACGGCGCTCGCGAGATCACCGCCTTTGCGAACCTGCTCGATCGGGAGCTGACGGCTCGATCTGCGGATCGGGCCGAGGGGTAGCGGGACGGGTTGCGGGACGAGCAGGATTGCACACCCTGACTGAAATTGTTAGTTTTGTATCGATATCAGAGGTTCGAAGATGAAGACAACCGAAGTGACAGAGGGGATCTTCCGGCTCTCGGCGAACGTGGAAGACATCCTTTTCGAGGGCATCTGGCCGATTCCCAACGGCGTGTCCATGAACTCATACATCGTCAAGGGCGCGAAGGCGGCCATCGTCGACGGCGTGTGCGACTGGGACGGGGTCCCTGAGACGCTCTACGAACAGCTTGACCAGATGCAGGTCGACATCAACGATATCGACTACGTGATCATGAACCACCTCGAGCCGGACCATTCGGGCTGGTTCCGGAGTTTCCTCGAGCTGCGAAGCGATGTGACGGTGGTCACGAGCGAGAAGGGCGCCGAGCTCGTGAAACACTTCTGCGGGTACGAGGGGGAGGTTCGCTCGGTCAAGCACGGCGACACCCTGGACCTTGGCGATGGGCGGGTGCTGCTCTTTGCGGAAATTCCCAACGTCCACTGGCCGGAGACCATCGCCACCTATGACACCAGGAGCAAGACGCTTCTTCCCTGCGATGCGTTCGGCAGCTTCGGTTCGATCGGCGAGAAGATGTACGACGACCAGCTCGACGAGCAGGAGTTGGCCTTCTTCGAGCAGGAGGCGACGCGGTACTACGCGAATATCGTGGGACCCTTCTCCGCCTTTGTGCAGAGAGCGATCGACAAGCTCAAGGACATCGAGATCAGGATCATCGCGCCCGGGCACGGGATCGTCTGGCGGAAGGATCCGGGCAGGATCGTCGGGGACTACATCCGCTACGCGAGCTACAGCAAGGGACCGGCCAAGACCGACGTGACTGTTCTGTACTCGTCCATGTACGGGATGACGGCCCGCGGAGTCGATCCGGTGATCGAAGGGCTTGAGAGTGAGGGAGTCACGGTGCACGTCCACCGGCTGCCGGAGGCGCCGTGGGGCGATGTTCTGGCGAGCGTCTGGCAGAGCTCGGGCGTGGTCGTCGCGACGCCGACCTACGAGTACAAGATGTTCCCGCCCATGGCTGCGCTGCTCGAGGAGCTTGGACGGAAGAAGGTGCTCAACCGCAGGGCGTTCAGCTTCGGCAGCTACGGCTGGTCCGGTGGCGCCCAGAAGGAGCTTGGCGAGATCATGGAGCGCAACCGGATGAGCTGGGACTTCCTCGAGACGGTGGAGTTTCGCGGGGCGCCGACGGATGAGCACCTAAGATTGATCCGGCTACGCGGCAGGGAGCTCGCGGTCGCCGTGAAGGAGTGGGTGGCCGGCGCCCGGGACTCGTAGCCCGGGTCTGAAGCGAAGACGGTTCAGTCGGTGCAGCGCAGCCGCGGCGGTTGCGAAGTTCGGCGGGACCGTTTTCTTTTTTCGGTTATACTTGACTATGTAGATTGATTTAATATAGTATTTGAGCGAGGAGATACGATGAAGACCACGATCAATGGCGTTGAGAAGGAGATCGACGGGACGACGTCGGTGCTGCGGCTCCTTGAGGTGGAGGACGTCGAGTCGCCGGACATGGTCGCGGTGCAACTGAACGGCGCGATTCTCGACCGGTCGCAGTACGCAGATACGACCCTCAAGGACGGAGACGTCGTGGAGTTCCTGTACTTCATGGGTGGGGGTGCGTAGTGCGGCAACCGGTGTCGTGCGGCCTGCGTACCCGGGCGATTCACGGCGGCATCCATGCGAGACGCAACCGGGGCGCAACGACCATTCCGCTCTACTACTCGAGCTCGTTCGCCTTCGAGTCGGCCGAGGATCTCGCCGCCGCCTTCGAGGGTCGTCACCCCGGGTATGTCTACAGCAGGATCAGCAATCCGACCGTTCAGGCGTTCGAGCAGCGCATCGCGGCGGTCGAGGGCGGGGTCGGGAGCTTCGCGGCGACCAGTGGAATGGCGGCGATACAGGCGCTGTGCACCGTGCTCGCGGAGGCCGGCAGTCGCGTCGTTTTCGCGCGCAGTCTCTTCGGCGGGACGGTGATCTACCTTCGCGAGGTCGCACAGCGGGCCGGTATCCACGTAGACTTCGTGGACATGGACGATCTTCCGGCGGTCGAGCGGGCCCTCGATCACAGACCCCGGATGCTCTTCCTCGAGGCATTGGGCAATCCCCGGCTCGACATACCACCCTTTGAAGAGGTGGCCGAGCTCGCCGCCTCACGCGACGTTCCGGTCGTCGTCGACGCGACGCTCATGTCGCCGGCGCTCTTCCCGGCGAAGCAGTGCGGGGCGGCGGTGGTGATGCACTCAACCACGAAGCTCGTGACAGGAAACGGCACCGCGATCGGCGGCGTGGTTACGGACCTCGGGCAGTTCGACTGGTCCGTCCATCGGTCGCCGGCGATCGCGCGCGAAGTCGGGTCGGTCGGACCCGGATACGCCTTCCTTGCCGCGCTTCGCCGGGCCGCCGGACTCAGCGCCGGATTGACCATGAGTCCGTTCAACGCGTTCCTGAGTGCACTCGGCCTGGAGACGCTCGCCCTGCGAGCCGAGACCCAGAGTCGAAGCGCCCTCGAGCTCGCGACCTACCTCGCGGCTCATCCCGGAGTGTCAGGGGTCCGCTATCCGGGCCTGGAAGGTGACCCGTACCACGAGCGTGCCTGCCGCTACTTCCATGGCGGCGGCGGGCCGCTTCTGACCTTCACCCTGCAGGACCGGCCGGCCGCATTCGCAACCATGAACCGGCTCGCGCTCGCGCTCCGCGCGACCAATCTCGGGGACGCGAAGACGCTCGTGATCCACCCGGCGAGCACGATCTTCCATGACTGTTCGGCCGAAGAGCGTGACTATTCCGGTGTTACCGAAGGACTCGTCAGGGTGTCGGTCGGTCTCGAGAACGTGGAGGATATCATAGGTGATTTCGATCAGGCTTTGGCGGACGCGTAGTCCGCGGGGGGAGTATGGCATTCAGTGACGATCAGGTAGAGCGGTACAGCAGACACATCCTGCTGAAGGGCGTGGGCGGCAGGGGACAGCGGAAGCTGCTCGATGCGCGGGTGCTCGTCGTGGGCGCCGGCGGGCTCGGGAGTCCCATTTCACTGTACCTCGCGGCCGCCGGTGTGGGACACCTCGGCATCGTCGATCCGGACACCGTAGAGCTGAGCAATCTGCAGCGGCAGATCATCCATCATACGTCGGACGTGGGGAGGGCCAAAGTTCACTCGGCCGCCCGGAAGATCGCCGACCTCAACCCGGACGTCGAGGTGGTTCCCTACGAGCAACGCCTCAGCGCGGAGAATATCCTCGACATCATCTCCAATTACGACTTCGTGGTCGAGGGTACGGACAACTTCCCCACGAAGTTCCTCGTGAACGACGCCTGCGTTCTCTCGGACACGCCGTTCAACCAGGGCGGGATCCTGCGGTTCCAGGGGCAGACGATGACCCACGTTCCCGGCAGCGCGAGCTACCGTTGCGTCTACCGCGAGCCGCCGCCTCCCGGGTCGGTCCCCACCTGCAGCGAAGCAGGCGTGCTCGGAGCGATCGCCGGAATGCTCGGCACGATCCAGGCGACCGAGACGCTGAAGTACCTGCTCGGCATTGGCGATCTGCTCGTGAACCGTATCCTCTTCTTCGATGCGCTGACGATGCAGACGAGAGTCGTCGACGTGAAGCCCACCGAGTGGGCCGAGCCGGCAGCCTCGAACACGAAACTCGACCGGCTCGTCGAGTACGAGCAGGCGGCGTGCGACCTCGACCTCGAGCAACAGTACGGCCCGAAGTTGGAGGTCTCCCCACTCGAGTCGCCGGAGACGAAGGTATGAGCGATCGGCTCGTGATACCGCAGGACGTCATCGCCGGGATTCGCGAGCAGGCGGTAGCCGAGGCGCCGAACGAGGCGTGCGGATACCTGCGGGGCGCGGACGGCGTGGTGACCGGGCGTATCCGGATGACCAACGTCGATGCCAGCCCGGAGCACTTCTCGCTCGACCCGCAGGAACAGTTCGCGGCGCTGAAGGACGTCAGGCAGCGCGGCGAGCATCTGCTCGCCGTCTACCACAGCCACCCGGAGACGCCGGCGCGGATGTCGGACGAGGATATACGACTCGCCAACGACCCGGGCACGATCTACGTGATCCACAGCCTGGCCGACGGGCGGACACGAGGATTTCGTGTCGACCGCACGAAAACGGTCCTCGATGTGCCGATCGAGATCGTGTCCGGGACAGGCAGCAGCGAACCAGACGACATGGGAGGAAGCAGCCATGGCTGACAGCATTGACAGGGAGCTCGACCTCAGCGGCGAGGTGTGCCCGTACACCTTCGTCAAGAGCAAGCTCGCGCTCGAGGAGCTCGACCCGGGACAGGTTCTGCGCGTGACCGTGGACAACAGCGAGAGCGCGAGTAACGTCCCCAAGAGCCTCTCGCTCGAGGGTCACGAGATCGTGAGTCTCGAACAGGGACAGGGGAAGTGGCTCATCACCGTGCGCAACGTGGACGGGTAGGGCGGGTCGCGAGGCTCGTCAGAACGCCGCGTTCCCCGGGGTTCGCGGGAAGGGAATGACGTCGCGGATGTTCTGCATCCCCGTGCAGTACTGGACGAACCGCTCGAATCCCAACCCGAATCCGGAGTGAGGCACGGTGCCGAATCGGCGCAGCTCGAGATACCACCAGTAGTCCTCACGATTCAGCCCCAACTCGGCGATGCGTCGCTCGAGGGCTCTGAGGTCCTCCTCGCGCTGGCTGCCCCCAATGATCTCACCAAGGCGTGGAACGAGCACGTCCATGCCGCGGACGGTTTTACCGTCGTCATTCTGCTTCATGTAGAACGCCTTGATGTCGCGCGGGTAGTCGGTGACGATCACCGGTCCCCGGTAGACCTGTTCGGTGAGGAACTTCTCGTGCTCGCTCTGAAGATCCTTGCCCCAGCCGACAGGGTACTCGAAGGAGGCGCCGCTCCTGGCGAGCGCTTCAACCGCCTCGGTATACGTGACCCGGTGGAAGCTGCTCTCGGCGACCGTACGCAGGCTCTCGACGAGGCCCTTCTCGATGCGCTGGTCGAAGAAGGCGAGGTCCTCTTCGCACTCTTCGAGCAGACCGCGGATCAGTACCCTGAGGAACTCCTCGGCGAGATCCATGTTGCCGTGGATGTCGCAGAAGGACACCTCCGGCTCGATCATCCAGAACTCGGCGAGGTGGCGCGCGGTGTTGGAGTTCTCCGCGCGAAAGGTGGGACCAAAGGTGTAGACCCGGTCCATCGCGCTCGCGTAGATCTCCGCGTTCAGCTGTCCGCTCACCGTGAGGAAGGCCGGGCGGCCGAAGAAGTCACGACTGTAGTCCACCTCCGGCGCTGACGAACCGGGGAGCTTCTCCATATCGAGCGTGGTGACCTGGAAGAGCTCGCCGGCGCCCTCAGCGTCGCTCGCCGTGATGATTGGTGTGTGCACGTAGAGGAATCCGCGCTCATTGAAGAACCTGTGGATCGCGAAGCTGAGGTGGTTGCGGACCCGGGCGATCGCGCCGAACGTATTCGTCCGGGGTCGCAGATGAGCGATCTCTCTGAGAAACTCGAAGCTGTGGCGTTTCTTCTGAAGCGGATACTCGTCGCCCGGAGATGCTCCGACGAGCACGAGGCCGGTCACCGCGATCTCGACCGTCTGGTTTCGTCCCGGGCTCTCCACCAGTGTGCCGGTGACGACGACGCTCGCCCCGGTTGACACCGGCTCGACCGCGCCGGTGAGCTCGGGGTCTGTGCCGGTGACCGTTGCCTGGATGTTCGAGAGACAGGAGCCGTCGTTCACCTCGAGAAAGGTGACGCTCTTGCCGGCCCGCTTGGTGCGTACCCATCCGGCCACGCACACCGAGCGTCCGTCGGCCGGGCACCGAAGCGCGTCGCGAACCCGGATCCGGTCCTGCATTGCCGATTCTGTCTGCATGCAGGAGAAGTACCACATCGACGCGCGCCGGTCAAACCGGTACGCGCGTCGAACTTGATCCGCGAACGGGTTCGCCCCTACAATGCCGTGTGATCCAGATCTACGGGCGCAGGAAATGCGCCGACACGAGAAAGGCCGAGCGGTTCTTCCGGGAGCGGCGTGTGCCGTACCAGTACGTCGACATCGACCTCAAGGGCCCGGGAGCCCGGGAGCTCGAGCTGTTCGCCTCCGTGCTCGGGGCGGATGAGCTGATAGATACGGAGAGCAAGCGGTACCGCTCGCGTGGGCTTGCCTACATGGAGTTCGACGCGGTGAGCGAGATCGCCGAGGATCCGGCGCTGCTGCGCACGCCGATCGTCCGTCTCGGTCGTGAGGTCTCGAACGGACCGGACACCGGGTTCTGGGAGAGGGTCGCACGCGAGGGCGCCGAGTGATGCCGGCCGCCGCCTGCATCGAGAGCGAGATCGGTCGGTTGCGGCGAGTGGTCATCCATACGCCGGGAGGCGAAATCGAGTCGATGTCGCCCCGCGCCGCATCCGAAGTGCTCTACCACGACATCATCCCGCTGTCGGTCGTCTCCGCCGAGCACGCGGTGCTCAAACAGTTCCTGTCGCTCGTTGCCCGGGTTGATGAGGCGACCGACCTCCTGACCGCGGCGCTTGCCGACACGGACCAGCGGGAGCTCCTGGTCAGGGCGATCTGTCGCGAAGCCCCGGCGGCCCGGAGAGTGTTGGAGCTCCGCGATCAGCGGCCCGAACAGCTCGCGGCAATGCTCGTCACCGGCCTGGGCTCCCGCCGGGAGTCGCTCTGTGACCTGCTCTACGGTCCCGAGCACGACGTTCCGCCGCTTGCGAACCTCTATTTCATGCGCGACTCGTCGTTCGTGGTCCGCGATCGCGTCGTGATCGGGGCGATGGCGCACCGGGTGCGGACCGGAGAAGCACTGCTGGTGCGCGCGATCTTCGGTGCGTCGGCCGTGGCGAACGGAGGGATGCTGTACGACGGGTGCGAGGAGGCCGGCCTTCAGGCCGACGTCAGGATCGAGGGCGGTGACGTGCTCGTACTGCGTCGCGACCTGCTGGCGGTCGGGGTGTCCGAACGCACGTCGGCCGCCGCGATCGACGTGCTCGCCCGACGGTTCGTCGCGGCGTACGGGGAGCCGTTGTCATTCGTCGTGGTGCTCCTCCCGCACGACCGGTCGACGATCCACCTCGACATGATATTCACGCACGTCGATCCGCACACCGCGCTCGTCTATGAGCCGCTCGTGACCGGGCCGCGCCGGCTCGAGGTGTACCGGATGCGTGTTGCCCCCGGAGCGGCAACGCGGTTCG
The DNA here is from genome assembly GCA_007127335.1 of Spirochaetales bacterium. Taxonomy (GTDB): domain Bacteria; phylum Spirochaetota; class Spirochaetia; order DSM-27196; family SLST01; genus SLST01. Next base: position 42 of record SKZO01000080.1, on the reverse strand, counting down.
AGAAATGCGACGGGCTCATCCCGGCGCTGATCGCCGAAGGGC
>SKZO01000365.1 GCA_007127335.1 Spirochaetales bacterium | reverse complement strand
TCACGGCGGTCGCGGGCATCGCTGTGGGAACGCGCCTGGCAACCCGGGTCGGCTCCCGAATCGACCGGATCATCTCGTACGGATCGGCGGTCTCCTACGCGCTTCCGGCCTGGTGGGTGGGCATCCTGCTGATTCTTGTATTCGCCTTCCGCTTCCCGGTCTTTCCCTCCGGGGGGATGTACAGCGCACCGCCGCCGGAAGGAGGATTCGCCCGCTTCTTCGACCTCGCGCACCACGCGGTGCTCCCGGTGATCACGCTCGTGCTCGCGAGCCTTGGACCGTACATCTACGTGGTGCGCACGATGACGATCACGATCGCGCAGGGCGACCACGTCCTTGCCGCGAGGGCCAGGGGCATGCCGGACCGTCTCATCTCGCGCCGCCACGTCCTGCGCGTTGCCGCGCCGCCAATCGTGACCGGTCTCATCCTGGGGCTCGCCGGCACGCTCGGCGGTTCGATCCTCGTTGAGACGGTCTTCGGATGGCAGGGGATGGGCAGGCTCTACTACGAGGCGATCGCCGGCACTCCGGACGAGATGGTGATCGTCGCGCTGACCTTCATGTTCACCCTGCTCTACGTCGTTGCGCGGATGATCCTCGAGGTGCTCTACGTCCTGCTCGACCCGCGCGTGGACGCCGCGGAGGCCGCACGATGAGCGACGCCGGGAGACTGCGCCCGGAGGCGGAGGAACGGACCGTCACGGCAGGGAGGCGACCCGCGGCGCCGCGCAGACGACCCGTGCGCGATCTTCTCCGTCAGCTCACGTCGAGCGGCCCCGGGCGCGTGGGGTTCGGTCTTCTCGTCCTGCTCTCGGCTACCGCGCTCGTGGTGATCGTGAGCTACCCGCGTGACTTCGGATCGGCATACTGGGCGAACCCTGCGTACTGGGCAGACAACCCGCGAGCGGTTCCTCCGGTCTGGGCGCGGATCTTCCACCGCGACGGCGCGGTACCGCATAGGGTCATGACGCTCACCGAGCCGACAGAGACCGACGCGACCGGCAGGGCGGTCGTCCAGCGCTGGGAGTTCCCCTTCGACCACGACGCACAGATGAGCCCCTCCTCACTCGCGATCACAATGCGCGAGTTCACCTTTCAGACACGACCGCCTATCATCAGCGGCACGCTCGTCCGACCCGACGGCGGCGAGATCAGGCTCTTCCGCGAGGTCGTGTCCGGTGGGCGCCCGGGCGAATCGGCTCCATACGTCCGCCATTCCGAAGAGCCGTACCGCGTGGTCGCACGCGGAGACGGACCGGCGGGAGAATCGCTCGCGGGCTTCTACGGGAGCCGGTTCGGCGCCGAACTGACGGCCGCCCGCATCCGCGACGATTTCGAGCGGTTCGCATTCGGCCGCATTGCGAACGGAGAGTACGAGCCGCTGGCCGGAGAGTACACCGTACGCATTGAGGTTATGTCGAGCGCCGAGGACGACCGGCTCGAGGAGGCCCGCGTCGTCGTGGGCGGGTCGGTCTACGGCGTGATGGGTACCGATGCGCTCGGCCGCGACCTCGCGCTCGGCCTGCTGTACGGCCTGCCGGTGGCGCTCGCGATCGGCCTCGCCGCCTCAACGGTGAGCACCTTTCTGGGAACGGCGCTCGGCCTGCTCAGCGGCTATTCCGGCGGACGCACCGATCTCGTGATCCAGCGCGCGGCGGATATCGTTGCGAACATTCCGGTGCTGCCGCTGCTCATCTTCCTCGTATTCATAGGCGGGTCGCAACTCTGGATCATCCTGCTCGTGCTCGTGGCCTTCAGCTGGCCGGGGCTGACGATCATGGTGCGAACGATGGTCCTGCAGTTACGGCAGGGCCCGGAGGTTGAGGCGGCCGTCTCGCTCGGAGCCTCGAAGGCCCGGATCATCGTGCACCACGTCTTCCCGCACACCGCCTCCTACATTTTTGCCCAGCTCGTGTTCTTCGCGCCGTCGGCGATCCTCGCGGAGGCGGGGCTGAGCTTCCTGGGCCTGGGAGACCCCTCGATTCCCACCTGGGGACAGATCCTGGAGAGCGGATTCCGCACCGGGGCGGTCTTCCTGGGCTACTGGTGGTGGGTCATCCCGCCGGGACTGCTCATCGTGCTGACGGCGGTGACCTTCATGCTGATCGCACTCGGAATGGAGTCAATCGTGGACCCCCGGCTGAAAGGAGCACGGATGTGGCGTTCCTAGAGGCAACCGACCTGCTGCTCGAGTACCAGACGCCGCGCGGTGCGCTGCGCGCGGTCGACCACGTCTCCTTTGCGATCGAGGAACCGGGCGAGACGCTCGGGATCATCGGGGAGTCGGGAAGCGGCAAGACGAGCATGGTCTCGCTCGTGACCCGGGTGCTCCCACGCAATACCGGCAGGGTGGGCGGCCGGATCGTCTACGGGGGCCGTGACCTCACCGCACTCAGCGCGGAACAGTACCGCCGGACGGTCCGCTGGAGCGAGATCGCGGTCGTTTTCCAGGGCGCGATGAACTCGTTCAACCCGGTACTGCGCGTAGGACCGCAGGTTGGCGAGCGACTCCTCCTCGACGGGATGCCCAGAGCGAAGGTGGAGGCGGAAGTCGAGCGACTCTTCGAGCTCGTGGGACTCACCGCCGAGGTGGCGCGTGCCTACCCCCACGAGCTCTCGGGCGGGATGAAGCAACGGGCGGCTATCGCGTCGGCCCTCAGCCTCAACCCGTCGCTCGTGATCCTCGACGAGCCTACCTCGGCCCTTGACGTGAGCGTGCAGGCGCAGATCATGAACCTGCTGAAGCGGCTCAAGTGGGAGCGGGGACTCTCGTACCTGTTTATCACGCACGACATCGCGCTCGCGGCGGACCTCGCCGACTCGATCGCCGTCGTGCACGCCGGAGAGCTTCGGGAGTTCGGGCCTGCCGACGCCGTACTCACCTCGCCTCGCGACCCGTACACCGAACGGCTGCTTGCGAGTATCCCGCGCATCCACGGAGCACAGCGTCCCGGCTTCCTCACCGGCGCGCCGCCGGACCCCATGGACCGCCCCGCCGGGTGCCGCTTCCGGCCGCGCTGCCCCCGCGCCTTCGAGCCGTGCGCGACGCGGCCGCCGGAGCTCGTCGAGGTGGGCGATCGTCACCTGGCGCGCTGCTGGCTCTACGCGGATGAGTCTGCACCGGCGGACGCCCGGGAAGGAGCGTCCTCATGAGCGATGCACAGGGCCGGGCGGCGAACGGGATGCTCGTGGAGGCGCGCGAGCTGCGCGTTCACTTCTACCCGCGCTCAGGGCTTTTCCGCCGGTCGGTGGTGAAGGCCGTGGACGGGATTTCGCTCGACATCGCGTCCAACGAAATCGTCGCCGTCGTAGGCGAGTCGGGAAGCGGCAAAACGACGCTCGGCCGGGCGCTCGTACGCCTCGTACCCATCACGGAGGGAACGGTCTCGTTCGCCGGGATCAACGTCGCCGGGCTTGAGGGCGACGACCTGAAGGCGTACCGACGACGGGCGCAGGTCGTCTTCCAGGACCCCTACGCGAGCAACAGCCCCTTCATGACGATCGGGGACCAGCTGCTCGAACCGCTCGCCGTGCATGGAATCGGCGACCCGTCGTCACGCCGCGAGGCCGTGCTGCGGGCGCTCGAGCTCGTCCGCCTGACGCCGGCCTCCGATGTCGTGGACACCTATCCACACACGATGTCGGGCGGACAGCGACAACGGGTGTGCATTGCGCGGGCGCTGATGCTCGAGCCGGAGTTTATCGTCGCGGACGAACCGGTGTCCATGATCGACGCCTCGAGCCGAGCGGAGATCCTTTCGCTCCTGCGCGAGCTCCAGGAGCGGCGGGGCATGACGATTCTCTACATCACGCACGATATCGCGAGCGCCCGGCACTTCTCCGACCGCACGCTCGTGATGTACCTCGGTACCGCGGTCGAAGCCGGCCCCTCGCCGGCGGTCATCAGCGAACCCCTTCATCCGTACACGCAGGGGTTGATCGCCGCCGTCCCCGAACCCGACCCGGCGAACCGGCACAGCCTGCGCAGCGTGATCCCGGGCGAACCGCCCAACGCGACGGCAGCCCCCTCCGGCTGCCCCTTTCACACCCGGTGCCCCAGGGCGATTCCAGGCACATGCGAGTCCGTCCGGCCGGCCCTGAAAGAAGTGCGCCCCGGGCACGCCGTCGCGTGCCACCTGTACGAGTAAGCCATGCACGATCCGAAACGAAAGCCACGAAGAATCACCAGGCTGCCGATAGCCGCCGTCGTCGCGACCGCGCTTCTGTTCGCCGTCGGCACGCTCTTCGCGGCCGACGAGCCTCGAAGCGGCGGCACGCTGACCCTCGCGAACCGCGGCGACCCGCCGGCCGGATTCGACTCCATGTTCACGAGCAGCATCGCGCTCCACCACGTGGGCGGCGCGCTCTTCGGCCCGGGGAACCTGGTCATGCGCTGCCGCGAAGACTTCTACACGGTCTGTCCCTACCTCGCGCTGCGGTGGGAGCACAGCGCGGACTTCAAGGTCTGGACCTTCGTGCTGCGCGGCGACGCCTATTGGCACGACGGACGGCGCTTCACGGCCGAAGACGCGAAGTTCTGGTTCGACCTCGTCTTCTTCGGGGCGCGAAGCGGCGATGCGGTGCGGCCGCCGGCCTACTTCGCCCGCGAGCTCGGCGTCGCGACGAAGGTGGAGGCGCTCGACGATCGGCGGCTTCGCATCACCTTCGCGCACCGCAACGCCCACTTCCCGCAGATCCTCGCGAACCCGCGGTTCAGGATCGCCCACCCGCGCCACCTGATGGAGCCACTCATCGAGGCCGGGCAGGTCAACGTCTCACCGCTCGACGTGGGGCTCGTGGGTCTGGGGCCGTTCAAGCTGGGGCAGTACCGACGCGGCAGCCTCGTACGCGTCGACCGCTTTGACCGCTACTTTGAACGCGACCCGCGCGGCGCCCGCCTGCCCTACCTCGACCGAATCGACTACGTGATCATGCCGGACCCCTTCGCCATGGACGCCGCCTTCAGAAGCGGCCGCCTCGACGGAACGGCACGCGGCCAGGCGCACTTCCTCTCGCGCGAGCGCACGGCCGCCTACGAGCGCGACCTGGGAGAGTCCGTCTTCTTCGCACGCGCAGACGGTGGGAACTTCCGCCTCGCCTTCAACGTGCTCAGAGAGGGTCCGTGGCAGGACCCACGCGTGCGGCGGGCGATCGCGCTCTGGATCGACAAGCCGGCGGCCATTCCGTCGGCCCTCGGCGGGTACGGGTGGACAACGCCGAGCATTGGCCCGGGCGACATCAACGTCCCAACGGAGTTCATCAACTGGCCGCGCTACGACACCGCGCCGCTCGAGGCGCGGCGCGCGGAGGCCCGCCGGCTCATGGCGGAGGCGGGCTACGGCGACGGCTTCTCTATGGGACACCTGACCCGGGGCATCATGACCGAAGGCGGAGAGTTTCTGAAGGCGCAACTCGCGGGACTCGGCGTCGACCTTCGCCTGCAGATCGTCGACGAGGGAGAGTGGAACCGCGCTCGGGTGAGCCTTGACTACGACTCGCAGCAAGGAAGGCTCGCCCCCTCTCCGATCCCGGAAGGTACCGAGTCGGTCTACGGGCGCTACGAGCTCAACCAGGACGCCTACGCGAAGCACGACGATTCGCACCTCGACGAGCTCTACCGTCGCCTGCGCGAGTCCGTGACGATGGAACAGCGCATCGAGGTCTGGCGGCGCGTGTCGCGGTACCTCTTCTTTGAGCAGACCTACATCGTGCCGGTTGCCGAATCGATCGACGTCGTCGCCTACCGCTCTCACGTGCGGGGGCTCGTCATTCCGCCGGAGGATATGCACAGCCACACCGACTTCGCAACCGTCTGGCTCGACCGATGACCCGGTACATCCTTCGCCGGATCGCCCTGATCGTGCCCGCGGCCTTCGGCGCATCGCTCGTCGTGTTCCTCGTCATGCGGGCGCTGCCCGGCGACGTGGCGCTCACGATTCTCGCCGACACCCCCCACACGGTGGAGATCCGCGAAGCGCTTCGCGACGAGCTCGGGCTGAACGATCCGCTTCACACCCAGTATCTGCGCTGGGTCGCGAGTATGGGAACCGCCGATCTCGGGGGGACATCGCTCGAGACCGGCGAGCCCGTGGGCACGATTGTGGGGGGGCAGCTTTCGGTCACGGCGCTCCTGGCGGCCTACACGGTCGCGATGTCGCTCCTCGTCGCCGTACCGCTGGGCGCCGCCGCCGCTATGCGCCGCGGCACCGTGCTCGACCGGACGGTTCAGGGTGTCGCAACCGCCTCGCTCTCGGTGCCTACCGTCTTCGCATCGCTGCTCCTCGTGTGGGTGCTGCTGCGGCTCTTCCGCTGGTCACCACCCATCATCTACTCGAGCCCCGGAGAGGATCTGCTCGAACACGCTGGTATCATGATCTGGCCCGCGCTGCTTCTCGCTGCAGCCTACCTCCCGCATCTCCTTCGGGTCACACGCGCACGCCTCATTGACGTGCTGCAGAGCGACTACGCGGATGCGGCCCGTGCCCGCGGCCTCTCCGAGCCTGGCGTCCTGGTTCGACATGCGCTTCCCAACGCGATGGTCGCACTCGTCACGGTAGCCGGACTCCAGTTCGGCGCTCTCGTGAGCGGTGCCCTCGTCGTGGAGACCGTCTTCGGGCTGCCCGGACTCGGAAGGGGGATCGTCCACGCGGCGCTCGCCCGCGACTACCCGGTCGTACAGAGCGCGGCGATCGTCCTCGTCGTCCTCGTGCTGTGCGTGAACCTCCTCGTGGATCTCGCATACGCGGCGGTTGATCCGAGAGTGCACTATGGGCGCAGAACGGCGTGAAGCGGCGGGCGTCGTGAGGGCTGCCGCATCAACGGCGCGGGGTGTGCGCATCGCGGCGGCGCTCTTCCTCGGGATGATTGCCGTGAGCGCGCTGACCGCATCGTTCGTCGCGCCCTTCGATCCGCTCGAGCAGGAAGTGGGGCGTCGTCTTGTTCCGCCGAGCGCGACGCATCTGTTCGGGACCGACGGTTTCGGACGCGACGTCTTCAGCAGAACTGTGCACGGGGCGAGAGTCTCACTCGCCGTCGCCCTCGCGGCGGTCGCGACCGCCGGGATGATCGGCTCGGCGCTCGGGCTTGCCTCAGGCTACGCCGGGGGCCCCTTCGACCTCCTCGTACAGCGAGTCGTCGACGTCTTCCTGGGGTTTCCCTTTCTCGTCATGGCGCTCGTCGTCGTGGTCGCGCTCTCGCCGACCCCCTTGGCCGTCGCGGCGGCGATCGCGCTTGCGCTGACTCCCCTCGTGACCCGCGTGGCACGCGCGGCGGCGCTTTCAGTCGTGAACGAGGAGTACTTCACCGTCGTGCGTTCGACCGGCGCCGGAGCTTCGCGCATCATCCTGCGGCATCTGCTGCCCGCCGCGGCCCGCCCTCTTGCCGCGTACCTGGCGACGAGTCTTGGGACGGCAGTCGGGGCGGAGGCTACCCTGAGCTTCCTGGGCCTCGGCGTCCCGCCACCCTACCCCTCCTGGGGCAGGATGCTCCAGGAGGGAAGCCGCGCCTACTTCGACGCCGCCCCATGGGTGACGCTGATGCCCGGCGCCGTCCTCTGCCTGACGGTCATGTGTCTCGTGATCGTGGGTGACGGGATCAGCGGTCGCGGACCCCGGGCGACGGCGCGCCGATTCGACACTGAACGGCATTTCTGGTAGCCTGTAGGGACGATCGGCCCTCATGAACGGACTCAGAACACTCTTCCTGAGCAACCAACGGGAGTTCTCTCCCTTTCTCTCGTCTGATCAGCGTGCGACGGGTCGCCGCCTCCTGCACCGTTTCCTGAAACTCAACGGCATCACTGTCGCGCTCCTGCTCGAGAACATGCTCATCCTGTACGCCCTGCGCAATAACGTCGCCGACCCCCTGGTTGCGGTACTCGCGTCGTTCGTCCACCTGACGATGCCGTTCATGCTGGTGGGAAAACTCTCCGTCGCGCGCATTGGCGCGGCGCGGACGTGGGGGCTCGGATGGTTTTTCCGCTACGCCTCGGCATCGCTGATGGTTCTCGCGCCGTTCGTCGACCGTGTCGCGCCGCAGGCGGCGGTCTCAGCGGTCATCCTGGTCGGGGCCTTCGGGTTTGCCCTCTTCCGCAGTTTTGGTACGGTTGCGAACACACCCCTCGTGGGCGAGGTCACCACGCGGGACAACCGCGGCAGCTTCCTGTCGGGCAACTTCCTGCGATCGTACACGACCCACCTCCTCACGACGACAACAGTGATTCTCGTGCTGCGCTCCATCGACGAGATCTGGGTCTACCAGCTCTTCATCGGCAGCGCCTGTCTGATCGGCTTCTACGCGAGCACGGTCCTTGCGCGGGTTCCCGAATCCTCGGTTCCGCGGGCCTCGGCTCGCAAACCGCTGCGTGTCGCCATGAAGAATCTCTGGACCCACTCCAGAGTGCGCCGGCTCCTGTTCGCGTGGAGCGCCGGTCTCGTCGCCTTCACGATCGTCATCCCCTTCATGATGATGGCCGTCAAGAGCGGGTACGGCATCCCGGACTCGACGGCGCTCGTCATGTCGCTGATACTGCTGGTCGGCGGTATCGCGGCGGCGCTCATCAACGGGGTGATCGCCGACCGCGTAGGCCCACGCCCGCTTCTGCTGCTCTATACGATCGGTCTGCTGATGCCGACGCTCTACTGGGCGTTCGCGCCGCAGGAACCACAGCTCGTCGTCGTGGGGCTCGCGTTCTTCGTGGCCGGCTACTGCAAGGTGGGCATCATCGTCGGCCTGAACCAGTACTTCCTCGCCTCGGTCGACGAATCGGACCGCGTGGGCAGCGCGCTCTTCATCCGTGTCGTCTCGGGTGCGGCCGCCGGGCTCGCGGGCTCGGTGGTCGGAGGCGGACTGCTGTCGGTGTTCGAGCGACTCGGCATGAGCGGCCTCGGTATCTACCGGACCTACTTCGGCGTCATCGCGGGAGCGATCGTCCTGCTCGTGCTGATGATCCGGAGACTCGAGCGGCTCGACGAGTGGCCCATCCGGAGCATTCTGGGGCTCGTGATGTCTCCGCGCGACATACAGGCGCTCTTCGTGCTGAACCGTCTCAGGGAGCGAAGCAGCGGCCGTGAGGAGACCCGGCACGTCCAGCGACTCGGAGAGATCGCCTCAACGGTGTCGGAGGACGTGCTGCGCGAGCGGCTCTCCTCACCCCGGCTTTCGGTACGGGTGCACGCGCTCCAGGCTCTCGGCAGGATCGACTTCAACCCGGAGACCGAGCGGGCTATCCTCAACCAGCTCGAGCACGGCGAGTTCACCTCTGCCTGGGTCGCCGCCGAGATCCTGGGCGAGCACGAGATACGCCGGGCGATCCCGCTCCTGCGCCGCAGTCTCGAATCGGCGGATCACTTCCTGCAGGGGAAATCCATGGTCGCGCTCGTTCGCATGCGCGACGAGCAATCGTACCCGCTGATCGTCTCGTACTTCACCACTTCGGACAATCCTCGGACGATTATCTACGGTGCGAACGCCCTCTCACGCATGGACGGCACGACGCACCTCGAGCTCATCCTCGCGAAGGCGCTCTCGCCGGGGCTTCCGGAATCGGTCGTCGACGAGGTCCTCACCGCCGCGGCAAGGACCGCCGGCGCGGGAGCGCGTTTCTACCAGTTTCTGCAACAGTACAACCGCGAAATGCGCACCGGCGTCACGGAGCTGCTGCCCGACCTCGATCAGTGCTTCTTCGAGACTGACGCTCCCCGTGTTCGCCGGGAGAGCCTCCACGAAGAGAAGCCGCTGAGGCTGTTGACGCGAGAGCTCGTTGCCGCGGTTGCACGGGCCGACCATCCTGCGGCGACGGCGCTGCGCAACGTGCTCGCCGCGGTGGACGAACCGCTACCCCGCAAGGCCGTCTTCTGCATGGCGCTCATCCACACGGTGGCCACCGAGCGCGAACGGACGTCGGGCTACCTCGTCGATTAGGCGCGCGGCCGGCCAGCGCAGCCGGCGCCTATACAAGCCGCTTCCTGATCCGCCCGGATACGGCGTCAATGACCGTCACCGTGACCACGAGCACGATAACGATGATCGCCGCGCGTGGCCATACGCGGGTGCGGATAGCGAAGATCAGCGGCGCACCGATCCCGCCGGCGCCCACGAGACCGAGCGTCGCGGCGGCCCGCATATTGATCTCGAAGCGATAGAGCGTGTACGAGATCAGCTCCGGGCTCACCTGTGGGATCACCGCACGAAAAAGGACCTCAAAGGGGCTCGCGCCGCACGACTCGAGCGCCTCCTTGACGCCCATGTCCATACTCTCGATCGACTCGCTGAAGAGCTTGCCGAGCATCCCGATCGAGTGAATCCCGAGTGCGAGCACGCCGGCCGGCGCGCCGGGACCGACGATGCTGATGAAGATAAGCGCGAGAATCAGCTCGGGGAAGGAGCGGATCGCGGTGACGATGAACTTGCCCACCTTGGAGACGTGAGGGCCGACGATGTTCTGACTCGCCAGCAGCGCGAAGGGAATCGCCAGGATCCCGGAGGTGAAGGTTCCCGCAACGGCGATCGCGATTGTCTCGAGCACCGCGTAGGGCAGGCCGTCGATCGTCATCGTCGTGAGATACGCGACATCCGGCCGCACAAAACCCCGCAGGAGCGCCTCCACCGTCCCACGCGCGGTCTGCATGATCCCCTTGTACTCGATCCCCGCGAATCCCCAGAGGATGATCGCGATGAGCCCACCGTAGTTGACGATGCGGTAGAGCGTCCGGTAGATGTCGAAGGGCTTCTCGACGGAGATTGGTCCGGTGTGTTCCATCAGACAAGCCTCCGGCGAATCGCGCTGCTCACGAAGTCGATTGCGAGCACCACGAAGAACGTGAGAATGATGATGACACCCACCCGATCGAACCGCCTGAACGAAAGATTCTGCTCGAACACCTGCCCGATTCCGCCCGCGCCCACGTAGCCGAGCACCGCGGCGGCGCGAACGTTCACCTCGAAGCCGTAGAGCGTGTACGACAGGAACTGGGGCAGGATCTGCGGCACGATCGCGTAGCGCAGGACATTGATCTGGTTCGCCCCGAGCGACATCAGCGCCTCGACCTGCCCGTAGTCGATCGCCTCGATCGACTCGAAGGTGAGCTTCGAGATCAGTCCGAAGGTGAAGATCGCAAGGGCGAGCACACCGCTGAACGCGCCGGTGCCGAAGACCGCGACGAAGAGCGACGCGAGCACCATCGCGGGAATGGTGCGAAAAATGTTGAGGATGAACCGCAACGGCCTGCTGATGAGGGGCTTGCGGATGAAATTCTCCGCAGCGAGAACGGCGACCGGGAAGGCCACGAGCGCGCCGATGAAGGTGCCCACGACGGACATGCGAATCGTCTCAACGAGTGGATCAACGACGCGCGGCGCATAGCTCCACGCCGGTGACAGAAACATGCGACCAAGCAGGCGTCCACCCCGCAGGATCCCGGAGAGCGTGCCGACGATGCTGAACCCGGCGAAGCGGGCGCTGCCAATGATGAGCGCCGCCACGAGGAGGATCGTGAGATTGCGACGGAGGTTGTGCTTCTTCGGAACGACGATCTGCTCCATCACGCCTCCCCCAGCACTTCATCGTGGTGGATGGGTCGTCCGTAGACCTGCTCCATGTCGCGGAAGAACTGCGGCCGGTCGAGCCCCTTGATGGGCACGTCGTAGACGATGCGCCCGGCGCGGATCCCGACGACGCGCGTCGCGTACTTCAGCGCCAGGTCGACGTGGTGAAGGTTCGCGACCGTAGTGATACCGTCCTCCACGTTGATCTGCCTGAGATAGTCCATCACCTGGACCGTCGTGATCGGGTCGAGCGAAGCAACGGGCTCGTCGGCGAGCATCACCCGCGGCTCCTGCGCGAGAGCCCGGGCGATCGCGACGCGCTGTTGCTGACCGCCGGAAAGCTCGCTCGCCCGCGCGTGCACCTTCTCCAGAATGTCCACCCGTTGGAGCGCCCGGTAGGCAATCTGCTTGTCGGGCTCCGGGAAGAGCCCGAGCACGGTTCGCCACGTGGGATGGTAGGCCACGCGTCCGGAGAGCACGTTGGAGAGGACCGACATGCGCTTCACGATATTGAACCCCTGGAAGATCATCCCGATCTTCCGGCGCGCCTCGCGAAGCTGGCGGCCCGTGGCCCGGTTCACCATCATGCCGTCCACCTCGACCGCGCCGGACGTCGTATCGATGAGCCGGTTGATCAGCCGCAGGAGCGTCGACTTGCCGGCCCCGGAGAGCCCGATAATTGCAAGAAACTCCCCCTCCTCGACGGTGAGGTTGATGTCGGTCAGCGCCCTGACGCCGTTCGGGTAGACCTTGCTGACGTCGGTGAATCGGATCATCGGCACCCCCTTCTGAGAGACTCACACTATTCCAACTCGGAGTCTTGCGCAAATGATTGTCCAGCCCGGCACGGAAGGATTATAGTCTCGTCGAGATCCCAGGAGGAGGGAAAAATGCGTACGTTCCTTGTTCTCGTTCTGTTGCTCGTCGCTGCGACCGCATTTGCCGGAGGCGGCAGGGAGGAGGTGATCACCCCGGAGACGCTGCAGGTGCAACTGATTCCGTCGCGCGATGCGGCCTACCTGGACGCGCAGCGGTTGCCGCTTCAGAACCTGCTGCAGGCGCAGCTCCAGATGCCGGTGACGGTCACCGTCGCGACCGACTACAACGCGCTGATCGAAGGCATGGCATCCGGACAGATCCACGTAGGACTGCTCGCGACGACCGCCTATGTGCTCGCGGCCGACGAGGGTCACGCGGAGGCTATCCTGAAGTCGCTGCGGTACGACGTCGACGATCGCGGGCGCCAGCTCCGCGACCGCCCGCTCGTGTCGGGCTACAAGTCGCAGCTCGTGGCCCACGTCGATTCGGGGATCGAATCGGTTGCGGACCTGCGCGGACGCAAGATCGCGATCGCCTCGTTCACCTCGACATCCGGATTCGTCTGGCCTGCGAACCTGCTCGCGGACTACGACCTCGACCCGGAGCGCGATGTGGAATGGATCAACGTCGGCGGCCACGACAATGCGATTACGGCGGTGTTCAACCGCGAGGCCGACGCCGCGTTCACGTTCAAGGACGCACGAAGCCTCTTCGAGAACGAGTCGTTCCACGGCGACCTCATGGAGACGGTAGTGCTCGTCACCGACACCACCGACATTCCCAACGACACGATCTCCGTCATCCCGCGCCTGGACCCTCAGCTCAAGGAGCGGGTACGGCAGGCGTTCATCGCCCTCGCTGATGACCCGGAAGGTCTCGAGATCATTCAGCGGATCTACAACCACGAAGGGTACGCACCGGCAGCCGACAGCGACTACGACGGCGTGCGTCTGTACCTGTCACGAATGGAGGAGTGGGACTTCTAGTCGATCCCTTGTCGAGGACGGCGGCCGCCCGGGTCCTTGACGGGCGGTACTATCACACCCCAACTACTCGCAGCATTCCCCTCAGTATTGCCTGCGTTATCTGCCTGATTGGGAGCAGATCAACGCCCGTAAAACGCCCGGCGAAGATGAGCACGATCAGAAGCAGGAACCCGTACCGGGAAAGAGCGAGCGCCGCCGCGGAGTTTCGCTGCGACAGGTACGCCATATAGACATGCGAGCCGTCGAGCGGAGGAACCGGCAATGCATTGAAGACAGCCAGCACGATGTTGATTGAACAGAAGATGAATGCCGCCTCGATGACGAAGCCGTCCCCCGTTCCGGTCACCGAGACGATCAGGCGGATGGCGACGGCCCCAAGGAAGGCGAGTGCCAGGTTCGATCCCGGTCCTGCCAGGGAAACGAGGATCTCGTCGCGAACGGGACTGCGCAGCTTGGACCGATCGAAGGTCACCGGTTTGGCCCATCCGAATCCCGCGACGATCAGCAGCAGAAACCCAAAGGGGTCAACGTGCCGAAGCGGATTGAGCGTAACGCGTCCTGCGCGCTGCGCGGTATCATCGCCGAGCGCGAGCGAGACCGCAGCATGCGCGAGCTCGTGCACCGTCAGAGACACCAGGATCACGGGGATCAGAATCGCAAGCTCCCGTACGGACAGGTTCAGCAAAGAAACCTCCAGGTCGTAAGGATACACAGAGCGGCGACAGGTATCCACTCTCCGGCGCAGGTGGGAGGGAGCGATCCGGAATCTGGGGAATCCGCCGCCAACCGCCATTGACCTTCAGCTCGATTGTGCGTAAGCTGCAGGCGACCCAAACAGTTAGGAGATAGGATATGCCAGCAGTAGTACGGATTGACACGGGCGGAACCCACGGATACCAGGCGAGGATCGGCGGCAGCGTCGGATACGAGTCGAAGCTGTTCAGCGACAAGAAGTGCGGAGGGAAGCGGAAAGCCAAGGCCGCGGCGATCGCATGGCTCGAAGAACGCGGTGATCGTTACGCGCCCCGCAGATTCGGCCCCAAGAAGGGCATTCAGGTCAACAATATGAGCGGGACGCCGGGTGTCCATCAGAGTCAGCTCACCCGCAACGGAAACGTCTCGCGGTACTGGGCGGCGCACTACTCGATCGGACCCAACGGGAGACGGACCCACAGATCCAAGCGTTTCTACTTCGGCACGAAACGCACGTCGGACGAGGCGAGAGCTCTCGCGGAAGAGTTCCGGACCGGCTGGGTCGCAGCCTTCGAGAAGAACGGAACCGACGGCGTGAAACAGTTCTTCCGCGAGTGGGAAGAGAAGTATCCAAGTCGGAAGAGAGCCACGAAGAAGCGATCAAAAGGCAGCAAGACCACCGGCCGAAACGCGAGCGCCGGAAGGAAGGCCTCCGACGGAAAGCCTGCGTCGCCCGCAACGAAGAAGAAGCCCGCAACCGGGAAGCCCGCAGCGAAGAAGAGTTCGACCGCGAAGAAGAAGTAGACCATGGTGCAGGAACTCCGGATCAAGAGTCGGGGTGCCGATACTCATAGGTGATGAGTCCGTCGGTAAGAGGGGCCGCGGCGGTAGTGCTGGGCGCCTCGCTTCTGTTCATCGCGTCGCCTGCGCGCGCCGAGCCCTGGCGGCCGCCTATCGTCCCGGCGCCGGCGCCGTTCACGCTCAACAGCTATGACGTCATAGATGCCGTGTGGATGCTCAGGCGCGTGGGATTCCTGCAGCGCTGGGACGGGCACACCAGACCGGAGACGATTGCCGTCCGTACGGCACGGAGTGTCTGGGTCGCCTACGATCCGGACGCATACGAGGGCCATCGCAACCGGTACGACATCCTGCTGAACGGCGAACCGATCGAGTGGGATCTCCTCTACGTCGAGTATGCCAACGACATGATCAACCTCCGGTTACTGTACACGTACCGCAACCAGCAGCCACCACCAGATCTTCCGTACCGTCTTCGCTGGCCATAGTCGGACCTACCCTGCTATCCTCGCCGCGAGAAATCCCGCAAACGGCTCCCATGCGCGACGTCCGTACCCACCGGACATGAGCCACGCCTGGGGAATCGCACGCGCCGCAAGAAAGTCGTGGATCATCTCGTCCCGCTCGAGCAGCTGAGTGAGGCTCAGCCGGAGGCCCGCGGTGGACGGGAGCTCATCGTGCTCGTAGGGGTCGGCACCGTCGACGACGTAGACGATATCCGGCCGCGGCCATGTGTCGAGCGCGGCAAGGGCCCGGCGGAGTCCGGGGAGGTACTCCCGCTCCTCGCCGGGGGCAATCGGCACGTCGATCGTGCTCGGTACGAGCCAGGGAGCAGGCCGCCCCTGCCGATCGTGATCCGGGAGATCGAGCGGCCAGCCATGGGCCATGTGAATGCTGAGTGTCGATACCGCCGGATCATCGGCGGTCAACGCAGCGGTTCCGTCACCCTTATGCGCGTCCACATCGATGACCCATGCGGTGTCGACGACACGGTCGGCCTGTAACCTGCGAATCGCCGTGACGATATCGTTGAACACACAGAAACCGTGACCGAAGTCGTAGTGACCGTGGTGAGCGCCACCGCCGAGGTAGAAGCAGAACCCGCTGTGAAGGGCCTCCTTCCCGCACTGGTAGGTCCCGCTCATCCAGCGGATCCAGCCGGCAAAGAGGTCCGACAGCGGCTTCTTCGCGGCTGCCGGATTGTAGCGGTAGTAGCTCCCGTCATCGTTGCGCAACTCGAAGACCTCAATCATCAGCTCGTCGACTCCCGGGCCGAACCCACGCTCTACGTAGTGAGGCGCGTGGACCCTGAGCAGATCGTCCGGCCCTATCACCGATCCGTCGGGACCGGCGAGCCAGGCACCGTCCACCCCGGACGCCGCGCCTGTGGCCAACGCATCAAGCACCTGCTGTGTCCTGTCCGGAGCAACCGGTATCTCGATCCCGTACTCCGTGAGATCAATGCCACCCGGGTAGTGAAGCACCATGGGCCACAAAATACGCGCCGCATCTTCCAGAGGCAACGGGCGAGACGGTCGATCACATCGGTTCGTAGAACAGCCGGAAGAGCAGCCCGGGACCCGAGGGAAGCGTGGGGACCCAGGTGGATCGGCCCACGAAGGAGAGCGCAGCAGTCTCGCCAGGCCGATTGAGGTAGTTCTCGTGGTGGCTCGCAGCGGCGCTGCCGTCTGATCGAAGCGGGATGAGGTGCACGCTGATGCCGGACGCGCGGGGGTTGGCCGGGCCGCGGTGATTCCGGCCGACGGCTTCGTGCACGGCTCGCTCGAGCCTGGCCGCCTCGTCTTCGGCGATCCCGTGGCCCAGAGAGACGATCGCCGGAAGATCACCGAGATCGACTGCGAGGTCCCCCGGTGTCGCGTAGAAATCCTCTACGTCGTAGAACATCGATGCGCGCACGGCCTCGCGGGTCCCTGCATCGGTGATCGCGGCGCGGACGGCATCAGAAAATGCGTTGAGCGCGTCCATGACCGGTTCAATCCGATCGAGGCGAACGGATGATATGGTCGCATGGGGCGCATTACCCCGCGACTCCGCGTACGACGTGACGATCGCCTCAGCGAGGGAATCGCCAGTGCGGTCGGACGCGATGAACCGACGCAGGGCACCCTCGTAGTCCCACCCGGACACCGGCACGACCCCCTGACTCGCCACGATGAGATCCGCGACGCCGCGGATCTCCCAGGCAATCTCCACGGTCGCGCCAAAACTCATGTCGAGCCCCAGGAGGTCAACACCTCCGCCGGCCATCGCCTCCGACAGGAATACCGCATGGTGATACCCGGTCCCCTCGCCCCAGAGAATGAGCGCGCGGGACCGTGGCCGGTACCGTTCCTCCACGAAACTGAGAAGTGCTCGAAGCGTCCGTGGATCGTTCATATCGAGCGACACATCCGACGCCCCCGGCTCGATCTGGAGTTCCGGTACGCCAATCGGGATCATGTGGGGAATCTCGTAGAGACGGGTGCCCGTCCATCCGGAGGCGGTCCCGCCGCCCTCCCTGTCTACGAGCGCAAGCACCCGGACTCCCGTCCCTTCGAGCCCGGCGGCGTCGATCGCCTCGAGATCGACGATCGCCTGAGAGTCCAGCGCCGGGCCGGCCGGCATGTACATGATGATCGCCCACTCGGTTGTGGATGCGAGTTCCGTCGTCTCCGAGTCGGACAGCAGCGTAGCGGCCGGGCACCCTGCCGAGAGCGCAGTGACGACCAGCGCGAGCCCGGTGCCGCTGAATTTGCGCCGGGCGCGATGTACGTGGATCATCGCTCCTCCAGGTACACGTGACCGCCTGGATTGCGCCACCGCGATCCGTCGTCGAACCAGACGGTCCGCACGCGGAAGCGTGCGACGACGAGCGCGTCGGCATGATCGGCACCCACCTCGTCGAGTGACGTGCAGAATGACGCCACGGCTCCCGGGTCAATGGACGTGTCAAGGGCAACCCTGAAGACATTCGCCCCCGGGCGCGGCAGCGCGCGCCCCTCGCCGTCGTAGAGGGCGAACTCGATCTCGAGGCTCGATATCCGTCTGACCGAAACGTTCTCGAGCGCGTAGTAGAGACCCGCGTGCCGGTGCAGTGCACCCCGCTCCCCGGAGACGATGGTCACGGACCTGTACGCGATTGGCGTCCCAAGGTAGAGCTCACCGGGGATGAGCTCACAACCCGGGAGGACCGCGGCGACGACAAGCACGAGCGCACTTCGGCGCGTACTACGGTGCATGGATGGAACCTCCACTACGATAACGGTCGGAACCGGGCCGACGCTTCACTTCCTGCTTGCGCTCCTCGGCGTCGTGCTGATCTCCGAGCTGCGCACGAGACGCATCCCGGATGCTGCGTGTCTCGCCGCCTTCGTCGCGGCCTTCGCGCGCTCGATCACGGCGCTGCGCCCGCCGTCGGTGATCCTCCTGTCAGCGCTCGTCGGCCTCGCCCCGCTTGCTGCCCGTGGACTGACGCGCGGCGGGATCGGGTGGGGCGACGTGAAACTCGCCGTGCCGCTCGCGCTCCTGCTCGGCCCCTGGTTCGGTGCACTCGGCCTCCTGCTCGCGTGTGCACTCGGGCTCTGCAGCGTGGGTCTGGGCTCGCTCCTCGACCCCGACGCGACTTACGAAGCAGGAGTCGCATTCGGCCCGTATCTCGTGGCGGGAGCGATCATCGCGCTCTTCGTGGAGGCAAGTCATGTGCACCAGCCCATCGCGATCCCCTGGCCGTAGACGGGTCATAGTCACGCTCATGGTCCTCAGCGTCGTCGTCCCCCACCGGTCGGCTGCCACCCCCGTGACGCTCGACTTCTCGGACGTGCCGATTGCGGAGATGTTCATCGCGCTCGGCCGCGTTGGCGGCGCGTCGGTCGTGCCGGACGAGACGGTGCGCGGGCGAGCGTCCTACTACCTCGCGGCCGCGACCATTGAGGTGGCAATCGCCGAGCTCGCCGAGCGGTTCGACCTCTTCGTGGAGGAACGCAACGGCATCTACACGATCTCGGCCGTCCGCGTCGAGGTCGGAACCGGCGAGCTCCTCACCATCTCCGCGCCGCGCGTGCCGGTGCCGGTGCTGATCGACCGCATCTCCCGTGCGACACAAACGCCCATCCTGATCGCAGACTCCGCGCTCCGGGACCTCTCGCACCGCGAGATCACCTACCACTCGGCAGGCACACCCCTGTCGCGGGTGGTGTCACAGATCGCGGCGCAGCTTCCGAATCATCGGGCTGTGATGATCGACGGGGCCTACCTGCTCTCCGAAGTCAACGGCCACGCAACACGACGTCCGGACAACTCTTCGGTGACCGTCAACGAGGGAGGGTACGGACTGTCCACCGGGCCGAGCACGCTCTCGCGGATGCTCGCCCTGCTGTTCGAAGCAGGCGACCGTGAATACCAGCTGCTCAAGCGGACGGATCCGCCGCTCGGCGGGCTGGAGCTCTCGGAACGTCCGTTCGACGCGCTCCTGCGGCTGGTACTCGAGCAGGCCGACGCGGTGTTCACGGTACTCGACGGCATCTACTACATCACGGATGCGCCTCCGCAATCCGCGACGGCGCAGACACTCACCACTGAGATCATCCGCCTGGACCACCTCCCGGTCGGAGCCCTGCTGGAACTGCTGCCAAACGAGCTAATCATGGACGTTACGATCCGGCCGGATCGCAGCTCGAACGCGCTGACCCTCACAGGACACGCCGACGGCGTTGCGCGGGTGCAGAGCCTTATCTCAAGGCTCGACGCGCGCCCGGGGGACCGGACCCACCACCGGATCGAGCTGCACGGTGCCGCACCCGAGGTGCTGGCACTTCTGCCGCGGCACCTGAGCACGCTGCCCATCTCGCCCATACCGGGCAGCTCCGCGATCACTGTCTTTGCCTCGCCCGAACAGGTCTCTGAACTCGAGCTCTTTCTCGCTGCGGTCGACGTTCCCAGGAACGGTACTCTCATGGAGCTCAGCCACCTCCGGATCGAGCAACTCCTGCAGCATCTCCCTCCCTCGGCACACCGGAACAACATACTCCCCACCAACGACCCACACCGCTTCTTCTACCGCGGCTCTGAGGACTCGCTGTCCCGGTTCGCAGAGGATCTGCGCCTGATTGACGTGGCGGCGCCTCAGATCCGGTACCATCTTCTCGTCATCCAGTACCAGGAATCGGATGGTTCGGAGTTCGGGCTCGATCTGTCGAGCGCCCCCTCGTCTCCTTCGGCCACCCAGGCTTTCATCGGCAGCATCGGTCGGCTCCTGTCCCTCGACTTCGACATCGTGGCGACCTTCGGCTATCAGTTTGCCGCCCGGCTCAACGCCGGGCTCACCGCGTCGACCACCGCCGTCGTGGCCGACACGACCTTGAGCGCTCTCTCGGGCGAGTCGGTGAGCTTTCGCAATACCAGCACGTATCGCTACCGGGATACGGCGTTCGACCCTGAGACGGGCGCCCAGCGTCCCACAGGAGTCATACGCGAGATCACCTCCGGCCTGATCATCGAGATACAGGGGAGGTCTCACGGCGACGACGTAACGATGGATGTCAGCGCCACCGTCTCCCGGCGAGGAGCGGACGTTTCGGGCACCGGGAACCCACCGCCGACGAGCGAGAAGCTGGTGCGGACGCAGGTACGAGCCGCCTCCGGCGAACCGGTGATGCTCGGAGGGCTCCGGCTGCGTGAGGAGGAACAGACCGTCGACGAGCCGATGCTCCTCGGTCGCATTCCGTTGATCGGCCGACTCTTTCAGAATCGGCGCAGCCACGACGAGGCGACCGAGCTCGCGATCTACATCATCCCCCGCGTAGAACGCGCGAAACCGAACGGGACCGAGACCGGGGCGGACCTGATGGACATCTACCTGCGGTACTACGGAGACCGGAGATGAGGTACACAACCTCGTTCATGCGACGGCATGGACTCGTGCCCGTGGCCGACGCGTCGGAGGCCGTGACGATAGGCTGCGTAACCCGGCCCGCGGGTTCCGTGAAGCGTCTCCTGGAGGCATATCACCTGAGACCTGTGCAGTTCGTGCATCTGACGCAGCGGGAGATCGTCGCCCGGATGCAGCGCTCGGCGGCTCATGATCCGAACCTGTCAGCGGTCGACGGTCTCCGGCGGCCGGACGAGACTGATGCAAACCAGGCGCACGATGATGCTCCGGCGGTGAACCTCGTCAACAGCCTCCTCAACGACGCGATCAGACAGGGAGCTTCGGACATCCACATCGAAGCTCATCACCGGACCGTCGCGGTCCGCTACCGCGTTGACGGACGACTCGTGGCGGCTGACGGAGACCATGACCAGCCTCTCATCTCGCCGCGGCGCCTGTCCGCCGTATCAGCACGACTGAAGGTCCTCGCCGGTGTCAACGCGGCCGAACGGCGCCGACCTCAGGATGGCCGGTTCTCCGCACGACTCGCGGCGGACACGGTCGACGTCCGGTTCTCATCGATGCCGACGGCGGAGGGCGAATCCCTCGTTCTGCGCCTCTTCCCGCTTCAGAGTGATCGGTTCACCCTGCTCGATCTGGGGATGCCGGATGCGGTGTACAAACAGGTCTCGCGTTTCATGGAGCAATCGTCGGGCCTGCTCCTGCTGTGCGGGCCCACCGGAAGCGGGAAAACCACTACGCTTCACGCAGCGCTTCGGCGGATCAGCCGCGGAGATCGCAAGATCATGACAATCGAAGATCCGGTCGAGTACCGTCTGAATGCGGAGCAGATACAGACCAACGAACCGGCCGGTCTCACCTTTGACACGCTGCTGCGCCGTGTGCTGCGGCAGGATCCCGACGTCATCATGGTCGGCGAGATCCGCGACGGAGAAACCGCCCGACTCACGGCTCGAGCCGCACTCACCGGCCACCTCGTGCTCGCTACGGTTCACAGCAGACGAGCTCCGGATGTGGTCGAACGACTCGTGGATCTCGGCGCGGAGCGAGGGCTGCTCGAGCGCCTCGATCCTCTGGTTCTGTCGCAGCGGCTCGTGAGACTGCGCTGCGGCTCATGCGGCGGCGCAGACGGTTGTCGCATGTGCCGGTTCACCGGATATCGCGGACGCACCGGTCTGTTCGGCATGGAGGGTCACGGCAGCGAGAAGTGCTCGCTCGTCGATGATGGTCGGGCCAAGTGCGGAGTCGGTCTGACGACCGAGGAGGAGGTGGTATGGGCAACTGCGTGATCCGTCTCTCACGAGCGAAGGAGTCACTCCTGGTGGAATCCGCTGCGTCGCTCCTGCAGGGAGGGATCGGTCTTCTGCAGGCATACCGCGCAGCCACGGAGATGCTGCGCGGGACGGAGCGCACGGCGGCACTGGCAATCGTCTCGGGCCTCGAAAGGGGGTTGGCCGTGACGGAGTCCGTCCGCGGGACACTCCATCGCGTGGACCCTATGCATCTGGCGATGCTCCGCGTCGTGGACGAGACCGGCGAAGCGGCGACTCCCATGGCCCGGGCGGACAGGTACCTGCGCAGCAGCCTCGAGTTCCGATCGCGCGTGCTCACAGCGTCGATGTATCCGGCCTTCGTCGTCTTCGCCGCGCTCATCGGCTCGGTGCTGCTCATCCTGGTGGCGGTCCCGGCGGCGGCGTCGCTGGTGCCGACCGCCAACGGCTCCATCGTTCCGGGATTCGGGCTTGCCACGGGAAACGGGAGCGCGCCCCGGGCCGCGCGAGCTGTCGTCATCACCGTGGTCGTGCTCGTGGTCGTGCTCGTGCTCGTCGTCGCCCTCTCAGCTGTCGTGGTGTTCGCCCGGCGGACAGAACCACTGCGCCTGAGACTCGCGAGGATCCGCCTGGCGCTGCCGGTTGCGGGGCGTCTCGAGATGCTCACCGGACTGCTCGCATTCGCCCACGCACTCGCCGGCATGCTCGAAGCCGGGATTCCCTTCACGGGCGCGCTCCGTGCGGCAGCCGGGTGTCCACACAATGTCGCGATCCGCGCGGGTCTTTCCCGGGCGGCCGGCCTCATGGAGAACGGCACTTCGGCATCGGCGGCCGTGGCTCGCGCCCTGCCTCGTGACGACTACCTGAGCCGGTGGTTTGCTCTCTGTGAGTCGGGAGCGGATCTCCCCGGCACGATTGACGGTCTTGCCACCTTCCTTGAAACACGGCTTGCCGCGTTGATCAGGAGAATCGCGGCGTTGGTCGAGCCCATCCTCGTGGCGCTCGCCGGGGCGGTGGTGCTCACGGTTGTCCTGACGCTCGTCAAACCGCTCTTTGATCTCTACGCGGAGGTGCTTCCGTGATCGCCCGGATGATCTCGACGCCGAGCGGTCCGAGGATCCGGAGCTTCGGGGGAGCCGGCCGCGGGAGGAGAGTGCTCGTGGTTGTGGACAGTCGGCTCTACGCGCCGGAGGCTCCAGACCGGTGGCCAGTTTCGCCGGATGCCGGCGCACTGCTGCAGGCGCGCAGCAGAGGAGAGGTCCTCACGGCGCGCCGCGAGATCCTCGCCTGCTGCAACGCGGCGTTCCCTCGTTCGCGTGTTACCGTCCTGCCGCATGCCTTCCTCCCGAGCCGGCGACGTCGGTTCGCCCGCAACCGCGAAATACGGCGTCGAAGGTTCCGACGCGTCCCGGACCGGAGCCGTCGCAACGGGTTCGTCGCTGTTGCCGGAACCGCCGCAGCATGCCTTTTCGTTGTTCTTCTTACCACCAATATCGTTATGCAGTCGAACGCTGTCGCAGGCTCGGTCGCAGAGCTCAGAATGGAACGGAACGAAACCGATCGCCATGTTCAGATGCTCCGGATGCGAGAGGCTGAGCTTCTCACGCTCATGGCGGAGGCCGACGATGACCGGCGTCTGGCTCCCGGGCGCCTGATGGACGCGCTCGTCCAGGTTCTCACCGGCGATGAACGATACTCACGAATCAGTCTGGTCGGAGACCGCCTGACACTCGTCGTCGACACCCGGGACCCCGGCGTAGCGGCGAGGGTGGGAGCGCTGCCTGGAGTGCGTCCGGTCTCTCATGCGGTCGATCGTCGCGGCGATGAGATGATCGCGACGATCGAAGCTCATCTGGAGTAGAGCGTGACGAAACCGATTGCGATTGCGGCATGTGTTCTCCTCGCTCTCCTGTCGCTGCTCGCATCAGCGCGGGCCGTCTCAGCGAGTCGGAGAGCGGCGGCGATCGACATGCCGTTCGAGAAGGCGCTGCTTGCGGGGGCTCAGGAGGAGGCAGCGGCGCTTGATCGGGCAGTGACGTCGCTCGAGCGCCTCCGGGAGCAACTGGAGGCAGAGGGCAACTGCGAGATGGACGTGGTCTCGGAGGGCGCGGCGCTCGTCGGCGCCGCCGCGACTCATGGAGTTGATCTCAAGCGGATCGAAATCGACTCGAATCGCCGATCGATCACGGCGACCCTGAGTGGCCGTGCATCCGCACTGCGCAACTGGCTGGGAGCGATTGACCGGAGGACACAACGGGGGTGCGCCGTCGTGGCCGGCCTTGATCTCTCACCCACGGGCCCGGCAGAACTCACGCTGCGCCTGACGGCGCTCTATGGGAGGGATTCGGTTCGCGCCCATCCGGCCACGGGCAGCGACTCCTGGCCTGCCGTTGCGGCCAACAGGTTCGCGACGGTCTTCGCCGGCAATCACGGTTCCACCGGCGAGCCTGCGGCCGAACCGCGACCTCATGTGGCCCCGTCCGGCCCGGCCGGGCCCGGTGTGATACCGACGAGAATGCCGTCGTATCTGGGCCTCATCGCCTCACGGGAGGCCGAGTCCGGAACTCCACGGGAGCGGGTTGTGTTGCAACTTGGTGAAGACGGACCGGTCGTCGTGCTGCTGCCGGGCGAAACCGCGCTTGGATGGCGGCTGCGGGAAACCGAGCGTCATCGACTCATAATGGAACACGAAGGAGAGCACTATGAGATCAGCCGCGAGTAGTGTAGCGCTGTGGACGCTCGTCCTGCTCGGATGCGCCGGAGCTCCGGATACCGCATGGACCGGACCGGCTCCTCTGCACGGAGTGATCTACGACTACGCGGGAGCGCCCCTCGGCTGGGTCGAGCTTCGAGTGGACGACGGTCCTCCGGTCTACTCCGACATCCATGGACGGTTCACCCTCCCACCGATCACCGCGGGTAACTACAGGGTGCAGGCCGGCAGAGCGGGGTATGAGACGATCAGGTCAGACGTCACCTTCACGAGCCGATCCGACGTGCTGTACCTGAGGCTTCGCTCGGTTGCCGAGCTCGTCGTCCAGATCCAGGAGGCACTTGATGACGGTGATCCGGCCACGGCAATCGAGTTGCTCCAGGCTGGACTGCCCGCGAACGCGGAGGACGCGCAGCTGCGCTTCCTGCTTGCTCTCGCGCGTGCCCGAACCGGTGACGTCGCCGCGGCGCTCGATGAGCTCGAATGGTTCCCGAGCGAAGGGTCGCCGGCGGCAGTAGAACTGCTGCGCCTGCGACTGGGAGAGGGAGGCGCACCATGATCCCTCGCCGCCGCGTGACGGATCCGCGGGCGGGCTGGACCTTCGTCGAGTCGATCATCGTCATCGGTATCATCATTGTACTGAGTGGAACTGTCTCCTTCTCCGCGGTGCGATACCTCGAGCAGGCGCGTATCGCAGCTACCCGAGCCCAGATCAGCGCGGTGAGCCTGGCCCTCCACGCCTACTATGTAGATACCGGCGTCTACCCGACGGAGCCGCAGGGACTCGCGGCGCTCTGGGAGAAACCGACTCTTGCTCCGGTACCCGGAGGATGGGCAGGGCCGTACGTCGAGCGTCCGGTTGGCACCGACTCCTGGGGAAACGAGCTCAGCTACCGGCGGCCGGGTCCCGCGGGTCTGGCATTCGAGGTCGTATCGTACGGCGCAGACGGCCGGCCGGGCGGCGAGGGGCAGGATGGCGATATCAGCTCGTCGGGACACTGAGTCGCGAGCCGGCTACTGGCTGGTCGACGCGATGGCGGCACTCGTCATGCTCGTTCTGGCCATGATCCTCGCCGCGTCAATACTGCAACCGCTGTCCCGGCGGCTCGGAGCGACCGAGCAGTCCGTGCGGGAACGGCTGGAGCTGCGGGAGGAGCTCGTGAGATGATGAGCTCGAATGGATCGCTGGTCGACACGGTTCTCGGGGCCACCGTGACGACGGTGCTGTTCGCCATGAGTGTGTCGGCAATCGGTGCGACGGCGGCCGTCGCGGAGCGCATCGTGCATCGCTCACATGCACTCGCGACAGTCTCCCGGTTCGAAGTGACTGTGGAGGAGTGGTGTGCCCGGGTCGGCCGGCCTGATTCGCAGCACGATCTCAGCGTCGTCGAGGCCGCGAACAGTATACGCCTGGGACATCTCGACGGCGTTCGAGAGCGCGAGCTCATCGTCGTCTGGGGCGAGGACGGTATCGAAATTGGCCATGCCGGCGAGACCGAGCTCTTCTCGCGGCTCAGGGTGGTCACGGCGCAGACCATCAGCGAGCCGTTTCCAGCGCTTCGGATCGTCGTCACCGACGGTCTCGCGTCATGGCCGATCGTCGCACCGCTCGCGGGTGCGACGATCGATGGGCCATCCCCCAATTACAGGGCGACCCCGTGAAGATGGCTGCGCCGGCGCTCGCAATCCTGGTTCTCAGCATCGCGGCGCTTCGGGTCTACACCGGGACCATGCATCTGACAAAGGCAGCGTCCGCGAGGAGCTCGGCAACGGACGAGCTCATAACGCTCTCCGTCGCACTCTCCAACGAGATCGCCCGCCTCGAAGGACCGGCGTCTGAGCGAAACGATCTCCTCCGCGCGATCGTCGCGAGCTTCGGCGGAAAGCTGCGCGATGGGCAGAAGTCGCTGAACGACGCGCAGGCCATCGTCGAGATTCCCCTCAGGGCGGCGAACCGGTCGGCCACGAACTACCGGGGGATCATCGGTTTCTCCGGGCACTCGATAGTGGGCATGCGCGTCGTGGCTGATCGAGCGGGCGCCCCATGACCCGGCGGTCCCGTGTGGAATTCCCTCTTGCCGAATCTCCAAAAGCGTGTATACTACTGGTAGGCAAGGGATGAGGGGAAGGGGGGATCGTCACCGAAGGGTGATGATCCCTTCGCTTTTCTGCCGACGGTTCCCATCGGCACCATCTGCCGGTATCATGGCCCCATGAACAGCGTACGACTCGGCGGATCAGGACTCAAGGTTTCGGAGATCTGCCTCGGGACGATGACCTTCGCGCGTGAGGCAGACGAGCAGACATCGTTCGCGATCATGGATGCCTACTTCGAGCAGGGCGGATACTTTCTTGACACGGCCGACGGGTATTCGGCCGGCGCGAGCGAGGTCACGGTTGGACGATGGATCAGGAGACGCGGAGCGCGCGAATCACTGATCGTCGCCACCAAGGTGCATGCGCATGTGGGACCGGGTCCGAACGACGGCGGGCTTTCGCGCTACCACATCATCAGGGAGGTTGAGCACAGCCTCCGTCGGCTCCAGAC
>SKZO01000401.1 GCA_007127335.1 Spirochaetales bacterium | reverse complement strand
AGCGTCCGAACGCGAAGCCGCAGCGTCGGAACGCGAAGCCGCCGAGCTTGCCCGGAGGGTCGCCACGCTCGAGACGGAGATCGCGACGCTCGAGGCGCGGAGCACGGCGCTGCGTGCCGATCGCGAGCGGGCGGCCGCTGAGGCGGCGCAGGAAATCGCGGCGCTTCGGTCGTCGATCGAGGCGGCCGAGGCACAGGCCGCACGGGCGGTCGCCGCGATCGACCGGAGGGCGGCGCGTCTGCACGCAGCTCTGCCGGACGAGACCGCCCCGTCGGACGCGCCGGAGGTGATCGACCTCGTTGGGACGCGGGCGCTGCTCAGGGCGGTCGTCGATGCTCCGGCGATTCGCGAACAGTACCCGAACCTCTCCGAGGACATGGAGACCTACTTCCAGGCATTGAGCCGTGAACGAACGGCGGCGGGGCGCGCCGCGGCCTTCCGGACGGCGAGCGACGCGATCGAGGCGCTCGCAGGAGAACTTGGGGCGACGGTGTCGGCCGCGCCACCGGCGGGCACCGCCGCCGGGTACCTCGATCGGCTCGTGAGCCTCCTCCTCGAGACCGTTCGGTCCGCCGCGCGGTGATCTACCTCCGCGGGATGGAGATGGAGCCAGGCTCCGAGTCGTAGTCCCCGGCGCGCGCGAAGATCCGGTAGACGTGCGACTGTCCGGGGGCGAGGCCGTTCGTGTCCCGGTACTCGCGAACCGCTGAAGGAACGACTCCGATCAGGCGGTACTCTTCGTCGTCTTCGGACAGGCGTTCGATGCGGAACCCGTCGATTCCCGGCTTCTCGTAGCTCCAGGAGAGCATGACTTCGGGCTTCCCCTGCGGGGTCCACGAGGCGTTGAGGTTCGACGGCGGCGCCGGAAGTACGGTAATGTCAAGGCTCGTCGTCTCCGGCTCCTCCTCCGCGTCGTAGCGGTTGGCAAGTTCGATCCTGACGACGCCTATTGAGTCGCTCGCGATGTACTCTCCGTCGGGAGGCTGCACGAGAGTCCCCGGCCCGTCGTCGTACACCAGGTTCTCGCTCTCAACGCTGAGCTGATAGTCGTGCGGTTCGATCCCGCCGGAGGGAGTGAGACCCGTACGCTCGCCCTGGTGGATCGGGTTGCGGTCGGGGATCAGCACGAGCGTCGTCCCGTCGTAGACGTAGACCCTCGCGCTCGCCGTCGAGGAGTTGGCGTCGGTGACGGTGACCGTGCCCTCGCCAATCTCCTCCGACGACGCGGTGAACTCGACGACGGAACCGGCCGAAGCGATTGTGCCGAGATTCCCCGGGAAGAGCCCAAAGACGTACGGCGACTTCCCGCGGCTCGCGGTGAACTCGCGCTTTTCGCCTTGTTCCACCGCGGCGGTCGCGGGCTCGATCCGCAGCAAGGTGGAGCCCGCGACGTAGACCGTCGCACTGGAGACGGCGCCCGCACGGTCGGTGATCTCGATGGTAAAATCACCCGGTTCGAGGGGAGCCGTGTAGAGCCCGGTTTCGGAGTCGATCGTCCCTCCATCGGCCTCGGCCACACGGAAGCTGTAGCCGGGGGCGCCTCCGCTCCCGCTGAACTGCACCGTACCCGACGGCTGCAGCGCGGCAGCTCCCGGCTCGATCGCGAGGTCTTCCCCGGTGTGCTCGTAAAACAGATCCACGAGCGCGAACTCATCGCATCCGGCGGGGAGCAGAATCGCAAAGATCGCTGTGAGAACGCCGATCACAAGGCGTCGACGCAGTACCGTACTCATACTACAACTCCATGCTCAATATCACGGAGGGGCTGAGGCCCATCAGGGGAAGCCCCGGCTCGAAAACCGTGAGGTAGTTGATCTCCATCCCGACCGCCACGACCCGGCCGATGGGAAGACGGGCGAAGACTCCGACCTCGGCAAAAGGAACCGACTTCGCAAGCGTCTCCTCCTCGCGGGCGACGATGACCGCGGCGTACCCGCCGGAGATGCGCATCGCGAGCCGCGCCGGCGACCGATAGACCGAGCCCACGTGCACATCCGGCCCTGCGGTCACGACGGAGAGCGTGCCGCCGCCGACCTTGGCGTTCGCCAGAAACCTGATAACCGAGCCACGGGCGCCCACGAATACCCCCGCCGCCCGGCCCGCCGGCACGTACCCCCCGGAAAGCGATGCGGCGACACCGTAGCGGAAGAACGTCGTACCGTCTCCTACGACGAGGATACCGGCCGTCGTCACCGCGAGCTCCGGACCGGAGACCTCCGGCAGCCCGGGGTCGGTGACGCGCGGCTCCATTGCCGGTGGATCGATCGGCGGCGCTCGCGGCGAGAGGTCGAACCCCTCGATCGCCGTACGCTCCGTCCGCCGACGCTCGACCCCTGCCTCGGTGATGAGCGCCCGAACCGCGGCGGCAACCCGTGAATCGAGGTCGAGATCGAGCGGCGACGTCATGCTCCTCTTCGCGAGCGGCCCGTCGAAAACCGAATGGTCGAGCAGGAGCTCGATATGCACCTCGGACGGACGCGTCTCGTACACCATGATGAGCACGAAATTCGCATCCGTCCGCCGCGCTTCGCGCGCTACAAGGCCCGGATCGATCGCACCCGACGAGTCGGTGACGGAGACCTCGGTGCGTCGACTCGTGAGCCCGGCCCTCGTGAGCTCAACGCCCGCGGCAAGGTAGAAAACTTCCTCGAGTCGTGGGTCTGGTTCGACCGAGACGAACACCTGGAGTATTGATTCCTCAGCGTGCGCGGCTGCTGCTGCAAGCACGAGCAGCACCGCGCAGAGTGCAGCAAAGCGCATATCATTCCCTGACGAGGCCCACGTGTAAGTATACGGCCTGACAGGTGGTTTTTCGAGCGTTTTACGTGAGCGGTGATTCGGCGAGCGCGTCCATGCACTGCCAGCTCACGGTAGCCGGTATGTCCACGTCGAAGGGGAAAAGCTCCACGTTACGACCGAGCTTCCGGGCAAGCAGCTCGATCTGCTCCCGCGACGTCTCAGGGGCGAGCACACAGATCCGCTCATCAGCGAGTATGGCCACACGGTCGGAGGCTCGAGTATTCGTGAGCACGAGCTCGGCGATCGACGTGACCACGTACCATACGGCGGATGCCCCGTGGTCGCGCCTGACTCTCTCCGCCTCGTTGAAGGACAGGACAACCGCGGAAAGATCGTGGCCGTACCGTGTGCATCGCGAACGCTCTTCCTCGAGCGCCCGCTCGAGCCGCTCGGCATCGAACACGCCGGCCGGCACGGCAGGAGCCGGCTCCTCATCGGCCGGATCGTCCCGGAGGCCGGCCGGGGGCATCCCGTCGCGCATCGCACTCGAGGTACCGCGTCGGCCCTCCGGACGCACCTTCCCGGCAGCGTCGGCGACCGCCTCTCCTCGGCTCCGGACGGCGATCATGGCGATGCACATACCGCCAAGCAGCAACGACATCGCCGCAAGGAGCCCCGCTACGGGAAAACGCGGCGCTGCATCACCCGCCGCGGTCACTCCGGCGACGAGCCCGTCGATCGTGCGGTCGATCTCGTCGGCGGCTGCGAGAAGCATGGTGCGGGTTGTTTCCTCATCAACGGATCCGGACTCCAGCCGCTGGATCCGCTCGAGGGCGTCGATGAAAAGCACATCGAGATCGTCCCAGCCAGGCAGCGTCGACCTCTCAGAGAGGGCGCTTACGGCTTCGATCACCGCGGATTGCGGCGCCGGATGCTCGCTGCCGAACTGACCGGCGGTACGAACAGCGGCTGAGGCGCGCAGCACGACGACAAGAAGGTGCTCGTCAGCCGGCGAGTCCGCCTTCGCGTCTGCGGCGAAGGCGCTCCACGATCGTGACCCGGCAAGCCATCCCGTTGCCGCAAGGAGCGTGAGAACGACGAGCCCGACGAGTACGATCGCATACCGGCGGCCGGTCATGGCAACTACGCCCGTCTCGCCTTGACCATCCAGATCACGGCGAGGATGATGCAGTACTGTACGAGACCGACCCACCATCCGAGCGTATCCGGAGCGAAGTTGTTCACGATGAACAGGAGCACGATGATCGCCGCCCAGGCGAGAAAGATCGCGACACCAAGGAAGCGTTCGAGCTCTCCAAGACCGACGAACAGACTCAGCAGGAGCAGCGACCCTGCGATGAGCTCGATCACAGCCACGACCATGTTGATGGTCGCGCCGCGTGCGCCGATCGCCCTCCCGAGCTCCCCGAGGAAGGACTGCGCCTGGGTCAGCCCGGCCAGCCCGTCGAGGACCAGAAAAGCTCCCACGAGCAGCGTAAGGATCATCGTCATGTCGAAGGATCTTCGTGCCATAGTCACCTCGCGACCAGTGTAGCACGTTCGGCGGCGGATGCCGACATTCAGGTCTCGCGGCGGAAGAGGAAACCAAGCACCCGATCGCGCGTCGACGGTCCGACGTCGGTGAACTTCACGTGGACGACTCTGCCGCCGTGTGATTCGCGTACGATGCGCCCGGCGAGATGCATCGCCTGCCTGCTGTCAGGATGGAAGGTCATCTCAACCGATTCGCCGCGCTGGTACCGGTCATCGGGAGCATAGAAGCTCGCGCCGCCTCCGCCAATGTCGATGAACCGCGTCAGCTCCGGGCGTTCCTGCTCGCCGGCGGGCTTGACGTAGACGGGAAGGCGCACCTTGCCGCGGTAGTAGCGCCGGCGTTGCACGCGCTCGATACGTTCGGCGTGCGAGAGGTCCATCTCGCCCACCGGATTCGCGAGCACGGAGGACTCAAACCGGTACACACCGCTGCCGTTCTGGTAGATGACCTCCACGAGCGATCCGGAGGTGAGCCGGGGAGCCTCGTCGTCGGTGGAGACGCGGAAGCTCGAAGGAGTCGGGTCCATGACCCGTCCCCGTATCATGCGATCATGGCTGTCCGCGATGATCACACCGGATCCCTGCGGAATCTCGGCGCTGGAATCAGGCTCGGCCCCGGCCGGTTGGCCGGAGAATCCGAGTCGGACCCGCAGTGCACTCACCTGTCCCTCTCCAATTGCACCGTCGGCCAGGGCCCGCTCGGCGCAGTCGTTGAAAACGGTGTGGTTCTGCACGAGCAGGTACTTGCGCTCAGGATCCCCCCGGTAGCGGAAGAGTATCTCCAGGCACTCCTCGTCGCTCCTGGTCACGGCGAGCTCTTCGAGCCGTCTCCGGTACCGCCGCTCGGACATCGCGATCCTGCGCCGCCGGCCCCGCCGGTACGTCGCAGTGGAGTAGGCGACCAGTACACCAACGAAGCCCAGAACGAGCACGACGAATATGGTGATCTCGGCTGGAGACGGGGTGAATCCGCGGATCAAGTCTGAAATCACATGAGCCTCTCTCTTCAAGCATGGCGATTCCCGACCTCACGGCCCATACCACAAACGTGCTATGGGCCGGACAGCGTCACAGAGGTAGCTTGGGTGCGAGAGCAAGTGGGAGGTACTATGCGCGCATCAAGGATCGTTCTCATCGCGGCAGTCATTTCTATGTCTGCATCCCTGAGCATGGCCGGAGGTCGGCCTGAACCCGAAGTGGACGAAGTCGAACCCGAAGCTCTGGAGATCGAGCTCGAGACTCGCTGGATTACGAGACAACTCGTTGGGCAGACGGTTCGAGACCAGGACGGAGAGCCGATCGGGTCTATCGACGAACTGTTGGTGGACCTCAGCAGCGGTTCGATCGGGTACTTCGTGCTGGAGCTCGAGAGTGAGGCAATCCCGTTCGGGCGCTATCCGGTTCCACTGCAGCTCGTGCTCCCGGATCTCGAGGCGGACGGAGTCATACTGCCGGTCACCGAACCGGAGATCTTCAACTGGGCACCTCGAATGATCGACTTCCCTGAGGAGACTCGCGCCCGGGCGTGGATCACGGAGATCGACCGATTCTGGCGGCGCAGCGACGCCGCTCTGGAGGCACGCGCGGTCGCCCCCGGCGTACGTCTGCACGCGGAAGAGATGACGCCGAGCGCAGCACGCTACTCCGAAGTCACCGGAGCGCACGTGCGGGGCGGACCGGTGCTTGAAGCCGAGCGGCTGACCGGGCTCGCCGTGTACACGGCCGACGACGAGCCGCTCGGAACCGTAGCCGACTACGTGGTCAGTCTCAACAGCGGACGCGTTCCGTACGCACTGGTCGCCACCGCGGAGGACCGGCTCCATCCGGTGCCGCTCCCGCTCTTCCTGCGCAGCGTCGTAGATGACTCGCTCGTGTTCCAGGCGTCTGCCGAGCATCTTCACGCCGCGCCTGCACTGGAAGGAAACGACGTCATGCCTGAGCGCGAGCTCGCGAGCCTCCGTGACCCGCAGTGGGAGGAGGCAACGCTGCACTACTGGGCCGACATCGACGTCCGGACGCTCCACCGGTACGGAATGCGACTCGTACCGGGGCTCACGCTGCGGCATGAGACGCTCGTATTGCAGCGAATCGTGAATCCCTTCCACCAGGAGCTCGGCTCGGTGGAGGATATCATCATCACGCACGACGGTCGGGTGCTGTATCTCGAGATCGGCTTCGGCGGATTCCTCGGCCTCGGCGAGAACCGGTACGCGATACCGATCAGCGCCGTGGACGTTGATCCGTACCGGGAGGCGATCATCCTCGACCTCGCCCGGGAGGAGCTCGACGTAATGCCGTTACTGGAGCCCGACGCACTCCCGACCGACGATCCCGACTGGGATGCCGCCATTCGTGCCTACTGGCGCGACCGGCTCTCCGACATCGTTGGAGAGGCGGCCAGCGAAGCGTTCATCGAGGCCGTCGCAGACCGGGAAGAGGCGGGAGCGATTCGAGCACGCTCGGCATTCGGAGTCGAGGTGACGGCCGATGGACGGCCGATCGGCGAGATCGCAGAGATGCTGGTTGATGTAGAGGATCCTGCAGTCGCCTTCGTGGTGATCGAAGTCGTGCCGGAGCTGGACCGCGACCGGCAGATGGTGCCGATTCCCGTTGACCGACTCGTGCTCGACCCGCCGCAGGACACTGCGCAGGCACAGGTCACGCCCCGGCAGCTCGAGGAAGCCCCCTCCTATCTTCCGGGTGCGTATCCGGTGACCGTGGAGGATCGTCTGTGGCTCGACCAGGTGAGAGCATACTGGAACGACCTGGACTGAGTGCGGCGTCCGATGCAGGTTCGCGTCGCACTGGCCGGTGATGTCCTGCTCGGACGCGGCATCGACCAGATCCAGCGTTCGAGCGTCAATCCCGAGCTGCGAGAGCGCTTTGTAGGCGATGCCCGCGACTACATCGCGCTGGCCGAGCGGCGAGGCGGCACCGAGGTTCCCCGCTGCGTGGATCCCGCCTACGTGTGGGGCGACACCGTGGAGCGGCTCGAGAGGTTTGGACCTCAGGCCACGCTCGTGAACCTCGAGAACGCGCTCACCGACACCGACGGCTTCGCGCCCGGAAAAGGAATCCACTACCGCGGCCACCCCGACAATGCGGCCGTCCTCAAGACCGTTCCAAACCCGGTATGCACGCTCGCGAACAACCATGTGCTCGACTTCGGCACGACGGGCCTGGAGGAGACATGCGCCGCGCTCGATCGCGCCCGGGTGCCGTACTGCGGAGCCGGTCGCGACGGTGCGGAGGCAACCGGTCCGGCGCTCGTTGAGCCGTCGGCATCCGATGCGCCGCCCGGGCGGCGGGTCGCGGTGATCGGGTGCTGTCTGGGCGATTCCGGCGTTCCTCCCGGATGGGGGACGGGCGATGCGCGAGCGGGAGTCTTCCGCCTGCCCGGCCTGGGCGGGCACGAGGTAGAAAAGCTCGAGAGCATCGCTCGACCGTTGCGGGATGCGGGTGCGCTCATCGTCGTGTCCATTCACTGGGGCGGAAACTGGGGGTATGACATCGCGGAGGCAAAGGTGCGTTTTGCCCGTTCGCTCGCAGATCGTGGAATCGTAGACGTCATTCACGGCCATTCATCCCATCACCCGCAGGGCTTCGAGATCTACCGTGGTGTCCCTGTTCTGTACGGATGTGGAGATCTCATCAACGACTACGAGGGGATCAAGGGGCACGAGGAGTACGAGCCGGATCTTGCGCTCGTCTACCTGGTGACCTTTGACAGGTCAGGCGAGGGCCCCCGCATGGAGATCGCCGTATACGAGCGACGGCAGTTTCGACTGGTGCGCGCCCGCGAGGACTCGGCGTCGCGCCTTGCTCACACACTCTCAGAGGAAAACCGGCGTCTGGCAGGGCCTCGCCTGGTATACTCGGATGGAACGATCAAACCGACCGGGTCACGATGAGAAGGAGATAATCATGGGGTTCATGCACGCGGACAGCGAGAAATCGTTCATCTTCCCGGAGCAGTATCTTGACGAGCGCTCGCTCAGACTGGAGTCCAAGCAGGGGCCGCTGCTCATCGCAAGCTGCACGAGCGGAACCTATATGGCCGCGGAGGTCGTGAAGGAGTACCAGCGACTGCTCTCAGGGACCGGCGAAACCGAGCAGCTGGTCTTCCTGAAGGACGTCGACCGCGAGTTCACGGACACCGAGACGCTCGTGCGGCTCGAGCATCATGTGGGGGGAGCCGACGTCTTCCTGTTTCAGTCGCTCCTCGCGCCGAGCCGGGGTTACGAGGCGAACAACAACTACCTGACGCTCCTCATCGCCGCGCGGGCGTTCCGTGAGCACGGAGCTCACCGGATCACGGCGGTTCTGCCATACCTGACCTACGCGCGCCAGGA
The DNA here is from genome assembly GCA_007127335.1 of Spirochaetales bacterium. Classification (GTDB taxonomy): domain Bacteria; phylum Spirochaetota; class Spirochaetia; order DSM-27196; family SLST01; genus SLST01. Next base: position 751 of record SKZO01000401.1, on the reverse strand, counting down.
CAAGCCGACGAAGTTCCGGCGTGAGCCGACGACGGCCAAGCTCCTGGCGGATCTCGCACGGAGCGCAGGTATAGACCGAGTGATCGCGTGGAACCCTCATTCCACCCAGATACACGGCTTCTACGCTGATCTGCCGGTGAACATGCTCGATCCCCTGACCATGTTCAACAACGAGTTCTCCGATTTCCGCGGAAGAGACGACGTCATCGCAGTCGCCCCCGACGCCGGAGCGACGAAGCTGATCCTTCACTTCAGCCGTGAGATGGACGTGAACTCCGCGATCGCGAGCAAGCACCGGCCTCAGGCGGAGCAGGCGACGATTACCGACATCATCGGCGACTTTCGCGGCAAGAAGACGGCCATCGTGCTCGACGACATGGTCGCGAGCGCGAAGACCGTCGTCGAGCTCATCAAGGAGCTGGTGGAACGCAAGGGAGTCGAGCACGTCTACATGGCGGCCTCACACAACCTCTGCCTTCCCGGTACGCGTGAGCGGCTGGAGATGCTCCACCGCGAGTACAACCTGAAGCGTCTCGTGGTCACGAACAGCATTCCCCAGACGGATGAGTTCACGAGCCTGTCCTTTTTTGAGGTCCGAAGCCTTGCACCCGTCCTCTGCCACACGATCAACCGCGTGCATTACGACCGTTCGGTGAGCGAGGTGTTCAGACAGCGCTGACAGACAGCGCTGACAGACAGCGCTGCCAGACAGCACTGCCGACTACTCGAGCTCGGTGATCTTGTCGTCGGT
>SKZO01000332.1 GCA_007127335.1 Spirochaetales bacterium | reverse complement strand
TCGTCGGCGAGCGTGGGAACCATGCCCTTGAGCGCTGAGGCGAGCACTGCCTTGTCCGCCTTGTACGCTTCAATCGCCGGGTAGTGCTCCTTTGGCGTGTGGAGCCCTTCGACCGGCGAGGAGTCGACGAGGATCAGCCGGCCGACGATCTGCGGCCGAAGGCAGAGGAGCTCCATCGCGACGGCGCCGCCAAGGCTGTGGCCCACGACGACGGCGCGCCCGTGAGACCCTCCCCCGCCGACGCCGAGCTCGTCTGCGATCGCGGCGAGCCAGTCGGCGTAGACGGACATGGAGCACCCGTCAATGTGGTCACTCTCCGCGAAGTTGGGCAGATCCGGTGCCACCGCTGCGCCCGGATAGTCGGCAAGAAGCGCTTCGAACCAGCGGCCGCTTCCCAGATTGCCGTGGATGCAGAGGAGCGTCGGCCAGGATCCGTCGCGCGCCTCCGTGGACCTGACGTGGATCGCCTTCCCGCGTACACTGATGCTGCGTTGCGTGATCCCTGTCATCATGACCCTCTCTTTACGACGAGCGCGGTTCCCATCCCGCCGCCAATACAGAGTGAGGCGAGCCCGAGAACCGAATCGCGGCGTGCCATCTCGTGGAGGAGCGTCACCGTGATCCGCGCGCCGCTCGCCCCGATCGGATGCCCGAGCGCGATCGCCCCGCCGTTGACGTTCGTCCGCTCGAGGAGCGCCTCCCCCGTCTCGCCGTGCTCCGCCGCGAGCTCCCGCAGGACGCCAAGGCTCTGCGCGGCAAACGCCTCGTTGAGCTCAATGAGCTCGATCTCGCGGAGCGCCAATCCGGCCTTGCCGAGCACCTTGCGAATCGCGGGCACCGGACCAAGCCCCATCCACGCCGGATCGAGCGCCGCCTGCGACCAGCCGACGAGCTCGGCCAGGGGAGTGAGGCCGTGAGCCCGCACCGCCTCTTCAGAGGCGAGCAGGAGCGCGGCGGCCCCGTCGTTGATACCGGAGGCGTTACCCGCCGTGACGGTGCCCTCCTTGTCGAAGGCGGGCCGCAGGCTCGCAAGCGACTCCACGGTCGTATCCGGGCGGATATGCTCGTCGGTATCCACCACGACCGTCTTCTTTCGCTCCTGCACTTCAACCGGGACGATCTCGTCCGCGAAGCGGCCGGCCGAGCGCGCCTCGGCGGCGCGTCGCTGGCTTTCGGCCGCAAAGGCGTCCTGCGCCTCGCGGGTGATCGCGTGCTTTTTCGCGATGTTTTCCGCGGTGACGCCCATATGACAGGTATTGAAGACGTCGGTCAGGCCGTCCTGGAGCAGGCTGTCCTCCATCTGCAGCGCACCGAGCTTGCTGCCCCACCGCACGGCGGCCGGCACGGTGAACGGCGCGAGGCTCATGTTCTCCATCCCGGCCGCGACGCACAGGTTCGCGTCGCCCGAGCGGATTGCGTCCGCCGCGAGCATGATCGACTTCATACCGCTGCCGCAGAGGATGTTGATCGAATACGCGGGGACAGAATCCGGGACGCCGGCGTAGATCGACGCCTGCCGTCCGGGGCCCATGCCCTGCCCGTTGCCGATGACATTGCCGACGATCACTTCGTCGAGCGAGGCGGGCTCGACCCGCGCGTCCTCGATCACCGCGGCGATCGCCTGCGCGGCAAGCCGGGGCGCCGGCGTGCCTTTGAAGCCGCCGCCGAACGCGCCGATCGCGGTCCTGCGAGCAGCGACGATGTAGACCCTGTTCATGTTTCCTCCCTACAGATAGCCGAGCTTCTCCGCGGCGGCGGTGAGCTCAACGCGAAAATCCGGGTGCGCGACGGAGATGAGCGCGCGCGCGCGCTCGCTCACCGTGCGGCCGAGAAGCTGCACCGCGCCGTACTCGGTGGCGACCCAGTCGAGATCCTGCCGGGGGACCGTGACGGCGGAACCTTCCGGAAGCACCGGGACGATCGTGGAAAGGGTTCCCTTCTTCGCCGTGGAGCGCAGCGCGATGATCCCCTTCCCGTTCTTCGCCTTCTGTGCGCCGCGGTGCGTGTCGAGCTGACCGCCGGTTCCCGAGTACTGCGCGGTCCCGAGCGACTCCGAGCAGACCTGGCCGGTGAGGTCGACGGTAATCGCGGTGTTGATGCTCACCATGTTGTCGTTCTGCGCGATGACGTACGGATCGTTCACGTAGCTTCCGCGCAGCTCGAGCACGGCCGGGTTGTCGTTGAGCCACTCGTACATCCGTGTCGTCCCAAGGGCGAAGGTGAAAACGAACTTGCCGGGCCACAGCGACTTCTTCCGGTTCGTGATCGCGCCGGAGTCGAAGAGGTCGATCATGCTCTCGGTGAACATCTCGGTGTGGATCCCCAGGTCCTTCTTCCCGGACAGGCGTGCCGCCACGGCGTTGGGGATCGTGCCGATTCCGATCTGAAGCGTCGTGCCGTCGCCGACGAGCCGTGCAATGTGTGCGGCGATCTCCTCTTCCACCGGTCCGGGCTCGAGCACCGGGATGGCGGGAATCTCGGCGTCGTACTCGACCACCGCGTCGGCCTGGCTGATATGGACCTGAGTGTCGCCGTGCAGGATGGGAACCCTCGAGTTCACCTCCAGCACGACGATGTCCGCGGCGTCGATCATCTCGCCCTCGTAGACGTTCGACAGACCCAGGTTGAGGAAACCGTTCGCCTCGCTCATGGGAGTGACCGGACCCCAGTAGACGATGGTCGCGCCTTGTGCCTTGAGCGCACGGATCTTGTTGCCTCCCGCCTGGTGGAGGTTGTTGGGGATGTACTCCACGAGGCGGTACCCGAGCTTCGCAGCCTGGCGGTTGGACGGGCCGAAGAACCAGTTCTCGTTCATGAATCTGCCTTCGTACCGCGGGTCCTCGCAGAAGGGGTAGCTCTGCATGTTGAGACAGGAGAGCACGCGAAGGTGCTCGAAGTGATCGGCGAAGTCGTGGATCCGGGACATGAATCCCTGGCTCTCCATCGACGCCATCCCCATCACTACAGCCGCGCGCTTTGGAAGCGCACGAATCGCCTCCTCCATGCTCCGCAGTTTCCCGTCGTACGCTGCCGTCCAGTCCGCCATTCTTTTTCCTCGTCTGCCGTTCACTGACCCGGTCCTAGATGACCAGGCCTCCATCGACGCTGATGACCTGCGCGGTCACGAAGCTCGCCGCGTCGCTCGCGAGCCAGAGCGCGACGCTCGCGACGTCCTCCGGCTCCCCCATCCTGCCCAGGAGCGTCTTGCCAATCATCGCGTCCAGGATCTTCTCAGGCACCTTCTCCGTCATGGGCGTGCGGATGAAGCCCGGGGCGATCGCGTTTACCCGTACCTTCGCGCCCTTGCGGGCGAACTCTTTCGCCCAGGTCTTCGTCAGCGAAACCACCCCGCCCTTCGTTGCGGCGTAGTTCGACTGCCCCACGTTGCCGGTGAGCGCGACGATGCTCGCCATGTTGACGATCGCGCCCTCACCCTGCTCCATCATGAGCGGCCCCACCGCGCGCGCCATGTTGAAGACGCCGGTGAGGTTCACCGCGATCACCGCGTTCCATTCGTCGTCGGTCATCTTCTGGATGAGGTTGTCGCGGGTGATCCCGGCGTTGTTGACGAGCACGTCAATCCGTCCCGCGACGCTCCTGATTCGCTCGATCGCCTCATTCACCGCCGCGGAGTCGGTGACGTCAAGCACCACGGTCTGTACCGACGCGTGCTTCGCCGTGACCTCCTCGAAGCCGTCGAAACCTGTGTCGATCGCGTAGACCGCCTTCGCTCCCGCCGCGGCGTATGCCTCCACGATCGTCCGTCCTATACCGCGCGCGCCGCCGGTGACCACGCATACCTTGCCCTCAAGCGTCATGTTTCTTCCCCCATTGCACGGCGGCGGCGGCCCACACGAACCCTATGCCGGCGCCCACCATGACGATGTTGTCTCCGTCCTTGATCTTCCCGTTCTCCAGTCCTTCAAGAACGGAGATGATCTGGTCGTTCTGTCCCACGTGGCCGTAGCGGCTCAGGTAGGTCGTTTGTTCCCCGGTCAGCCCGAGCTCCCGCAGCACGAGCTCGTGCGTGCTCCGTTTGAAGTGCAGGATCGCGAGGTAGTCAATGTCCTCTTCGGTGAGTCCGCCCTTTCGCAGGCTCTCGCGGATCACCGCGTAGAAATTGGGGAGAGTGCGCTCACCGAGCTTCTGCTTGAAGCCCTCCACGTCGTCAATCACGAAGTGGAGCCGCTCCAGGTCGTCAGGCTGCGGGGGCCAGTTCCGGCTCCCGGCGGCCTTCACGACGCAGTCGGTGGAGAAGCTGCCGTCGCCGCGGAAGGCGGTGCCCCGGATGATGTTCCTTCCCGCCCCGCGGCGCAGGAGCATCGCCGCGCCTCCGGCGCCCAGGTCGAACATGAAGGAGGTTTCCTTCACCGAGTAGTCGACCATGTCGCCGTTGCGGTAGCCGCTTACGAGGAGCACGGTACGGTACTCGTCGTTCGCGACCATGAGGCTGCGTGCGACCTCCATCCCCGCCATCATGCTCCCGCACATCGCCTCCATGTCAAAGCTCCACGCCGTCGTCGCGCCGATAGCGTCGGCTACGTGGAGCCCGGCGAGCCAGTTCAGGTAATCCTTGTGCTGCCCGCCGTTCCAGATCACAACGTCGATCTCAGCCGGATCTATACCGGCCATCGCGATCGCGTTCTTCGCCGCGGCGATGCCCATCGCGCTCGTCGTATCGTGGGGCCCGGGAACGGGTTTGCGCTCAACGCCGAACTTCTCGCGAATCACCGCTTCCGGGATTCCGGTGCGCTCGGCGAGCTCGGAGGCTTCCATGAAAGTGTCCGGGAACGAAACTCCGAGCCCGATGATGCCTACGTCAGTCATCCAATCCTCATCAGCTTGCCGCGACGCCGGCTGCCCCTCCTCCGGTTCCCGGGGAAGGGACAGCGGCGTGGCCCCCAGGGGCCTACTCCAGAATGTCTTCGATCGCCTCGAGCGGTCGGTCGACGATCCACCCGGGCCCGTCGTCGTAGACGGCCTTCAGGAGCGACATCGCCTGCGTGCCGACGCGTCGTCCGTCGGCGAAGTCAACGGTCCCGCCGAGCGGGATCTCAATGGGTTCGCGCTCCATCGCGTCGATGAACGCTTCCCAGGTGAGCGGGTCGGTACCAACGCGCTCGAGTCCCTGGACGAAGGCCGAGGCGGCGATCCATCCGGCCTGCGCAAAGGGATTGCCGGCGAGCGCCGGATCCACTCTGGAGACCGCCTCGACGTACTCGTTGAGCGCCGGTGTGGGATTCCCCTCGTCGTCAACGACCTGCAGCCACGCGTTCGCGTAGACGTCAAACACGCCGAGCGCCTCACGCACGCCTTCCACGAAGGTGGGGGCCGCGTTGACGTAACTCGTGATGACCGGAGCGGTATTCCCGGCTGCGGCAAGCGCCTTGATCGCGACCTCCGCCGGCACCTGGTTCGCCGCAACGAGGACCACGTCAACGTTCGCCGCCATGACCGTCTGCGCGGCCGAGCTCATGTCCGTCGCATCAGGGGCGACCTGCGCCGCGACGATGGGCACGTTCAGGAGCCCCGAGCGAAGCTCGATCCCGGCGAGGAGCCCCATGCCGTCGTCCGCGTTGGGGTAGATCACGCCGATCCGGCCGGCGCCGAAGTCCGAGACTGCGCGGGCGACCATGACCTCACCCTCCGCATCGTAGATTGGCTGCACCGGGAAGGACGCGCGGGCGCCGCCGGTCGCCTCCAGATCGAACAACGATCGCAGGCCGGTCGCGTAGTAGACCCGCGGAATGCCGATCGTGTTCAGGTACTCCTGGGTTGTCGCGACGGTGGGCGTTCCAAAGTGCCCGACGAACGCGAAGATCCGGTCGTCCTCCACGAGCCGTTGCGCGTAGGTAAGCCCCTGCGCGCCGTCGAACTCGTCGTCGTAATGGACCCACTCGATCGTACGCCCGGCGACGCCGCCGGCCTCGTTCACCATCACGAAGTACGCCTCGATCCCGCTGTTGAACGGAACGCCAACGGCGGCGAACGCCCCGCTCGTTGCGGCCGAATTGCCCACGAGCACGCTGTTCTCGGTGACTCCCTGGGCAGCCTCGGTCTGCCTGGCGCCTGCGGCCGGCAGGGCGAGCGCAACGGCTGCGATGAGCAGCACTGCAATCATGGTCCTCTTCATACTTTCCTCCTGTGCGAAATACTCTATGTCATGGCCGCTTCGCGGCTCATAGACGGTTACGTCGTCCCTTCCGTCCCCAGATACGCTTCCACGAGCTCCGGGTCGTCCTGCAGCTCATCGGCCGGACCGGACTTCACGAGCCTTCCCACCTGCAGGACGTAGGCATAGCTCGAGATCCGAAGCGTCTGCAACGCGTTCTGCTCGACGATGAGTACCGTGGTCCCCTCCTGCTGGAACTCGGTGATGATCGCGAAGATCGAACGCACGATGAGCGGCGCAAGCCCGAGTGACGGCTCGTCGAGGATGAGGAGTCGCGGCGAGGCCATGAGCGCCCGGCCGATCGCGAGCATCTGCTGCTCGCCGCCCGAGAGCGTCTGCGAAACCTGGTCACGCCGTTCCTTCAGGACCGGGAAGTAGCCGTAGACGCGCTCGAGATTCCGCTCGCGCGCACGGCGGTCGCGCACCGTGAAGGCGCCGATCTGCAGGTTCTCGTAGACGCTGAGCTCTCCGAAGATTTGCCGTCCCTCCGGCGCCTGGACGATCCCCCGCCTGGTGATCGCCTCCGGCGAGAGCCTCGTGATATCCACGCCATCGAACACGATGCCGCCGCTCTGCGCCCGGACGAGCCCGGAGATCGTCTTCAACAGCGTCGTCTTGCCGCCGCCGTTCGCGCCAAGGACCGCGACGATCTCACCGGCGGGGACCGAAAGGTTCACCGAATTCAGCGCCTTTATCGCGCCGTAGGAAACACTCAGGTCGCGGATCTCGAGCAGCGCGCTCACAGGTGCTCGTCCTTTCCCAGGTAGGCTTCCTGAACCTGGGGGTTGCGCTGGATCGTCACCGGGGCTCCCATCGCGAGGAACCTCCCGAAGTTGATCGCGCATACGCGATCGCAGACGTTCATCACAAGCGCCATATTGTGCTCGATCAGCAGCACCGTGGTGCGATACCGCTCGCGGATCTGGTAGATCAGCGCATCGAGCGCCTTCGTCTCCTGGTCGTTGAGACCGGCCGCCGGCTCGTCGAGGATGATGAGCCGCGGTTCGGCCATCAGGGACCGGGCGATCTCGACCTTCTTGAGAATGCCGTACGGCTGGCCCGCGACGTAGAGGTCCTTCAGATGCGCGATACCAAGAAAATCGAGCACCTCTCCAGCCCGGTCCCGCATCTCCTTCTCCTCGCTGCGGGCGCGGGGTGTTCGCAGCAGGTGCGAGAGAACGCCGGTCTGGAAGCGCGTGTGCGCGCCCACGAGCACGTTGTCCTCGATCGAGAGGTCGGGCACGAGATCAAGGTTCTGAAAGGTGCGCGTGATCCCGTGGCGGACGACCTGCGTCACGGGAACGTCCCGCAGATCCACCGCGCCGTCGTCTTTCGTGAGACGAATGAGCCCCTCGTACTGTTTGTAGAACTGCGTGACGCAGTTGAACACGGTGGTCTTGCCGGCGCCGTTGGGCCCGATCAGCCCGACGATCTCACCCTCGAAGACGGTGAGACTCAACCCGTCCACCGCCCGCAGCCCGCCAAAGGTCATGGTGACGTTTTCGAGCTCGAGGATGGGCCTCACCTCGGTCATGGGTCTCACCTCGCTCACGGGGCCCTCCGGGCGCGTGCCCTGAGCGTGCTCACGACCCTCCGCAGGTCGTGCCCCACGTAGACGAAACCGCGTGGATAGAAGAGGATAACGAGGATGATGAGTGCCCCTGAGAAGACGTACGAGATGTCACCAAGGAGGTCCTTCAGGAGCAGATTAGGAAGCCCGTAGATGATGATCGCCCCCAGAAAGGTGCCGACGATCGACTTGAAGCCGCCCACGACGACCATCGCGATCACGAGAAGGCTCACGTTGAGCGTCCAGGCACGCGTCGGCGCGCTCTGGAAGTAGAGCGCGTAGAGGATGCCGCCGGCGGTCGCGTAGAGCGTCGCGGTGACAAACGCAATGAGGCGGTACTTGAGCAGGCTCACCCCCATCGCCTGGGCGGCGTGCTCGCTGCGGCTCATCGCCATGAGCGCGCGCCCGGTGCGGCTCTTCACGAGGTGGTGCATGAGCACCATTGAGATGAAAAGGATACCGACGATCACCGCGTAGAGGATGCTCCGCTCGACCTGGAGGATCTGGTTGAGCTCGAAGACGCCAAAGAGCCGTACCGCGCCAATCCTGATGAACTCACCACCAAAGATGGGGACCGACGTGTAGACCTGCCGCAGGATCTCTCCCACGAAGAGCGTCGCGATCGCGAGGTAGATGCTCTCCACCTTCAGCGAGAAGAGCCCGATCAGCGCACCGACCGAACCCGATATCGCGAGCACGACGAGCGCGGCCGCCTCGAAGGGAAGCCCCATCCTGAGGAAGACGCCCATCCCGAGCGCGCCCGCCCCGATGAAGCCGGCGGTCCCGAGCGAGATGAGTCCGCTGAAACCCAGAAGGATGTTCATCCCGAGCGCGACGACGGTGTAGATCGCGGTGTAGGCGTAGATGCTCATCGTGGAAAAGCGCATGAGCCCCAGATGCGGAAGCACGGCGATCACGAGGAGCGCCGCGGCGAGGAGCGCGAACTGCAGGAGCGGCCGCCGGCCGATCGCGGCGAGGATCGATGTGCCGCAGGGCTGCGCGGTAAGGCGTCGGTTCATCCTGCTCACACCTTCTTCACGCTCTTCTTCCCGAAGAGCCCGTACGGCTTGAAGTAGAGGAAGACCAGGATCAGCGAGTAGACGATCACGTTCCCCCAGATATCCGAGATGTAGAACGCGGTGAAATTCCGCGAGAAGGCGATGATGAATGAGCCGACGACCGGTCCCGCGAAGGTGGAGAACCCGCCGAGTACACCGGCGAAAAAGGCGCTCACCTGGACGTCGAGCAGCATGTTGGGATTCACGCTTGCCTGCGGTGCGACGATGAGCGCCGCGAGGGTCCCCATCATCGCTGCGCTCGCCCAGGAGATCATCGTGACGGTCTTCGTGGGGACTCCCATGAGCCGCGAGGTCGACTCGCTGATCGCGGTGACGCGGATCGCAAGCCCCCACCGCGTCTTCTGGATGAACCAGAAGAGCCCGCCCATGAGCGCGAGACTTATGGTCACGACGAAGACCGTGTTGTAACGAAGCGCCGCTCCGGCGACCGTGACGCTCGCCCCCGGGATGAAACTCGGCAGGCGGTACGGATCGACGCCGAACAGCAGCGGGATCAGCCCGACGATCACCATAATCAGCCCGAGCGTGATGATCTGCTTGGAGATGGGGCTCACGCGCGCGGCCGGACGGATGATGAAGGCGTCGATGAGGATGCCGGTGAAGAAAG
>SKZO01000155.1 GCA_007127335.1 Spirochaetales bacterium | reverse complement strand
TCCGTGATGGGCCGGTAGTCCGAGCCGTCGTAGTTCACCTGCATCAGCACCATCCCCCGGCCGTGGAGATTGACGTTCATGGACAGTCGCCCGCCGTCCGGGAAGAAGGTCGTGTGGTGGCCTCCCTTCTTCCACTCGGTCCACGGGACAGCGCGATGGATGTCGCTTCCGTCGGGGCGGCAGGTGAAGATGTCGAACCACATTTCCCTGTGGTTGCGGACCGCGAAGGGTTCCGGGTGGCCGGCGGGCTTTCGCCTGATCGTGACCATCATCCGGTCACCGGGGGGATTCCACTTGCAGTGAAAGGCGTAGTTCTCCATCGCCTCGTAATCGCCGCGCTCCTCGCGCGGCACGCCGTCGACCACGAGCTTGCGGATGGGCGCGACGAGGTCGATCTCGCCGGTCTCCACGTCCGTGATGAACAGCCCGTCGTCCTCCGGGAGGCCGGCATTTTTCGGCACGAGCTCGTCCGGCACGAGGACGCCGTAGCCGTTCTGCGTCCGCCGCATCGTGATCGGGTTCGTCACGGCCGCACGCCGACCGTCCGGAGAGGCGTGGTAGATGCCCCGCGGGAAGGTGGTCCGTTCACCGGAGCGCCATGCGAGGCGCACCCCGCAGGCGGCCCAGGTGTCGGAGTCAACGTCGTTGAAAAGGAGCGTTTCGTCGTCGGCACCCCACTGAAGGTTCGCTCCCATCTGGAACTCCCACCCGCACGTCGTCCCTGCCTCGTGCTCCTCACCGGTCTCGAGATCGACGACGAGCACGTTCGCGCTCTCCCCGGGGCGGTTCACGCGGTCCTCGAACGGCACCTGCAGGAGCGCGACGAACCGTCCGCTGGGACTGAAGGGACTCGTATCGAAGAAGCGATGGAAACAGCCGCGGCGCTCGGGCGTAACGATGAGCGCCGGCCGAAGCGGGGAGAACCGGTCGTATTGGGGGAAGTCGTGCATGTCTGCATCATAGCGTCGGCGGCGGCGCGGTGCAACGGACCGCGGAGCCTACCGGGGAGGCTTCCCGGTCGTGGCGCGCACGATCAGCTTTGTGTCGAGCTCGGTACGCACCGGAACGTCCGTCTCCCCGTGCAACAGCCGAAGGAGCAGGGTGGCCGCGGTCTCTCCCATGAGATCGAGCGGTTGGCGAACGGTCGTCAGATGGAGGTACTCGGCGAAGTCGTGGTCGTCGAAACCGACGATTGAGATGTCGTCCGGCACGCGCAGGCCCAGGTCCTGAATGGTCTTCAGGGCGCCGGTTGCCATCTCATCGGAAAAGGCGAACACGGCAGTGGGAGGATCGCTCACCGACAGCAGGGTCGCCATCGCTTCTGCACCGCCGGCAAGCGAGTAGTTTCCCGGTACGTCGAGCTCCGGTCGGACCGGTATTCCCTGCCGCGCGAGAACGTCCAGGTACCCGCGCTTGCGCTCGCCGGGAGGCCCGAAATGCAGCGGATCATCGGGCAGGCCCGAGATGAGGCCGATCTCCCGGTGCCCAAGGTTGCACAGATGCTGCGTCGCCGCTCTCGCGGCGTCGTAGTTGCTGCAGGTCACGGCGGGGAAGATCCCGGTCTCGGTCTCTATGGTCACGACCGGCAGCTGCGCGTTCGTGAGCCGCGCGAGACTCTCCGGGTCGATCGCGATCGTGATGAAGACGAGCCCGTCCACTCGCTTGCGGCGGATGAGCTTGCGGAAGACCTGGCTCTCCTGTTCGACGCTCTCCACGCTGTACCGCAGCACGTCATAGCCTTCCTCCATGAGCACGGCCTCGATCGCGGTGGCGACTTTGTTGTAGAACCACTGCCCGGTGAGCGGCATGATGAGCCCCACGGTCATCGTCCTGCCGGAGGCAAGTCGGGACGCGTGCGGATCAGCGCTGTAGTCGAGCTCCTCCGCGACCTTCAGCACCCGATCGCGCGTAGAAGGCACGACGTTCGGCAGCCCCCGCAGCGCTCTGCTGACCGTCGCGATGGAGACTCCTGCTGCTTTGGCGACATCCTCTATGGTGACGGGCATATGAAGACCAATCCTGGAGAGCTTCGCATGTAAAGGTTTACACGCGAGACAGGATATTGTACCAAGAGAGACGAATCCGGTAAACCGCCCGCGCAGGGCAGACCCGGGACGGAGGGTTGCCATGAACACCGCGTCACTCTATCAGGAAGGCTCGACGCTCGTGTTCCGAAACAGGGTCGTCGAGCTGCGATTCTGCGCTCGAACGGGCCGTTGGTACGCAATGCGCGATCGCGTCTCGGATGAGCCGGTGCTGTCCGGAGGTGAGATTCAGGCTCCGGTTCTGTTGCGTACCAACGGACGTACGACCGCAACGAGGGGCCGGCGCCAGTGGCAGTCACTCATCGACACCGACGTCATCGGCACGAGGACGATCCTTGAGGAGTACGATCTCCGGACGATCGCAAGCGACGGGACAGAGCACGCGTGCCTGATGCTCCGCACTCGCGAGGGAAACTGGCACATTGAGCAGTGCTACACGATGCATCCCGATCTCGCGCGGGTTGGGCGCACGCTCACCGTTCGCTACGGCGGCGACGACGAAGCGTTGCTTCGGGATGTGACCCTTCGCCTACCTCCGGAACATCTCTCATCGCGTAGCAGTCGAACCACCGTGGAGGTTCCCGGCTACCCGACCAGAACCGGACACATGGCGCGAGAACTGCCCCTGGGAGATGACTGGGATCGCACGATCGGCGATCCCTTCGATGTCGGATGGGAGCCATGTGTCGCGGGGATCGCAAGCGACAGTCCGGAACGTTCGATCGTCTCGTGGTGTCACGACGAGACGGAGCCCACGGTGTTGCGGATGCTCCGGACCGACGCTGGGGTCTGCATCAGGCACGTTGCGATGGCCGCCGATCGTTTCACAGCCGGTCACGAACTGGCCTGGGGCACCCAGTACGTGGAGTACCGCCACGGCTCGTGGACGGAGGCACTCTCCGCCTACCACGAGTGGTACCGATCAGTCGGCATCGTCGCCCCTGACAGCCCGCGCTGGGCCGAGGACATGCGAATCTACGAGGTCTTCGTCGGATACCAGCCGTTGTCCGACGGCGTCACTCGTCGAAGTCGCTACGCGACGCTGGATGAGCTGGCCGGCGATCTGCCGCGAATCAAGGAGCTGGGGTTTAACACCATCGAGATCATGCCGCGCATGCCGTTCCCGTCGTATGCAGTGATCGACTACTCGGACGTTGACCTCCAGTACGGTTCATCGGTGGAGTTGAAGGAGGTAGTGCGAGACGCGCACGGCATGGGCATGCGGGTTTTGCTTGACGTCATAGTCCATGGCGTCATGGACCAGGAAGCGGCGGCGAACGCAGATGGGCGAAGGCTGCATGAGTCCGAGGACGCCGAACAATTGCCGCGTACGCATCCCTTGAGGAACGCACACCCTGACTGGTTCGTCAGGACCGAAACCGGCTCACCGGCGGCGACCTACACCTGGGCATTCGACCACGCCAACGACGAGTGGCAGAGCTACGTGATCGAGGTCTTCTGCCACTACCTACGGGAGTACAACGTGGATGGGTTTCGGGTTGATGCCCTCACGTGGAACCTCTTTCCGAACTGGAGGCGCGATCTACCGTACCGAGCGAGCGCGTCGGTATTCGGCTCCCGCGCGATGTGCGAGCGTTTGCGCCACGAGCTACACGCGATCCGACCGGACACGATCCTCTATACTGAAACGACGATACCGGTCTTCGCACGCGCCTTCGACTTCGTGTACAACTATGATATCCAGTGGATCTACTCGGCACTGGCTGTCCCGACGTCCCGACGTGGGTTCGCCTACACGTTCGCGCATCCGGATGAGCGGATTCGTGCGTCAGACCTCGGCCAATGGCTTGCCCACCGCGCCAAGGTACTTCCCCCGGGTGTACGAACGATTCACCACCTGGACTCTCATGACACCCACGAATGGGGCCGGCTCGGGCAGTACCGAAGCGAGGCGTTCGGACCGGCCGTCGCACGCGCGTTCTTCGCACTCTGCTGTTTTCTCGAGGGCGGCGTAATGGTATTCACCGGCGCAGAGGAGAGCCAACCGTCCTGCTATCAACGGATGCTCTCGCTGAAGGCAGAGATTCCGGCACTGCGGCATGGGCGCACATCGTACGATCGGACTCGAGTCGGCTGCCTCGACGTGTTCTGCCTGGCTCGCTTCACGGAGGAGCAGACGGTCGTACCGGTGATCAATCTCGGGCCCGAGGTGATCCGGGCGGAGGTTCGAGTCAACCTGGATGGCCTGCCGGGGGCGCGCGTCAGCGGCGCGATCCGGGATCTCGTGGATGGTGACGAAACATGTCACTCAGTCCGCGAAGGAACCGAGATGACGATCCTTGTTCCGCTCGGCCCCTATCAGGCCCGACTGCTGGAGATCGCCGGCTGAAACGGAAAAGCCATGCTTCCACGTCACAGAGCTGATGCCCCACGGTGGAGAGCCACGGGGGCGAGGAGTTTTTCTTGACAGCAACGACAAACGGCCTCATAATGAAAACGCTTACAATGACTCTTAGGAGGAGACATGACAGACATGAGAAAGACGAGACGATGCGCTCCCATGGTACGGGCGCTTCTGATGTCGCTGGTTCTGATGCTCAGCATTGCGGCGATACTGCCGGCGGGAGGTCAGGCGCAGGCCGCCGACGGCGTGGTGGACCTCGAGATGACGACCTTCTGGGTCGGCACGAATCCGCTTCGCCCATGGAAGGAGATCCTGATCGAAGAGTTCGAGCGGCAGTATGAAGGTGTGTACCGGCTCAACGTGATCGAGATACCGGGCGATGCACAGCATGCTGATCGTGTGCTTGCGAACGCGGCGGCCGGGAACGCGCCTGATATCACGACGGGAAACGTAGGCCTGATGCAGGATTTGCGCGACACCGGGCTGATGCTCGAGCTCACGCAGTACCTCGACGCCGATCCGGAATGGCGCGACAGCTTCCACCCGAACGCCTTTGACTACTACTACACCGCAGATGGGGAACTGTACGCGTTGCCCTACTCAAGGGACAACGTCGGCATCTACTACAATACCCGGCTCTTCGCCGAAGCGGGGATCGACGAGTTCCCGAGAACCTGGGATGGGTTCTTCGCGGCGAGCCAGCAACTCGTCGACAACGGCACGATCCCGTTCGCGATGGACAACGGATGGATCTTCGGACTCATGATGATCAACATGATCGGCACCCAGCCCGGAGGAGCCGAATGGCTGCAGACCAGGAACTACGAGCAGCGCTGGACCGGTTCACGTCCGGCGATCGCAGGCGCCGAGCTCCTCAGAGACTACATCCAGGCGGGATACACGCAGCGCGGTGCGATGGCGGACGGCTATCCGCAGGCTGCGACGCTCTTCCTCCAGGGAGACGCGGCGATGATCGCGAACGGTCCCTGGATGATCAACAGTATCAGAGGCATCGGCGCCGAGGCCATGGATGGACTCTATGACGAAGTGAACTACGACATATCCCCGGGTAGCGGCATCATCTCGATCTTCGGCGAGGCGGCGTTCGCCTCAGGAGCGAGCACCGAGGAGACGGCCGAGGGTGCCGTCGCCTTTCTGAAACTTGCCACGAGCCGCGAGCAGATGATCAACCAGATGCTGATCGTCACCAGGCCCGGCACGGTACCCGTGGAACTGAACGAGGAAGAGGCAGCTCAGATAGATCGCCTCCTCGTCGCCATCGAAGATCGCGCACCGGGAGCCACCTACGCGTACCCGCACTTCCAGCTGGCATTTCCACAGGCCGTCTGGGAAGAGTTCACGAACTTCCTCCCTGCGTTCATCGAGGGAAGCATCTCAACGACCGAGTTCTTCAACGCGCTTGATGACCGGCTCGAAAGCTATCTGCGATAGTCGGGCACTGCGCAGTCGCACGTCAGATGCCCGGTCATCAGGCCGGGCATCTGTGTCCTACACTCGAAACCAGTGAGGCCCCAATGACCAAACTGAGAAACCGCGCCTTGTCGCGCAGCATCTTCGTTTCGCTGACGCCGGCAGCGGTTCTGTTCACGCTCTTCTTCGTCTACCCGATCGTCACGCTCGCATGGAGCAGCTTCACTATCTGGGACCTCAGACGGCTGGAGTTCGCCGGCATCGAAAACTACGTGCGGATGTTCGGTGACCGCGCCTTCCTGATGGGGGTGCGGAACACGGCGATCTGGGTGGGCGTAGCAACGTTGCTCCACGTTCCGCTGGGCGTGTACATCGCGGTCACACTCTCCAAGAAGTTCGTCGGATGGCGAGTCTTCCGCACACTCTTCTTCCTCCCGAACGTGATCTCCGTAGCCGCGTGGTCGATGATGTACCGCAGCGTGTTTAACGAGCGGTACGGTATGTTGAATGCGCTGCTGGAGTTGGTCGGGCTCGATCAGCTGACGGCGAACTGGCTTGCCCAGACGAACACGGCGTTGTTCGCGATCATACTGAGCTGGTTCTTCAATATCGGGTTCTACATGATCATCACGATGGCAGAGATCGCATCCATTCCACATGAGCTCTATGAGGCTGCCGATATCGACGGTGCTACAGAGCGACAGAAGGACAGATTCATCACGTACCCCATCCTCAGGAAGATCGTGGGAACTTGTATGGTCCTTGCCGTGTCCATCAGTCTCGTAGGGTTCGAGTACGTCTTCCTGATGACTGAAGGCGGCCCGGCGAACCAGACCATGACTCTTCCGCTTTATGTCTACCGGATGTACCGCATCCCGCAGTACGGCTACTCGAACACCATCGGACTCTTCACTCTCCTGTTCGGCTTCGCGGGCCTTCTGCTGATCCATCGCGGGTTCCGCATGCACGAGGTGGATGTATGAGCGAAAGACGCACGAACGCCGCTCTCTTCAGTGCGGACACCGCCTTCAGGACGGTGCCCCGAGTCCTGGTCATTGCGTTGACCACCGTGTTCACCGTGCTTCCGCTGATATGGCTGGTCCTGAGTTCGTTCAAGACGAACACGCAGATCGTCACCGAATCGCTCACCCTTCCCAATCCCTGGAACTTCCAGGGCTATCGCGACGCGATGCAGATGGCGAATCTACATATCTCATTCCTGAATACGATTATCGTCAGCCTGTCCTCAACGGCGCTCACGATGATCGTCGCAATCCTTTCAGCGTATCCGACGGCGAGATTCGATTTCACTGGGAACAGGATGGTGACAGCGATCTTCACGATCGGCATCTTCGTCCCGTTGACCGCGCTCACCGTACCCATCGTCATTCTCATTCGTACGCTCGGACTCTACGACACCAAGACGGGACTCATCCTCACCTACACGGCCCTCTTCTTCCCCATCACCTTCGTCGTCTACCGGGGTTTCTTCCTCAGTATACCAAGGGACCTCGAGAGTGCGGCTCAGATAGACGGTGCAGGATACTTCACGACGCTCGTGAAGATCGTCTTGCCCATCTCGGTTCCGGCCTTCGCGACAGTGATCGTGCTTGTCTTCATTCGGACGTGGAACGAGTTCTACTACGCGTTTCTGCTGACCGGATCTCCGCAGCACAGGACGGTGCAGATGTCGATCCGGTTCTTCACATCCGCGTTCGACTTCAACTTTCCCGGGCTTTTTGCATCGCTGTTCCTCGTGATGATCGTCCCGATTATCCTGTACGTAGTATTCCAGGAGAAGGTGGTGTCGGGGCTCACTGCCGGTGCCACGAAGTACTAGACGGGAGCTGTTGTGAAACTCACTGAGAACGTGCATACAGACACGGGTTGGGAAGTCTACGAACGCGCCCTCGATCGCGATCAGATCGTCACGACCGGAAGCAACTACATGATCGGCAACGGGTATCTCGGGTTCCGGGGAACTCCGGCCGAGTGGAACGCCGAACACTACGTCGCGTGTATCGTCGCCGGCATGTGGGATACCGCGGCGCCGGGAGCGTTGACCGAGCTCTGCAACGTTCCGAACGGGCTTTTCGTGGGCGTAACCACGCCGCAAGGACGTCTGTCGCTGTTCGACGGCGAGACCCACGATTATGAACGACGCATCGATCTGAGAACCGGGACCTTCAGCCGGCGAGCGACCTGGGTGCTTGCGAACGGGACTCGGGTCATGGTACGGGAGGAGAAGTTCGCGAGCAGCGATAACGTGCACCTGCTCATGATGCGCTTCCGTCTGAGCGTCGACGGGCCGGCGAAACTCCGCCTCCGCACCGGGATAGACGGTGAGGTCTGGAGCCTCGGCGGCGAACACTTCGCCTCGTACGAGACGTGGGCGGACGATGCACTCATTGGCATGGATCTCCAGACCGTTGAACAGGCAACCCGGATTACCGTCGCCGAAGCCTCACGGTGGGACGGATGCGAACCCCTTGGCATCACCCTTGACCGCGAGTCACGTCACCTCATGCGCGAGCTCGAGTACGAGTTGCGCAAAGGCGATGAGATCGTCCTCCAGAAGGCCGTTGCCATATACCACGATAACGACGTCGAGGATCCGAGCGCATGCGCCGGCCGCGACGCAAAGGCCGCACTCACCGCAGGCTACGAAGCGCTCCACACGGCGCACTGCGACCGATGGGAGAAGACCTGGAGCGAAATCGACATCCGGATCGAGGGCGACGACGAGGCTCAGGCGCTCGCGCGGTTCAACCTCTTCCACAACATCATCCACACGCCAACCCATGCGCGCCTTCCGGTGGGCGCTCGCGGCCTGTCGAGCCAAGTGTACCAGGGTGCCGCATTCTGGGACCAGGAGACCTTCAACCTCCCCATGTTCGTCTACACTCGGCCGCAGCTTGCGCGCAGCATCCTCGAGTACCGGCACGAAACTCTGCCCGGCGCAAGACGAAAGGCAGCGCGCCTGGGCTTCCGCGGTGCGTTCTACGCGTGGACGAGCGGTGCCACCGGTGACGAGCTCTTCCCGGACGTGTTTTTCAGGGACGTGCTCACCGGCCGCGAGATCAGGAACCACTTCAACTGTTGGCAGATACATATTTCGCCAGACATCGTCTACGCGATCTGGCAGTACTACGAGGCGACCGGCGACGATGCGTTCATCGCCGAACACGGGGCAGAGATCGCGTTCGAAGTCGCCCGATTCCTCGTCTCGCGGGTCCACTTCAAGAAGGACAGGAACCGCTTTGAGCTCATCAGGCTGATCGGCCCGGACGAGTATCACGAGAACGTCGACAACAACGCGTACACGATGCACCTGTCAAAGTTCGCGCTGGAGAAGGCGGTCCTGATGTACGAGAAGCTCGCCGCCGAAGGCAAATCGGCGCTCGAGAGGATCGTGGAGACTATCGGGCTCGCCGAATCAGAAGTGGACGACTGGAGGGAGATTGCCAATCTGATCTATCTGCCACAGCCGGCGCCCCAGACACGGCTGATCGAACAGTTCGACGGCTACTTCGAGCTCGAGGACATTGGCCCTGACGACCTGAGGAAACGCCTCCTCCACCCGGAAGAGTACTGGGGCTGGCCGAACGGGATCGCGGTGCGCACGCAAGTGCTCAAGCAAGCCGATGTTCTGCAGCT
>SKZO01000121.1 GCA_007127335.1 Spirochaetales bacterium | reverse complement strand
TATGAGCCGCTCGTGACCGGGCCGCGCCGGCTCGAGGTGTACCGGATGCGTGTTGCCCCCGGAGCGGCAACGCGGTTCGAGAAATGCGACGGGCTCATCCCGGCGCTGATCGCCGAAGGGCTCGAGCTGCGCACGATCGCCTGCGGCGGGCCGGATCCCGTGGTGCGCGAGCGTGAGCAATGGCTGAGCGCCGCGAACGTGTTCGCGTTCGCGCCCGGGAAGGTCCTCGGCTACGACTGCAACGCCGCGACGATGGAGGCGTTCTCACAGGCCGGCTACGCGGTGCATCCGGCCGGCGATTTCATCGACGGGAGCCGCAGCGTCGACGAATACGAGCGGCTCTTCGTTGGCATGCCCGGCGTCAATCTCGCGCGCGGCGGAGGCGGGCCTCGGTGCATGACGCTCCCGGTAGCCCGCGATCCGGCCTGACCGGCGGCGATGGACCGCGGGAAGCCGGCAACGGTTGGTTCGGTGCGCCAGGGCGGGTATCTTAGTCTGACTATGCAGAAGACCAGCGACGTACGCATCCAGAGCATTGACCCGCTCGTTCCCCCGGTTCAGCTGAAGGAGGAGTTTCCCGCCTCGCTCGCGAGCATACGCACGGTCGTCGAGAGTCGCGCGGTCATCGAGTCGGTGATCAGCGGCCGTGATCGCCGGCTGGTCGCCGTCGTCGGGCCGTGTTCCATCCACGACCCCGAATCGGCGCTCGATTATGCCCGACGCCTGAAGCGGCTGCACGACGACCTGCGCGACCGCATCTATCTCGTCATGCGCGTCTATTTCGAGAAGCCGCGGACCCGACTCGGGTGGCGCGGACTCATCCTCGATCCCCATCTCGACGGGAGCTGCGACATCCAGTCGGGCCTGCGCACGGCTCGCCGGATACTCTGCGAGATCACGGACATGGGGCTCCCGGCGGGCAGCGAGATGCTTGATCCGATCGTTCCGCAGTACACCTCGGATCTGATCAGCTGGGCCTCGATCGGCGCCCGGACGACGGAGAGTCAGACCCATCGCGAGATGGCGAGCGGACTGTCAATGCCGGTCGGGTTCAAGAATGCGACCGACGGGAGCGTGGAGATCGCGGTGAACGCCCTTTCGTCGTCGCGATACCCGCACAGCTTCATTGGGATCGATCCGGACGGCCGCACCTGCGTGCTGAACACGGCCGGCAACGAGTACGGGCACGTCATCCTTCGCGGAGGGCGAACCGGCCCCAACTACCATGACGAGTCGGTCGAAGACGCCTGCCGGCTGCTTGCGGAGGCCGGGCACTCTCCCTCCGTCATGGTCGACTGCAGCCACGCCAACGCCCAGAAGGACCCCACGCGTCAGGTAAAGGTGCTGCGCTCGGTCGTCCGGCAGCGCCGCGAGGGCCAGCGCTGTCTCGTCGGGTTCATGCTGGAGAGCAACATCGGTCCCGGACGGCAGGAGATCCCTCGAAGACTCGCGGATCTCGCCTACGGTGTCTCCATCACCGACCCCTGCCTTGACTGGGAGCGCACCGAGGGAGCCCTGCGCTGGGCCTACGACTCGGTCGGAGAAGGGGTGACTACGACCTGAGGGCCGATGCCGGCCTAGATGTTGCTGACCAGGTACCCGCCGTCAACGGGGACCGTGATCCCGGTGACAAAGCCGGCAGCCGAGTCGGACGCGAGGAACAGGGAGACCCCCGCGAGCTCGGATGCGTCTCCGAACCGACCCGTCGGGGTATGTGCGATGACGTCCCTGCCGCGCGGCGTGAGGCCGCCGGTCGCCTCGTCGATCAGCAGAGCCTTGTTCTGCTTGCCGATGAAGAAGCCGGGGGCAATCGCGTTGACGCGGATGTTATCCGGCGCGAACTCCTTTGCGCAGGCCATCGTCAGGTTCATGACCGCGGACTTCGCTGCGTCGTACGCCCACACTCCCGAAAGCGGGATGTAGGAGGCCATCGACGCCATGTTGATAATCGCGCCCCCCATCTTCTTCTCCTTCCAGTATCCCGCGGTGACCTTGGTCGGGACCATGAGCCCTGCCACGAGGTTGAGCCGAAGGATCTCTTCGAAGAGTTCGATGTCGACGTCGACGAAGTCGCTCTTCCCGCGGTTGCCGCCCGCTGCGTTGACCAGGACATCGGGACCGCCGAGCTGCGACGCGCACGCTTCGACTGCCTTGCGAACCGAGTCCTCGGAGGTAGCGTCGACTTCGAGCGCCTGGATGCGGTCGCCCGCGCCGGTTTCCGCCGTGAGTCGCTCTTTCGCCGCCTCGGCGAACTCCATCTTGATGTCCCAGAGCGAGACCTTCGCCCCGGCCTTCAGGAACGCCTCAGACATCGCAGCGGCGATGACGCCGCCGCCGCCGGTGACGGCCACCGACTTTCCCTCGAGCGAAAACATCTCTTTCAGGTAATCCATTCCTTTCTCCTCTCGCCGGTTATGCCGGCCTCACGTATTCTTCTGCGAGTCGACCTTGATGACCGCCCTTGCCCTTCACCGGTCGTCCGACCGATCCACGACGACCTCGATCCCGAAGCTGCTCAGGTGCTGTGCGTCGTCGAATCCGCCGTCGGTAACGAGTATATCCACATCCCCCGCGCGTGCGAACACGGTGAACGCCTCCCTCCGGTACTTGGACGAGTCGGCGAGCACGATCCGGCGCGACGAGACCCCGATCACCGCCTGCTTCAGCTGCGACTCGATGATGTTCTGCGCAGAGAACAGTCCGCGCTCGGAGAACCCGGTCGTGCCGAGGAAGCACGTCTCGATCCGGAACGACCGCAGCGATTCGACCGCGATCGGCCCGATGAACGACCCGGCTTCGCTCCTGTACCCGCCGCCGAGCGAGAAGAGCGACACAGCGGGCCTGCCGGCGAACTCGATCATCACGTCGATCGAGTTCGTCACGACCCTCAGGTTCATCTCGCCGATCTCCCTTGCGAGACACAGACAGGTGCTTCCCGCGTCTATGTAGATCGTCTCGCCTTCGGTGACGAGCGATCGCGCCCTGCGGGCGATCGCCTTCTTCTCTTCGATCCGCTCGGTCTGGCGCGTCTGGATCGGGCGCAGCAATCGGGTATCCTGCGCCATCTGAGCGCCGCCCCGCGTTCGGATGAGGCAGCCCATATCCTCGAGCGCCGAAAGGTCCTTTCGGATCGTGACCTCCGAGACTTCGAGCCGCGCTGCGAGCTCTCCGACCGTCGCTGTGCGGAGGAGCGACAGAAGTCTCAGGATTTCATCGTAGCGCGGTGTGTTCGCCATGCTTCGGTCGCTTTCGAAACGTACTCTAAAACGAAGCGTCTCGTTCGTCAACGCCCGCACCGCCGACGTCGAACCGGCAGGAGCCTGGCGCTCCGCAGGTTGACACCGGTTTTCGCGCATGGTATGTCTTTCAATAGCGACTCTTATTCGTAACACAAGGAAAGACCATGGACACAAGAGACCCGGCCCAGGCGCTTCGTGACATGAAGCCCGAGAAGGAGTTCTTCATAGGGTTCGACTCCGACGGCTGCGTATTCGACTCAATGGAGATCAAGCACAAGGAGTGCTTCTGTCCGAACTACATCGCGAGCTACAACCTGCAGGCAGTCTCCAAGTACGCCCGCGAAGTGTGGGAGTTCGTGAATCTGTATTCGAAGTCTCGAGGCTGCAATCGCTTTCTCGCCGTTACCCGTGCCATGGAGCTTCTTGGGCGACGCCCGGAGACCGCGGCCCGCGGGGTCACGGTACCCGAACTGACGTCTCTTCGCGACTGGATTGGCCGCGAGACCAAGCTCGGAAACCCGGCGCTGCGGACGGAGCTCGAGGGAAACGCCGACGAGGAACTTCGCAACGTATACGCGTGGTCGCTCGCGGTGAACGAGGCGATCGAGTCGATGGTGCGTAATGTGCCGCCGTTCCCCCTCGTGCGCGAGTCGCTCGAGAAGATCTCCGGAAGGGCCGACGTCATCGTGGTCTCGCAGACGCCTCTGGAGGCGCTCGAGCGGGAGTGGGAGGAGCACGACATTGACGGGATGGTCCGGATGATCGCCGGACAGGAGATGGGTACCAAGGCCGAGCACATACGATACGCCGCGAAGGACAAGTACCCGTCGGACAAGATCCTGATGATAGGCGACGCTCCCGGGGATTTCGACGCCGCGAAGAGCAACGGCGCGCTGTTCTTCCCGGTCAACCCGGGCCACGAGGAGGCCTCCTGGGAGTTGCTCCACGGAGAGGCGCTCGACAGGTTCTTCGCCGGCACCTATGCCGGGGAGTACGAGGAACGGCTGATACGAGAGTTCGACCGGCATCTGCCCGAGACTCCTTCCTGGGAGGAATGAACCATGCTGTACTATGGAGCCGGGTCGACCAGTACCCGGATGACCGACGAGGATCTTCGAAACGCGCTGCACGAGGCGTTCGACAGGATCGGCCGACGACACAAGGTCATCGCCGTCCCTCCGGACATCACGCGATTCCACAGCCGAGCGGGGCTCATGACGCAGTTCGCTCACGAGTACTACGGGTCTTCGCTCACCGACATCCTGCCGGCCCTCGGGACCCACACCCCGATGACCGACGGGGAGCGCGTCGAGATGTTCGGCCACGCCGTCCCCGCGGATCTGTTTCGCGTGCACCGGTTTCGCACCGACATCGTGACGCTCGGAGAGGTGCCCGCCGATTACGTCGAGCAGGTCTCTGAAGGCAAGCTCTCGTTCACCTGGCCCGCGCAGATGAACAGGCTCGTCGCCAATGGAGGTCACGATCTCGTACTGTCACTCGGCCAGGTCGTGCCCCATGAGGTTATCGGCATGGCCAACTACAACAAGAACATCTTCGTCGGCACCGGCGGGAGCGAGGGCATCAACAAGAGCCACTACCTTGGCGCGGTCTACGGGATGGAGCGGATCATGGGCCGGGCGGATAACCCGGTCCGGCAGGTCCTCAACTACGCGCACCGTGAGTTTGCGTCACACCTGCCAATCGTGTTTGCTCACACGGTAGTCGGCCGCGAGGAAGACGGTTCACTCGGGCTGAAGGGACTGTTCGTCGGCGACGACGATGAGTGTTTCGTGCGGGCGGCTGAGCTCTCGCTTCAGGTGAACTTCACGATGGTGGACGAGCCGTTCCGGAAAGCTGTCGTCCACCTCGACCCCCAGGAGTTCCGAAGCACCTGGCTGGGGAACAAGAGCGTGTACCGCACCCGGATGGCCATCGCGGATGGAGGAGAGCTCGTCGTGCTCGCACCCGGCGTGAAGGAGTTCGGTGAAGACAGGGAAATCGACGAGCTGATCCGGCGGTACGGCTACGTGGGTACCGACCCGATCATCCGGCTCGTTGAAGACCAGGAGGATCTCCGCGCCAATCTCTCCGCGGCCGCGCATCTGATCCACGGCAGTTCCGACGACAGGTTCACCATCACCTACTGCCCGGGGCATCTCTCGAAACAGGAAGTGGAAAGCGTCAACTTCCGGTACGGGAAGCTCGATGAGATGATGAGGCGGTACGACCCCGAGCGGCTCAAGGACGGCTACAACACCCTCCCCGACGGCGAGGAGATCTACTACGTCTCGAATCCCGCGGTCGGCCTCTGGGCCCATGCCGACCGGTTCAACGCATAGGAGCGAAGAGAATGGCACACACGGACAGCAGGCAGACCGCCGACATCGGCCTGATCGGGTTGGCGGTCATGGGACAGAATCTCGTGCTCAACATGGCCGACAACGGCTTCACCGTCGCGGTGTTCAACCGCACCGTGTCCAAGGTCGACGACTTCCTCGCCGACGCGGCGGAGGGGTGCGACAATGTGCTCGGCGCCCACAGCATGGACGAGTTCATCGGCATGCTCAAACGGCCACGAAAGGTCATGCTGATGGTCAAGGCGGGCGAGGTCGTTGACACCTTCATAGAAGCCGTCCTGCCGCATCTGGAGGAGGGCGATCTCATCATTGACGGGGGAAACTCGCACTATCCGGATACGACGCGCAGGACGAAGTCGCTCGCCGAACAGGGCATCCTCTACATAGGGACGGGAGTCTCCGGCGGTGAGGAGGGAGCGCGTCACGGTCCGTCGATCATGCCGGGAGGCAATCCGGAGGCGTGGCCGCTCGTGAAGGAGATCTTCCAGGCGATCGCCGCGAAGACCGAGGACGGCGCGCCGTGCTGCGACTGGGTTGGAGAGGAAGGCGCCGGGCACTACGTCAAGATGGTCCACAACGGCATCGAGTACGGCGACATGCAGCTCATCTGCGAAGCCTATCAGCTCATGAAGGACGGACTGGGGATGACGCCGGACGAGATGCACGAGGTCTTCGCCCACTGGAATACCGGCGAGCTCGACAGTTATCTCATAGAGATCACCCGCGATATCCTCGCATTCAAGGACACCGACGGCTCGCCGCTGGTGGAGAAGATCCTCGACACGGCCGGTCAGAAAGGCACGGGCAAGTGGACCGGTATCAGCTCTCTCGAGCTCGGCGTGCCCGTCACGCTGATTGGAGAGGCGGTGTTCGCCCGGTGTCTGTCGGCGATGAAGGACGAGCGCGTCAGGGCGTCGAAGGTTCTCACGGGTCCCAGCCCTTCGTTCTCCGGTGACCGCGAGGCCTTCATCGAGGACATTCGGCAGGCACTCCTCGCCTCCAAGATCGTCTCCTACGCGCAGGGCTACATGCTGATGCGCGAGGCGGCGCGCGAGATGGGGTGGAACCTCAACTTCGGCGGCATCGCTCTCATGTGGCGTGGTGGGTGTATCATCCGCAGCGTCTTCCTTGGGCGGATCAAGGACGCGTTCGACAGGACTCCTGACCTCACCAATCTGCTGCTCGACGACTACTTCCATGAAGTGATCGACCGGTGTCAGGATTCCTGGCGGCGGGTGGTGTCCCGGTCGGTCACGATGGGCGTTCCGGTCCCGGCGTTCGCGACCGCGCTCACCTTTTTCGACGGCTACCGAACGGAGCGTCTGCCGGCGAACCTGCTTCAGGCGCAGCGTGACTTCTTTGGGGCGCACACGTACGAGCGCCTCGATGCCCCGCGCGGTGAGTTCTACCATACGAACTGGACCGGCACCGGCGGCACGACCTCCGCGTCAACGTACCAGGTGTAGCCGGACGGGGTTTCTGCGCCCTGCCGGCGTACCTGGAGCGCGCCACGGGGCGCCACACAGACCAACTGGAGCGACTATGGCGAGGTTTATCACGAAGGACTTCCTGCTCTCCACCGATTCGGCGCGCAGGCTCTATCATGACCACGCAGCAGGGATGCCTATCTTCGACTACCATTGCCATCTGCCGCCGCAGCAGATCGCCGCCAATCACCAGTTCACGAACCTGTCACGGATCTGGCTCGCCGGTGATCACTACAAGTGGCGCGCGATGCGGGCGAACGGGGTGGACGAACGGCTCGTCACCGGGTCCGCGGATGATCGCGACAAGTTTCAGGCGTGGGCGGAGACCGTTCCGGCGACGATCGGCAATCCCCTCTACCACTGGACCCATCTCGAGCTCGACAGACCGTTCGGGATCAGCGACGTCCTGCTCGACGGCTCTACGGCGGAGTCGGTCTGGCGGCAGGCGAATGAGCTGCTCGCACAGCCGGAGTTCACCGCCCGCGGCATCATGCGGCAGATGGACGTCCGGTTTGCCTGCACCACCGACGACCCGCTCGACGATCTCTCGCACCACCGATCACTGGCGGCCGACGCGACGTTCCCGGTCACCGTGCTGCCGACGTTTCGACCCGACAAGGGTATCCATATTGAGGCGGCCGAAGCATTCCGCGAGTGGGTCGACGGACTGGAGAAGGTGGCCGGGCGTGATCTCGTCTCCTACGACGAGTTCGTCGAGGCGCTCATCGAACGGCTCGATGTCTTCCACGAGGCCGGTGCCCGGATCAGCGACCACGCGCTGCAGACGCCGGTCTTCCGGATCGCGCAGCCGGCCGAGATCGCTTCAACGTACCGCAAGGTGCGTGACGGCGGGATGCCGAGCCCCGACGAGACTGCTGCGTTCCAGACCGACGTGCTGCTCTCGCTCGGCCGCGCCTATGCGAAACGTGGCTGGGTGATGCAGCTGCATCTCAGCGCGCTGCGCAATAACAGTCCGCGTCTGTTCTCCCTGCTCGGCCCTGACACCGGATTCGATTCTATCGCCGACGAGCCGGTGGCAGAGCCGCTGAACCGGCTGCTCGGTGAGCTCGATCGCACCGCCGAGCTCCCGAAGACGATCCTCTATACGCTGAACGCGTCAAAGAACGATGTGCTTGCCACTACGATCGGGAACTTCCAGGACGGATCGATCCCCGGCAAGATGCAGTTCGGCTCCGCGTGGTGGTTTCACGACCAGAAGGACGGCATGACGAAGCAGATGGTGAGCCTTGCGAATATCGGGCTTCTCAGGCGATTCGTCGGCATGCTCACCGACTCACGCAGTTTCCTCAGTTATACGCGCCACGACTACTTCCGTCGCCTGTTGTGTGATGTGGTCGGCGGATGGGTGGAGGCGGGCGAGGCTCCGCGTGACTTCAACCTGCTCGGTCAGATGGTGGAAGACATCTGCTGGAACAACGCGCTGGACTACTTCGGCGTACCGATGAAGGAGGCGTAGGATGGAGAGTCTGGTGAGGCTGGTGGTGGAACGTGATCTGCTGAACATGAGTCAGGCGGATATCGACGCGCTGAAGCCCGAGGATGATGCCGACGACCCGATGCTCGGGTCGACTCGCGGTGCACTGTACAGGCGCAGCCTGCAGATCGTGGGCAATGCGCTCGTAGGAATGGCCCGCCTGCCGGCCGGGAAGGATCGGATGAGCGCGCCGGCCGTTACCGGGCCGTTCGGGTCATCGTCCTTTGAAAAGCGCCTCGTCGTCTTCAGCCCGGAACCCATCCGGTTCGGGTTCCATGGGCCGGCCACGCTCGCCGGTGCGGTCCACTGCCAGGAGGTCGTCCCGGGGCCTATCAACCTTGGGCCGCTGTGGGAGCTTTTCCCGTGGACCCGGCCGGTCTCGCTGCGCGAGAGGCGAACGACGATCGGCATGGGCGACAGAATCGGCATGGCGACTCCCGGACAGATACGCGCAGCGAGGCGGTTCGACGTCTCTCCCGTGCTCGCGCAGCAGAGTATCCGTGAGCTCGACTTCACCGGCAGGAGTTTCTCCGATGTCGTCGCCGACGCCGCGTTCCTCGTGTACCAGGAGGCCTATACTTCCGGGTACGGTGCCGACGGTGACCACCTGAAGACCATACCCGATATGGACCGCGCGCTCGCCAACGGGATGCCCATGATCACGCTCGATCTCACGGAGGTGATGAGACCCGAGGCCGCCGACTGGACCGACGCGGAGATCGACACGGCCTTCGATCGCCTTCCGAGCGAGTTCCGACGTCGCGTTGAGCAGGAGTATGCCGGCCGATCGATCGAGCTCGAGACGGCGCGTGTCGAGCTCGATGCGGCGACGGCCCGTCGCTGTGCGGTGATGTACGGGCCGGCGCTGGCCTTCAGCGAGGAGGTCGACTCTCATCTCAAACTGCGTACCGGTGACGCGTACGATCTCGAGATCAGCGTCGATGAGACGACGACGCCCACGCTTCCGAGCCATCACTACTTCATCGCCCGGGAGCTCGAAGTTCGCGGCGTGACGGTCAACAGTCTCGCACCGAGGTTCGTCGGCGAGTTCCAGAAGGGTATCGACTACCTCGGAGATACCGGCGAGTTCACCCGGCAGTTCACGGTGCACGCCGAGATCGCCCGGGCGACCGGAAAATACAAGATCAGCGTGCACTCCGGGAGCGACAAGTTCAGTGTCTACCCGGTCGTGGGTGAACAGACGCAGATGCGCCTGCACCTGAAGACCTCGGGGACGAGCTGGCTCGAGAGCCTTCGCACCATCGCCCAGGCGGATCCCGATACCTACCGCCTGATTCACCAACGCGCGTTCGACTACTTCCCCGACGCGCTGAAGGCGTACCATATCACCGCGGATACCGACTCGATCGTGCCTCTTGCCGATCAGCGGGACGAGGCACTGCCGGCCTATCTCGACGACCCGAACTGTCGGCAGCTGCTGCACGTCTCCTACGGCGGTCTGCTCCGGGATCCTGAGGTGCGAAGGCGGTACTTCGCGGCGTTGCACGAGCATGAGGGGCGGCATGTCGCGAACGTCCGCGGGCACATGGTCAGGCATCTGGAGCAGCTCGGCGCGCCGCGACGATAGACAGCCGGAGAGAGCATCAGGACGCTTGACAGGCGGTCGCGCTGCCCGTATCTTACCGAAATTATCGCCCACGAGGAGGATGTATGGCAGCTGGAAACCTTTCAAAGAACGCTCGTCGTGAGGGCGCTCAGCAGCTCCTGAGCCGCTGGGGTGGCAAGATCGTCATGAAGTCGGTTTTTGAGAACGGCAAGATGAAGCATTTCGCAGTCTGCGACAAGACTGGAAATACCGGCCGCAAGCCCCGCGACCTTACCTAGGTTGACGGCCCTCGCTCCCTGACCCCCGCAGGGGGAGCTTCAGGTGCGCGAGGGCCCTTTTTCTCTCCCTTGCCATGATCCTTTCCGGTCGTGAGATCGAGCGAAATCTTGGGCGCAAGATCGTCATAGATCCGTACGATCGTGCGCGTCTGAACCCGAACTCGTACAATCTCACGCTCCACGACCGGGTTCGTGTCTACCGGTCGAAGGCGCTCGACATGCGCGTCGAGAATCTCTCAGATGAGATCACGATCCCCGAAGACGGCCTGCTCCTCGAGCCGCACCGTCTCTATCTGGGACGAACCGTCGAGTACACGGAGACCGACGACTATGTGCCCATGCTCGAGGGACGCAGCTCGATCGGCCGGCTCGGGCTCTTCGTGCATATCACCGCGGGATTCGGAGACGTCGGCTTCAAGGGTTTCTGGACGCTCGAGATCTTCTGCGTGCAGCCCATCCGGATTTACGGTGGGGTCCAGATCTGCCAGATCTTCTATCACACGATCGAGGGTGACTATGATCCGTACACGAGCGGCAAGTACCAGAACAACCGGGGAATTCAGCACAGCATGCTCTTCAAGGATTTCCAGCCGTAGTTCTTGCCTCAGCGGGCGGTGTCCGGCATAATCCCCACTCAGTAGCATGCCTATACCTGCGTTCCTGGACAACGGCGCGTTCATGTCTTTTCTGCGGGCCCACCCGCTCTTTGCCGTCGGGTTCATGCTGATCGTGGGGTACCTTCTCGCCCGGGTCGCCGGCGCGATCCGGTTGCCTGAGATCACCGGTTTCATCCTCGCCGGCGTGCTCATGGGCACCGGCGGTCTGGCCATACTCGGCGCGAGCGCCGCAGAGGAGCTGGCCGTCATCACCGAGGTGGCGCTGGGCATCATCGCGCTCACCATTGGCGGCGAGCTTCGGCTCGCCAGGTTGCGGCGGGTCTATCGGTCGGTCGGGTGGATAACCGCCGGGCAGTTCACCATGACCTTCGTCATCGCGGCCGGCGCGCTCCTGCTGCTCGCGATCCCGCTGCCGTTTGCGCTGCTGCTCGGCGCGATCGCCACGACGACGTCGCCCGCCGCAGTGATCGCGATCGTCCAGGCGACCCGCGCTCGCGGGCCGTTCGTCGACCATCTGAACGGGACCGTGGCTCTTGGTGATGCGGTCTCGATTGCGGTCTTCGGCGTCATCCTCGCGATGGTCCCGGCGATGCTCGGCGACGCGTCGCGCACATCGGTCCTTGTCTGGCGTTCTCTCGCCGACCTTGGCATGAGCCTGGTTCTCGGCGCCGTGATAGGCTACCTGATCTACGCGACCACGCGACGCCAGTCGAATCCGGGCGAGGTCATGATTCTCACTCTGGGGTTTCTCTTCCTCTCCACGGCCCTGGCGGTGTCGCTGCGCTTCTCACCGCTGCTCATGAACATGGCGGCCGGTGCGGCGATCGCGAATCTCAGCGCCGGAAACACCCGCATCTTCCGTACGCTCGAGCCTCTGACGCCCCCCGTATATGCACTCTTCTTCGTCATCGCCGGAACCAAGCTCAACCCCGCGCTCCTGTTCGGGCCCGAAGTGCTGGTGCTCGGCGCGGCGTTCGTGGCGGCACGTTGGATCGGGAAGTACTTCGGATCGTATCTGGGGGCGCGGATCGGGGGGAGCGATCCGGTTATCCGGAACTGGATTGGCATGGGGCTGTTCGCCCAGGCGGGAGTGGCCCTGGGACTCGTCCTGCTGCTGCAGGCGGCAAGCGAGCTGGGGCAGATTGCAGGGCCGTCCGGAGCCCTGTCTGCCGGGCTTCCTGCGGATATGGTGCGTACGGCGACCAACGTGGTGCTGCTCTCGATCTTCGTCAACGAGATATCCGGCCCTCCGGTCGCGAAAGTCGCCATATCCCGAGCATTGAACCTGGAGGAGTGATGGAACTCATAGACGCTCTTGACCCGGCGGCATGCGCGGTTGGTCTGAAGGCTCGAGACAAGGAGGAGGCACTGCGCAAGCTCGCGGAGCTCGGCACGCGGTCGGAAGCGCTTGCCGGTGTGGGCACGCAGATCATCTATCAGGTCCTGAGCGATCGGGAGCGGCAGGGCTCCACCGGTTTCGGCAAGGAGGTCGCCCTGCCCCATGCCCGCGTGCCGGGCATGGATCGGTTTGTTGTCTACTTCGCGGTCTTCCCCGGTGGGGTTCCCTTCGACGCGGTGGACAGGAAGAAGGCAAAGGTCTTCTTCGTGATCCTCGGGCCCGCCGAACAGGTCCAGCAGCACCTGAGACTGCTCGCCGCCGTCTCGCGCATCCTTGCCCATACCAACGCGAAGCAGGAGCTGCTTCGGGTGCGCGCCGTTGAGGCTGCCGTTGAGACGATCCAGCGTCATGCCGGGCAGCCGAGCCTCGCCGCGCCGCAGGCCGACGCGCCGGACGACGCAATGAAGCTGCTGCTCGTGACCGTCTACGTCGAGCAGTTCATGTACGACATCCTCGAGGCGCTCCTCGAGTTCGGCGTTGAGGGGGCAACGATTCTCGAGTCGAGCGGGATGAGCCGGTACATCTCGAATGTGCCCCTCTTCGCAGAGTTCATCGGCTTCATGAATGAGAGCAAGAACACCAGCCACACGATCCTTGCGCTCGTACCCCAGCGCCAGATTCAGGCGATCGTCGAGCGCATCGAGGGAGTCACCGGTGACCTCGACAAACGTGAAGGTGCGATCGTCCTCGCGCTCGATCTGAGTTTCGCGAAAGGCACGATGAAGATGCTCTAGCTCCTGTCAGGGGGCCGTGGGGCCCCCGGGTCGGGATGCGCGGTAGAAGCAGGAACGCGCTCCCGTGTGGCAGGCCGGCCCGGACTGTTCGACGAGCAGGAGCACCGCGTCTTCGTCACAGTCAACTCGTATCTCCAGCACTCGCTGGACGTTTCCGGAGGTCTCTCCCTTCTTCCAGAGCCTGTCTCTGCTGCGCGAGTGATAGTGGGCATACCCGGTGGCAACCGTCCGTTCCCATGCCTCGCGGTCCATCCACGCGATCATCAGCACCTCTCGCGTGTGGGCATCCTGCGCGATCGCGGCGATCAGCCTCTCCCGGTCGAAGTCCGGCTCGACGACCGCCGCGCTCATACCGGCTCCCATCGGTCGTCGGCGAGCCGCATCGCGTACTCGTTCGCGAGCTTGTCTGCAAGACCTCCGTGCAGCCTGCGCGCGGTCGAACGCAGGTCCGATGACGGGTCGTCTCCCTGCGGATAGGCCGGATCATCGGTCCTGATGCCGCTCGTCATCAGCGTTTCACAGAGCAGCTTCGCAGCAAGCAGCCGGTCCCACTTGGAGACGCTGAAGACGAGGAAGTCGTCGAGCATGCCAATGACCTCCCACGTGACCTGCTCGGCCTGCGAGTAGCGTCCGGCGTCCTTGTCCTGGTCGGAGAACCGTGTGGGCAGGTCGCGGGCGATCGCTTCGAGATTGGGCACGAGGTATTCGAGATTGAAGAGCCCCGTCGCGGCGTTGAACAGGATCGGTTTGCCTGCCTCCTCGGCCGTCCTGACGTCCTCCTTGCTCACCGCCGGCCCAATGTCCGCGCAGTTGAGCCTGCCTTCCTGGTCGTACACGAGAACACCGCCCTTGACGTCGACCGGAGTCTTGTACGCGAAGTCGAAACCGGCCTGCTTGCCGGACAGCGCGAGGTAGGCGACCTCAACCGGGTCGGGCACCGCTCCAAGGTTGTCCACGTTGCCGAGGTAGACGAACCGTTTTCCATCGTCGGCGAGTCGACGGTAGATGTCAGAGAGGACCGCAAAGCTCTGCCCGTGCCCCCCGGGGAGCGGAAGGGTCTCGTTCTCACGCCCCCATGCTCGCGCGAACACCCGCTTGGGCCGCCCCTCGTCGCTGTGGGTGTAGGCGCAGATCATCGGCTGGACCGCGCTCAGCGCACGCGTGGGGTCAAGGCCGGTCTCGTCCATGAGGCGCGACAGCAGCGGGCTCGACCGGTACTCGGCGTACCGCTCGGCGAGTTGCGCGTCGGTATGCACGCTCGTCATCTGGAAGAGCGGGAGAAGCGGGTCCGGGAGCGTCTTGCTGCTGCCCGGCGACCGGGCCTCAAGCAGTGTCCTGCTGCGCCGCGCGGTGACGAGCAGGTTCCGCATCTTGAGCTCGAGGAAGCTCGGGCCGAACGAACCGTCCGGTTGCACGAAGGCGGGCGTGAGCCCCTTCGCGCGTCCTCTGCTGACCTCCGACATCCGATGAAAGGTATCCTCGAGCAGCGTGAAGAGCTCCTCGCTGAAGGTCCGATTCTTGGTCGAATCCGCGTAGCTCGTGGCGGAGCCGCCGTTGAGTACACCATACGCCACACGGGGCATGAGCAGCAGCCCGAGCTCCTGCAGCGCCGCGCGTTCGAACACGACGTCGGCGCCCTCACGCCGGGTAGCGAGGTTTTCGAGTTGCGAGACGATGTCCTTCGGCAGCAGATCTCCAAGCCGTCTCCCGGCGAGTTCCGTGTGCAGTCGGATCGTCGGGTTTCCCGTGAAATCAAGCACCGTCGTCCCGTCAACATCCGGCATCTCGCTCACTGCGACCGGTCTGAGGTGGTCGAAGTCGCCCCGGTTGAACTTCTCGAGGATGGAGAGCGAGAGATCAACGTCGATTCCCTTCTCTCGCATGTTCTCGAGCACCTCGGTGGTGGGTGTTTCGTTCTTCATCGGATGATCCTCATCGTGCAAGCGATACGGCCGCGTGCGCCGCGCCGTAGAGCGACACCTCATAGTCCTTGATCAGCACCACCGGTGTTTCGCGCAGAAGGGGGGTGATTCGCTCGTTGTAGTTCGACTCGAACGCTTGCATGAAACGGTGGTCGTCGGTGAACCAGCGCTCGTTCTTCGCGGCGATTCCTCCGGCGAGGTAGAGCCCGGCGAAGGGAAGGAGAAAGAGCGCGGTTGTGGCGGCGTACTGGGCGTAGAGCCTCACGAAGTGCTTCATGATCCGGGCGCAGCCGGGATGCGTCGATGCCGCCGCCGCAACGGCGCCGGGCCGCTGCGTGGGAGGGAGACTCAGGATGCCGGAGACCGTCTCGTCGCGTTCGAGCCGGTCGGTTGCCGAGTAGAAGGCGAAGAGGTTCGCGATTCCCTGCCCGGAGACGTACTGCTCCGCGCCCGGTTGCAGCGGGTACAGCCGGCGGAGGAAGCGCGAGAACTCGTCGGTCTCCGGATCCCGCGAGGCGAAGTCGGCGTGGCCTCCCTCCGAAGGGTGTGCGACGAAGTGCCCGTTGTCCTCGATGAGGTAGCCGGTCCCGAGCCCGGTACCCGCACCGACTACCGCGCGTACGCTCCCGCGCGGTGCCGGAGTCGATCCGTCCGGGTGGGCGAACACGGTGGTGTCGATCTGCGGATGTGTGTCGAGCAGCGGCAGCGCATAGCATATCGCCGAGAAGTCGTTGATCATGAAGACGGGGATCCCAAGGTGTTCCTCGACCTCTGACCGGTCGATCGAGAAATGAACATTGGTCATATGACAGATGCCGTCACGCACCGGTCCGGCGCCGCTGAGGCAGCAGAGCCTCGCTGCCCGCAAGAGGTCGGGGTGGCGGTCACCGAAACACGACAGGGCTTCCTGTATGCCTGTGATTGAGGCTGTCTGGAATCGCTCGCGCGCCTGGAGGACGAAACGGTCCTCCCGCTCCTCCATCGCCGCGATGCTCGTGTTGGTTCCTCCAATATCTCCGACCAGAATCATCTCCCGACTCTACCGGAGCGCTGGGAAAAAGACAAGGAAGACGCTATCTTGAACCTGCCACCGGTTATCCGATAGCATGGCCCGAACTGGAGGAATGCATGGGGGGCGACAAAAAGAGATACCGCCTCGTGACTCGCAGCGACTTCGACGGACTGGTCTGTGCGGTGCTCCTCAAGGAACTCGATCTCATTGAGGAGATCAAGTTCGTTCATCCAAAGGACATGCAGGATGGGCTCATCGCGATCAGCGACAACGATATCACGACCAACCTGCCCTACGTAGAGGGCGTTCATCTCGCGTTCGATCATCACTTGTCGGAATCACGGCGGAATGCGGAGCACGATAACTACATCATCCATCCGGACGCGCCGTCGGCCGCACGCGTGGTGTACGATCATTACGGTGACAGGAAGCGATTCCGGAACGTGCCGGATGATCTCATGGAGGCGGTTGACAAGGGTGATTCGGCACGGTTCACGATGGAGGAAGTGCTCGAGCCCCGGGGCTGGAATCTGCTGAATTTCATC
Organism: Spirochaetales bacterium; assembly: GCA_007127335.1. GTDB lineage: Bacteria > Spirochaetota > Spirochaetia > DSM-27196 > SLST01 > SLST01. The sequence goes on along the minus strand of SKZO01000121.1, from coordinate 10,802 downwards.
ATGGACGCCCGAACCGGACTGGGCAGGTTCCGGAACTTCCGCATCTCCAACTACCAGCTGATGATGGACCTGATCGACTACTGTCGCGAGTACCCGATCGAAGAGATTCTCAGGCTTCAGGACGTGCGCGAGCGCGTCGAGCTCTACCGGGCGCATGAACGGCTGTTCCAGGAACAGACGCGATCGTGTTCAGAGGTTCACGGCAATGTGCTCGTGCTCGACCTGCGCGGTGAGGAGACGATCTACGCCGGAAACCGGTTCATCAAGTACGCTCTCTACCCGCAGACGAACATCTCGGTCCAGGTCATCTGGGGGTTCCAGAAGCAGAACACCGTGCTCAGCGTGGGGAAGTCCATCTTCAACCGTAGTTGCGGCGCGAACGTCGGGGAGTTGATGCTCGAGTACGGAGGCGGCGGACACATGTCCGCAGGCACCTGCCAGGTCGGGAACGACGCTGCCGACTCGATCGTCGCCGAGCTCATAGACAGACTGAGAGAGTGATCATGGACGTACCGGCAGATCTCAATGCCTCCACCCGGCAGGCGCGACTTGACGCGCTGCGCGGCCACCTGGAGGCGAACACCGACGCCATATGCGATATCCCGTTCTCCGACGAGGTGAACAACCACGTGCACACCACGTACTCGTTCAGCCCCTACTCTCCGACCGCCGCGGCATGGATGGCGAGAAGCGCCGGGCTCCGGGCAGTCGGCAGCGTGGATCACGATGCGATCGCGGCCGCTCCGGAGACGCTTCAGGCGTGCCGTCTGATCGGGATCGGCGGGACGGTGGGGTGCGAGATTCGCGTGAACTTCACCGGTACTGCGATCGAAGGGCGCAGCATCAACAATCCGGACAGCCCGAACCTCGCCTACATCGTCTTTCACGGGGTTCCCACGACTCGTATCGACGAGGTGGACGGGTTTCTCGCCCCCATACGCAGTCGGCGAAACGAACGGAACGCGCGTCAGACCCGTGCGATGAACGCTCTGCTCGAAGCCGCCGGAGCGCCGTCGGTGAGCTACTCCGACGTCACCGTGGTCTCACTCGCCCCGGAAGGGGGGGGGATCACCGAACGGCATATCCTCTACGCCGCGAGCCGCTCGCTCATCGAGTGGATGGGGCCCGGCGTCAGGCTGCGCCGGTTCGTCGAGGACAAGCTGACCGGCGTACTGCCCGATCGGCTGCAGGAGTTTCTCGACGACGCGCGCAATCCGCACTATATCTACGATCTGCTCGGGGCGCTGAAGAGCTCGTTCCTGCCGGCCTTCTTCGAACAGCCTTCGGAGGATGAATGCATCCCCGTCGCCGAGGCGGTGGCATTCGCGAACTCGATTGAAGCGATCTCCGCGTACGCCTATCTCGGCGACATTGCCGATTCGCCGACGGGCGACAAGAAGGCAGCTACCTTTGAAGACGCCTACCTCGACGAGTTGTTCGACGAACTCGAGCGTATCGGGTTCCGCGCCGTGACCTATATGCCGCCGCGCAACACGCTCGCGCAGTTGCGCCGGGTCCAGAGCCTGTGTCGCTCGCACCGGCTCATGGAGATCAGCGGCGTCGATATCAACTCCTCGCGACAGGTGTTCACCTGCGAGGAGATTCTGCGTCCCGAGTTTCGCCACCTCATCGACGCCACCTGGGCGCTCATCGCGCACGAGAAGCTCGCCACCGTGTCCCCGGAGTATTCGCTCTTCCGCCGGGACAATCCGGTTCCCGGCGATCTGTTCTCGAAGATCGAGACGTACGCCCGGGTCGGCAGGGCGATCGATCCGCACCGCCCTGAGGACGCGCTGATCGCGGCCTCAGGCATAGCCTCATTCGGATAGGAGAGAGAGATGCAATCTGGCGATTCCGGGTCCGTACTCCCGCTGCTGCGCGGCGCCCTGCTCCGCTTCATTCCCGCGGTGACTCTCTGCGAAGTCCCTGACTCGTCCGCCGGTTCTGATCTGTCCCTGAGGGTGCACGGCGAAGATGGTTCCGGCGATCCTTCCGGAGGACCGGTTGCCGAGCTGCAGACCTTCGTGAACACTCACGGTACCGTTCCACGTACGATCCGTGTCGCCGACGGGCCTTTACTGGCCGTCGGGTCCACGCTTTCGGGTCCCGCAGAACGATCCGGGGAGCCGCTCATCAACAGCCTTGGCGGGCGCGAGGATGTCGTGAAGGGACGGGTTGCCGTGGTCACCGGCGGGGCGCAGGGGTTCGGTGAACAGATCGTCCGCGAGCTCGTGGGCCACGGCGCCCGGGTGTTCATTGCCGACCTGAACCTCGACGGCGCGGCAGCGCTTTCCAGTGAGCTCAACGCCCTGCACGGCGCGGTGACCCGCGGCGTCGCGGTCGACGTGTCGAGCGAGGCGTCGGTCTCCGCGATGTTCGCTGAGGTCACGAGACTCGCCGGTGGAGTCGACCTGCTCGTCTCGAACGCCGGCGTACTGAAGGCCGGCAGCGTGAAGGAGCTCTCCTCCGCGGACTTCGAGTTCGTGACACGGGTGAACTATACCGGGTTCTTCCTCTGCACGAAGCACTGCGCACAGCACATGGCGGAGCAGAACCGGTTCGCGCCGGCTGAGCGGTCAACCGACATCGTGCAGATCAACTCCAAGAGCGGCCTCTCCGGGAGCAACAGGAACGGCGCGTATGCGGGCAGCAAGTTCGGGAGTCTCGGGCTCGTGCAGAGTTTCGCTCTCGAGCTCGTGGGTGACCGCATCAAGGTCAACGCGATCTGCCCCGGGAACTTCTTTGACGGGCCGCTCTGGTCCGACCCCGACCGTGGCCTCTTCGTGCAGTATCTTCATGCCGGCAAGGTGCCCGGCGCCACGAGCGTCGCCGATGTCAAAGCGCACTACGAGGCCCAGGTTCCCATGGGACGCGGGTGTCGCGGTGAGGACGTCGTGCACGCGCTGCTCTACGTCGTCGAGCAGCCGTACGAGACGGGACAGGCGGTGCCTGTGACCGGCGGCCAGATCATGCTATCGTAGGAGTCATGAGTATGAAACGAACGGGTATCATCGTGTTGCTCGCGCTTGTCGTCGCGGCTGCAGGTACGGCGCAGACGAGCGCCGGAGTCATCCTTGGCGAACCGACCGGGCTGACCGGGAAGCACTGGCTCGGGGATCAGGCGGCCGCCGAGATCGTGGTGGCCTGGTCGTTCGTCTCGGACATGGCCTTCTACGTGCATCTGGATTACAAACAGCACTTCTACCAGGAACGTATCGACCCCGGCACGATATTCGTGTACGCCGGGATAGGGCCGCGCATCTATATCAGGGGAGACGGAATTACGGTCGGCGCGAGAATTCCCGTCGGGATCGAGTACCGGTTCGAGACCGCACCCCTCGAGGTGTTTCTCGAGGTTGCCCCCGGACTCAATGTCTTCCCGGAGACCAGGCCGAGCTTCGGTGGCGGCATTGGCGTGCGGTACCGGTTCTGATGCCGGTCCGCGCCGGGGTCAATGCGCCACGAGAGCGCTACGAAGCTGTCTTCTCTGACGAGGCCCGCTCGAGAATCGCGGAGCTCGTTGACCTGGATACGGGCCGTATTCCGCAGAAGAACACTCCGGAGGCGGCAGCGTCTGCTATCAGGGACGCGCGCGTCGTGTTCAGCACCTGGGGTGCGGTCCCGTACACCGCGCAGCTCCTCGATGCCTGTCCGGATCTGGAGCTGATTCTCTACGCGGCCGGATCGTTCAAGCAGCAGGTGACCGACGCGCTTGTCGAGCGAGATCCGACCGTCTGTTCGGCGGTCCACATCAACGCGATCCCGACCGCGGAGTACTCGCTCATGTGTATCCTCGCCGCCCTGAAGGACGTGGGGCCGTTCGTGCATCGGGTACGGCGCGACGGGCCGGACGGGTTTCGCAAGGATCAGTTCGCCTTCCGCGGAGGCTACTACCGTACGACCGTGGCGCTGCTCGGTCTGGGTATCGTGTCGCGGTATCTCGTCGGCCTGCTCCGGAACTTCGATCTGGAGATCCTGATGGCCGACGATTTTCTCTCATCCGGGGAGGCGGCGCGGATGGGCGTCACCGCCGTGTCGCTCGACGAGGCGATGAGACGGGCCGACGTCGTATCCGTGCACCACGCCGACGTCGAGCGGAACTGGGGTATCGTCAACCGCCGCACGCTCGGGCTCATGAAGCAGGGCGCCCGCCTCGTGAACACCTCGCGAGGACGGATGATCGACGAGGACGCCCTCGTGGAGGCGCTCTCCGCGGGCAGAATCTCCGCGTACCTCGACGTGACGCATCCCGAGCCCCCTGCGCAGGGGCATCCCTTCTACACCCTCCCGAACTGCGTGCTCACGCCGCACATCGCCGGGTCAATCGGACCGGAGGTTCACCGGATGGGGGACTACTGCGTGCGGGAGCTCGAACACTGGCTCGCCGGTGAGCCGTTCGAGCACACGATCGACATTCGAGACCTCTCGAACCGGGCGTAGAGGGGGCGGCAGTGAAAGCGGGCATCTGTACCATCGCGATGAAGGACCTTCCAATCAATGAGGCGATCGAGGCGATTGCGCGCGCGGGCGCGCGCGGAGTGGAGATCTGGGGGCGTGAGCCGCACCTGCCGCCGCCCGGCGACCGCGGCGCTCGCGCTCGGCTCGGGACGCTTCTGCGGGACGCAGGGCTTGAGGCGGTGGCCCTGGGCTCGTACTTTCGGCCCGACGGCTCGTCGGGCACGAACGTTCCGGAGAACGAGCGGGGCGACTACGTGCTCGCCGCCGCGCGAGCGCTCGGCTGTCCGCTCGTGAGGATCTGGTGCGGGCGCACCGAGTACGAGCAGACGCCCGAGCCCCGACGCGAGGCGATCTACGACGAGATCCGCGCCTTCGCGGATGCCGCCGACCGTGAAGGATGCCGTGTTGTGCTCGAGCGCCACAACGGAACACTGACCTCGAGTTGGAGCTCCGCCGCAAAGGTCCTGGACGAGATCGATCACCCGGGGGTGAGTCTGTGCTACCAGGTGCCGTACCCCGCGCCGCCGGAGGAGCTGCGCCGTCGGACCGCGGACGATTTCGCCCGGCTTCTGCCGCGCTGTGTGCACGCGCATCTGCAGAACTACGTGGAACCGCCGCAGTCGGGGCCCGAATCTCCCACGGATGCACGTCTGCCCCGCACCTTGCTCGCCGACGGCATCGTCGACTACGGGCCTTTCGGCCGTGAGGCGCGCCGGACAGGCTACGACGGCTGGGCGATGGTCGAGTTTCCGGCCGCAGTCCGGGGCGTGATGGGCGAAGACGAGGCGCTCGCGGCGGACGTCGCCTTCATCGTCTCGCTGTAGCGTCCGCTCTCCCGGCCCTACGGCCGGCCGTTCTGCGGCCCGCGGCGCTCGAGCTGCCACGAGTCGCCCCTGGCGATGAGCGTGACGGCGGTGATCTCGGTTCCTGCCACGCGCCGTGATTCGGCGACCCGCCTGCCCGAGTCGTCCACGATGTACGAACGGCCTTCCCACAGGAGATCGAGGAACGATCCGGTCAGCGTGGCGTTGACACCGGCGTCGGCCTGCGCGTCCCGTACGCGACGCGGCAGCGTTCGGCGGAACCGTTCCTCCACCTCTCGTGAGAAAGGCTCCCCGTTTGCGCGCAGGTCAAACCAGACCTCGATGCCGTCAAGGGGCTCGTGCCAGGAGTCGAAGAACGAGTCCCGGCAGATCGTGAAGCCTGCCGTGATCCCGGCGAGTTCCACCGGCTCGGCCTCGGCAAGGCTGCCCGGCCGGATTCCCAGGTCCCGGCGCTCCTCCTCAGTGAGATAGACCTTGTCCTGCTCGTAGAGAATCTCTCCGGTCCGATCGAACACGATGAGCCGGTTGCGCAGTCCGGGCTCGTGCGGCTCTTCAGGGGGCACGAAGAAGGTTCCCGCGACGATCGTCACCTCGTAGCTCGCGGCGAGCTCCTGCCAGATCCCGATCGCCTGGCCGGCGGTCTTTGCGGCGGCCAGGCGCAGCAGCGCCGGCAGTCCGGTGGCCCTGCGATCGCCCCCGTCCCCCGGGCGGCCCACGGCGAGGTGCGCTGCTTCTTCGACCGTTGATGCCTGCTCGACGGCCTCCGGGAAGCGCGACGCGATGAGGAAGACGTTGAGGTACTCCGGGAATACTATGATATCCGCGTCGTAGTGGTCGACGGCGCGTTCCACCACGCGCTCCACCGCGGCCCTGTACGCCCCGACCGACGAGTACGTCGCTTCTTCCACGCGGAACTGCACCGTCGCGACCGTCACCTGCGACGGTTCGCCATGCGCCGCGACGGCGGCGATGGCGAATACCACGCAGGTACACACGGTGAACAGCGTCGTTGAGCTTCCGCGGGTCATGCCTTCAGGCTACCAGGGATACCCGCGACTGGAAAGGGTGCGGGCTATGCCGTGATATCCGGGGCATGTTCGAGGACGTACCGCTCCGCCTCCTCGCTCCAGAGGTTCTTGTTCGCGCCGCAGATCTCCGCGAGTTTCGCGTAGAAGGGGTCCTTCCTGCCGCGCGCTGCGAAGTCGTCTATCGCGACGAGCGGCATGCGCTTGTTCGTGTAGATCAGCTTCTTGCCGCCCGGTATGTCGGGCAGGGTGAGCGTCGTCTCGACGACTGCGTCGAGCCCGCCCACATGCGTGATCATCGCGACCGGATTGACGACTCCGCGGCCCATGAGGTCGAGCGCCTCGCGCATGTCGTTTGTGTTGCCTCCTGAGGTTCCCACGACATGGTGTGCCTCGTAGTGGACGTTGTAGAAGTTGAAGCTTGCGCTGAACGACGGGTCGGTGGGACCCGCGAAGAAGTTCAGGCAGCCGTCGCTCCCCAGGATCGCGTCGCCCTGCTCCACGACCGGCTTCACCGGCGCGAACACGAAAACGTCGTCGAAACCGGCGCCGTCGGTGTACCGGCGCAGCTCCGCGACCGGATCGCTCATGTCACGAGTGTTCACGTAGTGGAGCTCCACCCCGTGCTCGGCTGCATGCTCGACCGTGTAGATCGTCTTTGCCCGGTCGATCCGGGCCTGATCGATGTCGGTGACGACCATGAGTCGCGGCCGCGGGTTGGTGTGGATCGCGTAGTCGATCGCACCGAGTCCCATGGGCCCCACGCCCGCGAGGAGCGCGAGCGTGCCTCCGTCGACGATCCCCATGCGGTGCTCGTAGCTCCCCTGGCTCGTGTGGTACTGCGCGTGGAAGGCTCCCGCGATGCAGCTCACCGGCTCGGCGAGCGATCCCATGAAGTAGGCGCTGCCGGGGTAGGGCAGAAGGCAGTCCTGGAGCATGACTTCCTTGGGAATGATGATGTAGGTTGCATCCCCGCCAATGTGCTGGTACGTGTACCCGGGAGCCGACAGTATACCGACAGGGCCGTCGGGGTAGAACATTGCCGGCTGGATGCCGAACCGCTCGCCCTCCTTGAACCTGTCCTTCCACTTTGCGCCCACCTTGACGAGCTCGCCGCAGAACTCGTGTCCGATCATCACCGGATTCCGCGCGATGTCATTGGGGACGCGCTTGTGGTCGGCGCCCTGCTTGGCGGCCTTGTAGCTCGACATGCAGATGCTGTCGCTCACGATGTGCGCGAGTATTTCGTCGTCGGCGATCTCCGGCAGATCGAAGCTCTCCATCCTGAGGTCCTGCTTGCCGTACATCCTGACTGCGGTCGTCTTCATGCTCATACTCCTTTCCTGTACCGGCGGACGAGATCCTCGCCCGTCTGCACCGTGCTGACTTCGTGCCCCGCGAGCGGAAGGAGGCGCTCGTGCAGCGCGTCGATGATCCACTCCTTCTGCGGGAAGAATTCCGGCTCGAGCTCGACCGCCGGGGTGATCCAGTTGCGGCTGCCCACCACCACCGGAGGCCCGTCGAGCTCGTCGAACGCGACCTGCGTGATCTGCGAGGCGATCGTGTGCAGGTAGCTCGCGCGCTCGCACGCGTCGGATGCGAGCAGGAGCTTCCCGGTCTTCGCCACGCTCTCCGCGATGAGCTCGACATTGAGCGGGTTGATGAACCGTGCATCAATCACCTCCGTGCTCACCCCGTACTTCTCCTCGAGCTCCGCGGCCGCCTCGATCGCCACGTACAGCGTCGCGCCGATCGTCACGATCGTCACGTCGGTCCCTTCCCGCTTGATCGAAGGCTCTCCTTCCTCCACCTCATAATACTCAGTCGGGACCCCGCCGGGATGGAATTGTTCGCCAATGTCATAGAGCTTCTGGCTCTCGAAGAAGATGACCGGGTCGCTACCGCGCAGCGCCAGGTTGAGCATGCCTTTCGCGTCGTAGGGGGTGGCGGGGAACATCACCTTGAGTCCCGGTATGTGGGCGACGAGGCTCGTCCAGTCCTGGCTGTGCTGGGCTCCGTACTTGCTCCCGACGCTCACCCGCACCACGAGCGGCATCTTGAGGACGCCGGCGCTCATGCTCTGCCACTTGGCCGCCTGGTTGAAGATCTCGTCGCCCGCGCGTCCCATGAAGTCGCAGTACATGAGCTCGACGAGTGCGCGTCCACCGGAGAGGGCGTAGCCGACGCCGGTTCCCACGATCGCTCCCTCGCTGATCGACGAGTTGAACAGGCGGTGGTAGGGCAGGGCCTCGGTCAGACCGCGGTAGACGGCAAAGGCGCCGCCCCAGTCGCGATTCTCCTCGCCCCATGCGGCGAGCGTGGGGTCCTCGTAGAACCTATGGATGACCGCCTCGAACAACGCGTCGCGGTAGGCGGTGATCTTCATCTTGGAGAGTTCCTTGCCGTCCTCGTCAAAGGCGGCGCGGCTCCTGCGCGCGATCTGCTTCACCCGCGGATTCTCCTCGAGCGGCATCAGCACCTCGGGTTCGCGATCGTCGAGCCTGTCGGTCGGCGTATTGCTGAACATCACCGTCTCGATGAACTCCCCCGGGGCGCGCGGCGAGAGCTCGTCGTCGATCGCAAGCCGCAGCGCGCCTTCGATCTTCGCGATCACGCGCTCCTGCATCGCGCCGAGCTCGGCCTCGTCGATCACTTTCGCCTCGATCAGGCGCTCTGAGAAACTCCCAAGCGCGTCGGCCTCTTCCCAGAGCTGTATCTCCTCCTTCGTCCGGTAGGATGATGCGTCGCTCGGCGAGTGGCCGCTCGTGCGGTAGGTGATCGTGTCGAGCAGGACCGGTCCGCGTCCCTCTGAGAGGATCTCCTTCTTGCGGGCGATCGCATCGGCGACCGCGAGCGGGTTGTATCCGTCCACGCGCTCGGCGTGCATCATCTCAGCGTTCACGCCGGCGCCGGCTCGCGCGAGCACCTTGAAGCCCATCGTCTCGCCGTAGGTCTGGCCGCCCATCCCGTAGAAGTTGTTGATGAAATTGAAGATGACCGGAGGGGCTCCGCCGACGTCTTTCGGCCAGAGGCTTCGGTACTGGTCCATGGCGCTCATCATCATCGCCTCCCACACCGGCCCGCATCCCATGGAGGCGTCACCGATGTTCGCGATCACGATCCCGGGCTTGCGGTTGATGCGCTTGTAGAGCGCCGAACCGAGCGCGATGTCCGCGCTGCCCCCGACGATCGCGTTGTTCGGCATGCTGCCGAACGGTGCGAAGAAGGCGTGCATTGATCCGCCGAGTCCCCGGTTGAAGCCGGTCCTGCGAGCAAAGATCTCCGCGAGCGTGCCGTAGAGCACGAAGTTCTCGGCGAGGTCGGTCATCCCGTTGTAGTCGTTGCGCTCGGCGACCGCGAGCACCTCGCCGTCGAGGTAGCCCCGCATCACCGTTTCGATCGCGCCGTCGTCGAGCCTGCTGATCGCGGAGAAGCATTTCGCAAGGATCTCGCCGTGGCTGCGATGGCTGCCGAAGATGAAGTCCTCAACCTCGAGCTCGAGGCAGGTGCCGACCGCCGTCGATTCCTGCCCGATCGACAGGTGCGCCGGGCCCTTGTGCGAGTACTCGATTCCGCGGTACGAGTTCTGCATCTTGATCTCGTTGAGCATGGACTCGAACTCGCGGATCATCAGCATATCGTAGAGCACGCGCTTGAGGCGGTCGGGGCCGTAGCGCTTCACTTCGTCGCCCGGTGAGGCGGCGTAGACGTTGATCGGCACCTCGCCGAACTTCACTGAACCGGCGCTGCGTACCTCTTTGGGATCCACGATCTGTGACTGGGGCATATGTCTCTCCTTTCCTTACTCTGCCAGGGTGAGGTCGATCTGCGAGATCGCGCGGGCAACCGACTGCAGAAACCGGGCGGCCGGAGCTCCGTCGACGACCTGATGATCGATCGTCAGCGAGAGGCCCATCATCGGGATGGTCCCTTCGCCGTCCGGGGCCGGGCGCTGCGTGACCGCGCAGACCCCCATGATTCCTACCTGCGGCGGGTTCAGCACCGGCGTGAACCGCTCAACGCCAAAGGCACCAAGGTTCGTGACAGTGAACGTGCCTCCGGCGAGCTCGTCAGGGCTGATCCTGCCTTCGAGGCAGTCCTTCGCAAGCCGGTGTGCTTCGCTCGCGAGCTCGACGAGCGATCTGCGATCGGCCGCCCGGATGACCGGGACCATGAGTCCTTTGGGTGTGTCGACTGCGAATCCCAGGTCGACCGATCCGAAGGTGCGGATCACACCGTCTGAGAACGTCGCGTTCAGCGCGTCGTAGCGGGGCAGCACGCGGCTGATCGCGAAGAGCACGAGATCGTTGATCGAGATCTCGTTCAGGCCGACCGCGCCTTCGTTCGTATCGCCCGGCTCCGCGGACTTCAGCCGCTTCCGGTAGGCGAGGATCGCCCGTGCGTCGGCGGACGCGTCCATGGTGAGCTGTGCCGTTGACGCGATCGAATGGTGCATCCGCTCGGCGATGAGCTTGCGCACGCCGCGGATCGGCGT
>SKZO01000179.1 GCA_007127335.1 Spirochaetales bacterium | reverse complement strand
CCTGCGTGGGTCTTCGGGAGGAGAACGAGGGTGAGCTCGTTCGCCGTCTCGGGCTTTTCGAACGCGGTTCGGAACAGGGTGTCGTAGGGGGTGTTCGTGTCACTCACACCCTCTATAACTGTCGGAAGTGCGCTGGTGCTTCACCTCCGAGGCAGGAGCTTCGCCTGGACGCTTTCAAGGATCCCGTCCCGGATGTACGTGCTGGCCTCGAGGATTTCAACCCCGATCAACTCACCTGCTGCACTCAGCTCGGTGGTGATGTTGGGCGAGATCTCGGCGCTTCCTGACTCCGGGCCCGGCTGTATCGCGATGTGGAGGATGTCTTCCGAAGCGAAATACTTCATGTCATCACTCATGCACTCACGAACCCTCGAGTCGTCACGACTCCTTGCCCTTCCCTTCGATCTCTGCTTCAAAGCTCACGGGCTGAGCAGCCCGGTCTCGAAAGACCGTTGCATCGTACACCAGCAGATCGAGCGGACCATGGACAATCGGACGGATCTCGCGACCAGTCTCGATCCGCCGGCGATCAGGATGCTCTATCGCCACGCAGAGGTCCACGTCGCTCTCCGCCCCGCTCGTGCCCCGCACCGGGATAGCGATCGCGGATCCGGCGGGTTGCCTAGCGAAGTTCTTCATGCTGAGCGACCGGTACGTTCGCCATCTATGTCACAATACCACAGGGCGTAAGCCGCTGTCGTCGGGTCCTGCGCGACCAGAAGCTCGCTTCTGATTGCACCCATCTCGTCAAAGCCGAACTGCGCCCCAGTCTTCGCGATCACCCGCTCGGCGAGCTCGCCGGCCAGGACAATGGCCTTCTGGGCGCCGTGCCCCAGCGCGAGACCTGGGAGGAACCCCGCGGCGAACATGTCGCCCGCTCCGGTGGTGTCCACCACCTCCACGTCTTTCCCGGCGTCGGTCCTTACCCGTCTTCAGCACCGCGATCTCCACGTGCTCGCGAATCAGCTCCAGGAAATTCCCCCGGTAACGCTCCACCGCGAACGGGTCCGCCACGTCGAATACCACCTTCGCGCCCGCCGGTGCCGCCACTTGGATCGCGCGCGTGATCGCGTCCTTCTGGACCTCCGTGTCCCACATGTAGCCCGTGAAGTAGAGGTAGTCCGCCCGCGCGAGCAGCCCCTCGTCCAGGTCCGCCCGAATGTCGTCCCCCATCTTCCCGGAGATCACCGCCTCCGCCCCCATCCCCGCAAGCGCGAGCATCGTATTCGGCGCGCTGCCCCCCCCGGCAGATACGTCCGTAGCTTGCCCTCGAGCGCGCCCGGAATCCGCGCCTGATCCGCCTCGCTCACCAGGTGCATGATCCCCTTTTGATCCCAAGGGAGGCAAGCTCATCGTCAGTGACGCGGATCACCACGTCTATGAGGGGTTTCCTGTTCCGTAGGTCAATGGGTTCCGCTCCGCAGTGATGTTCGGCGAAACCGCTACGCCGACCGGTGAAGCTTCTGCGCTCGCTCATCAACGAACTTGATCAGCTTCTGGATCTCCGAAACCTGCTCCTCTTCGAACATAGGCTGCCCGCATTGGCTACAGATCCAAGCGGGGACATCATCGAGAATAATGTGAGTGTCATCCCGATCGACGTGAAACGGTGCGCTACCCCTGAGCATCTCTCCGCCACACGACATGCATTCCATGCTTCTTTTCTTTTCCTGAACTCGGGGTCCCAATGGGATTCCGACGGAATGTAAGCATCGCGTGAGGCAAGTAGAGTATCCGGTCCTAGCAAACCGTCAGCTTCCATCGTCCCCCGGGCTCAACTGCCAATGCGGCCGTCGAAGACTCACGTACAGCACGTCCGCTTCCGGGTCATAGGTGATCCACAAGTTCTCGCGAGACGAGTCGATCAGGCCATGAGCAAACGGCACGATCTTCTCTACGCTTATGCCGGCCATACTCTACTTCGCGAGTGAAGACGGCCGTGTTTGGTCCCGGTCTACTTCAGGCGGTCTCTATCTCGATCCGGTCCTTCGAAATCGCCGGACGTCCTGTCGAAAACTGCAGAACCTCGATAGCAACGACGTTGTCCTCGTTATCGTAATCGAGCCCAACACCGGGGCCCACCTCTTGCGTCTCATGAACCTCGGCATCAGCAACACTGACGTACAGGGCATCCGTCTCGTTATCTACATAGACTCTCACAACTGCCCCCAAGAGCCGAATGAGTCAGCACGCGCCGAGGAACCAAAGAGAATGACGCGCGCACCGGGGTAGTGATCGCGAATCCCGCGCGCCGCCGTGCGGAGTTCTTGATGCTGAGCGACCGGTCGGTTCGCCATCTCTGCCAGAATACCACAGAGCCCGTGGTCAGGAGTTGCTTCAGCCATGAGACTGGACGATTGCTCGTGAGTGCGCGCGCAGGTAGTCGTGGACAGCCAGATTTCTGAGGCCGACTGCCTTCTGGAGCGAGTTCGCAAGTGCGACGTCAACGGATCCCGCTTTGCTTGCGCTCGAAACAGCAGTGCCATTGCGAACGAAATGCGGGACGCGGCTCCGCCGGCGATGCGGGTTGGCCGAAACTCGAACCCGCGTCGGTCTCTCCAGCGTGCTTTTGTTCAATCAGTGAACAACTATATCGCTTTCAGGCGGAGTTTCAAGGGGGTATCGACGTATCGCGCCTTCCCCGGACAGCCTACCACTCCACCTCTTCCGGGTACTCGAGCCCTTCGAACCGGATGTCGCTCTCGTCCCAGCCGTGCTCTCGCACCGCCGCGTCCATCGCGCGGCGGTACTCCCGGTTCTCAGGATCGTACAGGTGCTCGGCGAAGCGCTTCGTGATCGTGACAAGCTTCTTCGCCCGGGTTTCTCGACTCATGTCCAGATACCGAAGGTTCCAGGCATCCACGAACGGATGCGTGATCGACACGACGTCTGTCATGCGATCATGCACAATGTTGAGCCAGCGCGTGAAGGACTGCTTCGTGAGCACCTCGGCAACCGCACCGGTGAAGGCCGTCTGGAAGAGGCGGATGACCGCGATGGACCGATCGGTGACCACGGCCCTGTCCAGTGGCGCCTCGAATCCGTAGCGCGATCGGGCAAGCCGGTTCATCCGGAGCTTCACAAGATCATTGAGCGCCATGGTGACGAGGATCGCCTCCGGATAGAGGACGTTGCACGCGAAGCGGACGTTTGCCTGCGGGAACGTCTGTCCCGCCGCTTCGGCCGACTCCAGGTGCCGGTCCTGGAGACCGTTGGGCTCGTTGTAGACCTCTCGATCACCCTGGGCGGCGTGGCGCACGTCGTAGGCGAACCCCAGGACTCGCAGAGAGATGCTGAGGTAGCGCTCGGTCTTCTTGTTGAGGTCCTCGCTGAACTCGCTCACGGTGACCTCGTGGAGCGCATCCACGAGCGCATCGAGATCGTCGAAGTCACCGCTCACGGTGACACCGGCCAGGGTGGAGGTGTTGGTGACGCGAATCATTCGGCTGGATTACCTCCGCGTGGTTCGACTGAAGTGCGGACGAGCGCGAGGAAGTCCTCGCGGTAGCGCTCCACCGCGAATGGGTCCGCGACGTCGAAGACCACCTGCGCTCCGTAGGTCCGCCCGAGTGTCGTCCCCGATTTTCCCGGAGATCACCACGTCTATGAGCGGGTTTCCGATTCCGCAGGTCATTCAGCTCGCGCCTGCACCGCCAGATCCGCCAGATGCACATCCCACGGGGTCTCATCTCCGGGCGCGGCCGTGAAGTTGACCGTCTCCCCCGCGACCACGAACTCGCGGATGAGCTCGCCCTGAGCCCCCTGGCCGTTGGATGCAGCGGAACGGGCGCGGGAGCGGCCGGGGGAGAGAGCGTCGGCCCGTTAGCGAAAGCTCAGCCCCGACTTCTCCGCACACCATTCGACGAGGAACTCCAGATCGCTCTCGCCAACAAGGACCACGCCGGTAACTCCACGGCCGTCCGGGGTGACCAGGTAGTGAATGTTGCGCGCGTTGACCCTGCGCATCGCGATGAAGCCCTTGCCCGCAAGGCGCTTCAGGATGGAGTTCGCCATGCCCAGCGAGAGGCCTCTTCAAGTGCGCGATGTCGCGCTGCTTCACCGCCTGGTTGTGGTGGATCTGGAAGAGAACGTCGAGCTCGTGATCGTTGGTGATGATCTGTGTTTGTGACACTGTGGAAGGCGGATACAACTCCGCCAATGACAGCGCCGCGCTCTGCGCGTCCTGCCGCGGCGGACCGGAGATCCCGGGCCGCCTCGTACCGCGGTATTCGCTGTCGCCGGAACAGACAGGAAGCCGGTAGTCGGCACGCGTTGTTCAGTCACTGAACAACCATAGCGCATGAATCCCGTCATGACAAGGTGAGGAGGCGAATCCGGTGAGAAGAAGCGGTGGGATTACGGGAGTGTGTTCAGGACCGAGGCTTTCTCGTCCGCGGTGATAATTTCATCGAGCGCGGCGTCGAGGGAGTCCCGGTCGTCGCAGGAGAGGATCCGCTCGCGTTCGGCGTCCGTAAGCCCGAACTTACGGTCGAGCTGACGAGCGAGAACCTCCCGGCTGCACTGCATAGAACCCTTCTCCAACATGTCCTGTGCGAACGTCATATAGCCATCCTCTACCTCATGATATCCCAATCGCGATGCAGCGGCCACTAACCCATCGACCTCGCCCGTGTCTTTCACCTGCGCATAGATACGGTGCACCACCCGAACAAGATGCCGGACCGCAGGGTCGCCTTGTCCAAGGTGCAGCAGTTCGGTCAGCAGGTCCATCGCGCTCTGTTCCAGTCGCAGGCGCGAGTACTTGAGCGCCACGAGCCCCAGCACTGCCCGCAACGATCCGGTGATCTGCTCGTCCGGAAGCTCCGCAAGGTCCACGAACACCGGTCGGTAGTGCGGAACGTGCGGCGAATCCGGACCGTTTGCGATGAGCTCAGCGAACTGCAGCGGCGCATCCCACCGCTCCTCCCCGTGGTAGAGCACCACCGGCAGGATCTCCGGCAGCGGTTCGTTACGATGCCTCTTGCGCGCGGTAGCATGCCGTTGCCAGATCGTCGCCATTGAGCGCAGAAGCTGCACCGTCACCCGCAAGCCGGCCTGCGTGGGCCTCCGGAAGGAGAAAGGAGGTGAGCTCGTTCGCCGTCTCAGCGTCTGCGAATGCCGCTCGGAACAAGGTGTCGTACGGGTTTGGTGCCACTCAATGGTAACTGCCGGAATCGCGCCGGCGCTTGACTTCGCACCGCTTGATCCGCGGGGCGGTCGCGAATAGGATGACCGGATGGGACTACGGCACGATGAGATCTGGCGCGATACCGACGGCCGGCCGATCCAGGCGCACGGCGGCGGGCTGCTCTACCACGACGGTGTGTACTACTGGTACGGTGAGAACAAGGACGCAGAGAACCGCCCCGCGGATACGGTGGGACACCGCGTAGACGTCATAGGCGTGTCGTGCTACAGCAGCACGGACCTGCTCACCTGGACGAACCGCGGCGTCGTGCTTCCGGCCAGCGACAATCCGGACCACGACATGCACCCCTCCAAGGTCGCGGAGCGCCCCAAGGTAGTCTACTGCAATACCACCCAGCGATTTGTTATGTGGCTTCATATTGACAAACAGGATTACCGGCAGGCGGCCACGGGGGTCGCGGTGGCGGATGAGCCTGCCGGTCCCTTTCGCTACCTGCAGACGATTCGGCCGGCGGGCCTCGACAGCCGCGATCAGACGGTCTTTGTGGATAACGACGGGAGCGCCTGGCACTTTGCCTCTTCGGACTGGAACGCAACGACGCTCGTCAGCCGGCTCAGCGACGACTACCAGTCGTTCGCGGGAGAGTTCCACCGCGTATTCGTAGACCGCAAGATGGAGGCGCACGCGGTCATCGAGCACGACGGGCGCTACTGGTTTCTCGCCTCCGGCTGCACCGGCTGGGACCCGAACCCCGCCCGCAGCGCGGTGGCCGACTCGATCATCGGCCCGTGGACCGAGCTCGGGAACCCCTGCACCGGACCGGAGAGCGAAATCACCTTCCACTGCCAGAGCACCTTCCTCTTCAGGACTCCCGACGGCCGGGTGATCGCGATGTTCGACCGCTGGGTCAAGGAGGAGCTGCGCTCATCGCGCTACGTGTGGCTCCCGGTGGAGTTCGCAGACGGCGGGATGGTGATCGAGTGGCGCGACTCGTGGGAGGGGTAGGTCCTCGGGCGCCGGGCGCCACTATCCCGAGAGACCGGCGATCACGCGGTCGAGTCGCGACTTGACCTCGGCCGCGACGCCTTCGAGCGCTTCGTTGCCGATCGCGCCCATCGCGGCGACCGGATCCATCGCGGCCACCTCGACACCGGCGTCGGTCTCCTGAACAATAACGTTACAGGGGAGCAGCACTCCAATCTTATCCTCAGTCTCGAGCGCGCGGTGCGCGAGCGGCGGGTTGCATGCGCCAAGGATCAGGTAGTTGCGAAAGTCGATCCCGAGCTTCTTCTTCATGGTCTCTCGCACGTCGACTTCCGTGATCACGCCGAAGCCTTCGGCCGCGAGCAGATCCCGGGTACGGGTGACGGTTTCCTCGAACGGCGTGCCCACCGAAGCGGCAGTGTAGTAGGTCATGCGGGCAAAGATGCTACTCGCACGGCGCCGCGGTCAAACCCTTGGCGCCTCAATACCGGTCAAGCCGGTGCGCGTAGGGAGAAGGCAGGGCCGACGTCGAACCGCCGGGGAAGAGGCGTCGGCACAGGCCATCCGGATCAGAAGACTCCCAGCCCCGCTCGATCTCACCCAGCAGAAGCGCCTCGTCCCAGCTGCGGTAGCCGGTGAGCAGCTGCAGGAGCGTCGCGTCGTCACGCACGAGCTCGCCGGACCCAAGCGGCGCGAGGAGGCGGTCGGTCGCGGGGAGGCCGTGGGGCGCGGCGGTGGGGGTGCCCGCGCGGCGGGCGAGCTCGCCGCGGAGCCCGTCCACGACGGCCTGGCGGTCGAGGAGCACACCCATCCCGCCGCCGTCGGGCGCCGTGTGCTCGGTCACCGTGCAGCCGAGCGCGCGGCAGGCGATGCCGATCGTGCCGTCGCGCGGCTCGTGGATGGTGAGCTGCTCGAGGTCGAGCTCACGGCAGCGGCGCGAGGCCTCCGCGAGGAGCGCGTGCGCGTCGGCGAGGGTGCGGGCGCCTGCTTCGAGCACGGTGAAGGCGCGCCCGATCCAGCCGAAGGGGTAGTGTGCGATCGCGGCGTAGGCGACCGCCGACCCGGAGCGCTCGAAGAGGAGGACGTCCGGGCGCGACTTCCACGGGGTGCGGTGGCGCAGCGAGGCGATCATCGACTTGTCGCGGACGAGCGTCCAGGGTCGCGCTGCGTGCAGCTCGTTGTACAGCGCGATCATCTCCGGGAGGTCCTCCTCGTCGGCCTCCCTGACGGTAAGGTCGGCCGGCGCCGAGAGACCCTTCGTCCGACGGACCCAGAGGTCGATCGAGCTCTCTGCGAGGCAGGTGGCGAAGCCGAACCGGCTGTAGTAGCGCTCTATCCCGTAGAGGAAGACCGCCGGGACGCGCTCCTTCGCTCCGCGGACCGCCCGGGTGATCAGGCGTTCGTTATAACCGCGGCGCTGGTGGTCGGGCCGGGTCTGGACGCCGCCCACGCCCTCCGCCGGGAGCGCGGTCGCGCCGAAGCGCACGGAAAGCGAGTGGAGAACGAGGCTGCTCACCGGCTCCTCTTCGCCGTCCAGGTGGAGGCAGCAACGCCGCGAGCGCCAGCGGCCCGACTCGTCAATCGTCTCCGTATAGCGCAGACCGTCGGTCAGGCGCTCGTCGACCTGCGGGGATGCCGCGCCGTCGCCGCGGATCATCGGTCACCTCCAGAGAGCGCGGACCAGAGCGGCGGGTAGGGGCGGTTCATGTTATCGCGCCCTGTCGCGGGGAACTGCGACATGAAGGCGGAGAGCGCGGTGAGGATGGGCGCGGCGAAGCCCGTGCGCTCTGCCTCGTCGCGGAAGTACCCGTACTCGGCGTACTTCGTGTCCATGAGATCACCCTTTCCCTTCTCGATCCGCGATGCGATCCGCTGAACGTCCGCGCGCCACCCGCTCTCACCACCCACGGCTTCCCGGATCACGCCCGGCTCGACTCCCCCGGCCACGCCGTAGGCGACCGCCTCCATATAGGCGGCCTCCACGAGTCCCATGGCGAGCTGGTTCACTCCCTTGACGACCTGACCGCGCCCGTTCCCGCCGCAGTAGGTCACCTTCGCCCCGCCAATCGCCTCGAGCACCTTCCGGCTCGCCTCAAAGGCAGCTCGCTCGCCGCCGGCGAAAACGTAGAGCGTGCCCTCCGCGGCGCCCGCGCTCCCTCCGCTCACCGGCGCGTCAACCAGGAAGGCCCCCTGCTCGCGAAGGAGCGCCGCAAGCCGCTCGGTCTCGCGGACGACGGTCGTCCCCAGGTCGATCACGACCATCCCCTCCCGCGCGGCCGGCACGACCTGCTGTTCGATCACGTCCACGGTCACGCGCGACGAGGGCAGGCTCAGAAGCACCGTCTCGCACCGCGCGCAGAGACCCGTCACATCCGCCGCCGCTTGCGCCCCGGCATCTTCGAGCGGCTTCATCCGGGAGGCGTCGAGATCGAACACAACCGTCTCGAATGACTCCCGCACCAGCGTCGCGGCGATCCCGCTACCCATGTTCCCCAGTCCGACTACGCCTGTCATCGTCGCTCCTCAGTGCTCTCCCAGTTTCAAGCCGACGCCGAGTCCGCAGCCGCCAGTATACCGGCGGCGAGGACGCTCGAACAGGCGACGGGGAGAGCGGTCGTCCGTGAAGCAGCCGCGGCGCGACAAGCTCGCCCGCGCCGTTCTCCCGGGGTCCCCGGGCACCACTCCCACCGCACGGGGTAGGCGTGGATGAGCGGGTCCGGCGTGAGGATGACGAGTCCCCGGCAGATCGACTGACTCACGAGGAGCCGGTCGAAGGGGTCGCGGTGGACCGACGGCAAGGTCGACAGGTGAAGCGCATCGGTCTCATCGATCGGCAGGGCCGCGATCCCGTTGCTTCCCGAATACGCGGGGTGTAGCGGGAGGGAATCTCGGGAAGGGGCAGCTTGCCCAGCTGGTGTTTGACAACGATTTCCTGACAGGACGCGGCGCTGAGCCAGACCTCTTCCGCCGTGAGAAACAGGTGGCGGGCAGCCGGTGTGAGCTCCGGCGCGTCCGAGGCGATCCAGAGAAACGCACAGGTATCGAGGAGTATCTTCACGAATCCCGGCCGTCGTACAAGGTGAGCAGCTCCTGCGGGAGCGGATCGAAGAAACCATCCGGGACGCTCAGCCGACCACGCTCGAGACCGACGGCACGCCGGCTCCGCGGCGACGGTATGGGCCGTATCACCGCCACCGGTCGGTTCCGCTTGCACAACACGATCTCCTGTTCCCGATCCAGCCGACTCAGGTACCTCGAGAGGTTCGTCTTGGCGTCGTGAATGTTGACCATCAACATGACTATGTAATGAACTCTCTAGATGATCGAGTCAAGGCTCCGACCCACGTTCCGGCATGGGATAGGGTCGGCCCGCAATTCGTGGTATACTTGAGGCATGCCGACGCGCATGTCCGTGGCTGCCGATCTCGAGCGCGAGCTCCTGACCGCAGAGGATTTTCTTGAGTGGCTCACCCCTGGCCGTCAGGCCGACCTCATT
>SKZO01000311.1 GCA_007127335.1 Spirochaetales bacterium | reverse complement strand
TACACCCACGTCGCCGAACGAAAAAGCCCGGCGTGATCAGCCCGCTCGACCGGCTGTCGATGTGAGGGGGAGAAGTGAGCTTCGTCGTGCGGTCCCACCAGCATGCCCGTGCCACCTGTGAACGCTGCGCCTGCGCTGCGACTCTCCGTCGGGTAGGGACTGAAGCACGGGAGGAACAGTGACGATCCGGACGGGCGCTCCCGGGTAGCGCGAGCTGCGAGAGGCTACCTCCGAACACGGATTGCAGCGTCCATTGGTGGGGGGTATATTCGTGGTATGAAAGTGAAGACGTCCGTCACCTTGTCCGAGGAGCTTCTGAACGCGATCTCTGCGGAAACAGGTCGGGCGAATCGGTCCGCACTCATAGAAGAGGCGACGTGGCGGTATCTGCGCGAGCGTCAGCGACACGCCAGGGACAGGCGTGAACTTGAGCGCATCAATGAGCATGCAGACGAACTCAACGAGGAAGCGTTTGACGTCCTTGAGTTTCAGGCCGAAGAATGACCCGCGGCGACATCTTTCTGGTCAGGAAACCCAGTAAGGTTGATCCTAGGCGGCAAAGGGCTTTCGTGGTGGTGAGCCGACAAGTGCTCATCGACTCGAAGTACGCGACGGTCGTATGCGCGCCGGTCTACTCCACGAATAGCGGGTTGGCTTCTCAGGTCAGCGTTGGACCCGACGAAGGACTCAAACACGCAAGTGCCGTCCATTGCGATGGCTTGGTCAGCATCCCGAAAAGCGAGCTCACGGACTTCGCAGGGTCACTCAGCGACGAAAAGCACGCGGAGCTGTCGGCAGCGTTGCGGGTAGCCCTCGCAATCGAGGAATGATCGACGGCCGGGATGGCTCTCAGGCCGGGTGAGCCGCAGACCACACCGCCTGGGAGGAGAGCCGATGCCTTTCGCCGAATGAACCACATAACGAGACTGCTTCGCTGCGGCGTGACCAGTCCGCTCGACCGGCTGTCGATGTGAGGTGGATGCTGACGACCGGACAATGCTGCTACGACGATCGGTTCCCTGGCGTAGCCGCTGCCGGCCCGCCCGTCGCGTACGCGCCAGGGATGCGGAGGGCCCGAAGGGGTCCGGCCGAAGGCCGGACGGAACCCCGCAGCAGCCCGGTGACCCAGTGGGGGCATGCCCTGTTCCGTGATGGCGGGGCCCACTGGGTCAGGCGCCCCTCGGCGTAACTACGAAGCCACCGCGAAGCCGCGGAGTTGCGTCGCGCGGTTCACGCGTCGAAGAGCTCCTTGCCGGCGTACTCGGGGTCCGCGGTGAGACGCACGCCAAGTTTGCGCATGCCCGCCTCGTCGCCTGCCGCGGGCATGTGGCTCAGGTGCGCCTCGCAGCCGGCGAGTCGCCGGAGCTCGCCGAGCGCGACTTCGGCCGCCGGGTTGGTCGCACCGCTGATGCTGAGCGCGACGAGTGTTTCTTCCAGGTCGAGGCTCACCTCCCTGCCGCCGAGGATACCGATCTTCAGCCGCCCCACTGCGTCCACGATCGACTGCGGCAGGAGGTCGATCGTATCCGGGATCGACGCGAGCCGCTTGGCGGCGTTCAGGATCAGCGCCGAGGAGGCATGGAAGAGCGGCGAGTTCTTGCCGGTGACGATCGAGCCGTCGGGGAGCTCGATCGCGGCGCCGCAGTAGACGCCGCGATGGCCCTTCCCGGTCGGCTCGGCCTCGCTCGCCGCCTGCCGGGCGGGGGTCACCACGACGCGGTCTTTCTCCGCCAGATGAAGGTCCTCCATGAGCAACCTCACGCGCTCGACGGTGGCGCTCTCGGTCATGCCCATCAGGTAGTCGCAGGCGCACCGGAAATAGCGGCGCAGAATCTCCTGCTTCGCCGCCTCCCGCACGGCCACATCGTCGACGATTCCGCAGCCGGCGCGGTTCACGCCCATGTCCGTAGGCGAGCGGTAGAACGACTCGGCGCCGGTGATCCGCTCGATGATCCGCCGGAGCACGGGGAAGGCGTCCACGTCGCGGTTGTAGTTGACGGCGCGCTCGTTGTACGCCTCGAGGTGGAAGTGGTCGATCAGGTTGTAGTCCCCGATGTCCGCGGTCGCCGCCTCGTAGGCGACGTTCACCGGATGGTTGAGCGGGAGGTTCCAGATGGGAAAGGTCTCGAACTTGGCGTAACCCGAGTCGAGGCCCGCCCGGTGGTCGTGGTAGAGCTGCGACAGGCAGGTCGCGAGCTTCCCGCTGTTGGGCCCTGGCGCAGTAACGATGACGATAGGCCGCTCGGTACGGACGTACTCGTTCGCGCCGTAGCCCTCGTCGCTCACGATCGTGTCGATGTCGGTCGGGTAGCCGCGGGTGAAACGGTGGGTGTAGACGCTGATGCCGCGCCGCTCGAGCAGGCGCTTGAACTGTTCCGCGCCGGCCTGCCCGGCGAAGCGGGTGATCACCACACCGGCGAGCGTGATGCCGCGCCGCGCGAGCTCATCGATGATCTGAAGCGCGTTCTGATCGTAGGTGATGCCAAAATCGGCGCGAACCTTCTTCCGTTCGATGTCGCCGGCGAAGATGCAGAGGATCACCTCCGCGCGGTCGCGAAACTGCTCGATCAGCCGGACCTTCACGTTCGGGTCGAAGCCGGGCAGGACCCGCGCCGCATGCTGGTCGAAGAGGAACTTCCCTCCGAACTCGAGGTAGAGCTTATGCGGGAAGCGCTTCATCCGCTCGACAATGGCGGCTTCCTGCTCTGCGAGGTATCTCTCGTTGTCGAATCCTGCGGTCATGGGGCCTCGCTGGCGTCGCGGCGCCCGAGGCGCGGGGGCGCGGGGGTGCGACACCCGGGCATTGTACCGATCCAGGGCGAGGCGAGGAAGGACCCGGAGAGGAATATACCGACCACCGGAGGGCAGAATCCGCGCCGGGAAGGGTTTGCGGACGAGACCCGTTCCCGGTAGAATCGGCCGATGTTTCAGAATTCATCGTCTCCAGCGCGGGTCGCCGCATGACCGAGCGCGGCGCGTATCTCTTCCTCGCGGCGCTGCCGGCGCTGCTGCTTCTCACCGGTATCGTGATCGAGCCGGTCGCCGTGACGGCGCCGGGGCTCGTACGGATCATCACCGCAAGGAGTCTGCTCCTCAGCGACTACCTCGCCGTAGGCGGTGTGGGCGCGACGATGATCAACGCAGGGCTCTGCGGACTCTTGTCGATCGCGCTCATGAAACGTGCCGGCATCCAGGTGAACGGACCGTTTATCGCGGCAGTGTATACGGTCGTCGGGTTCGCGTTCTTCGGCAAGAACGTCTACAACATCTGGCCGATCCTCGCAGGCGTGTTCTTGTACACGCGGGCCCAGAGGATTCCGTTTCGCAACAGCCTCCTGATCGCGTTGTTTGGAACGACGCTCGCTCCGCTCGTCAGTTACTTCTCGTTCGCAGCCGGTCTTCCCGCCGGTACGGGTATCGTCCTGGGCGTGGTGCTCGGCGCAGTGGTGGGCTTCGTGCTCCCTCCGCTCGCCTCGCACATGCTCCGGTTCCACGACGGATTCAGCATCTACAATATTGGCTTCACCGGGGGGATCGTCGGCTCGTTCTTCGTCGCGGTGTTCAGGAGCTTCCGCTTCGACATCGTCGCGGAAGTTGCGCTCGTGGACCATCTCGACCGATTCTTCGAGGTCTTCTTTGGCGTGGTATTCGTGGCGCTGATCGTGGTGGGAGTCGTCGTCGCGGGGCGGGGCGAGGGCGGTCTCAGGGACGGTATCACGCGCATCTATCGTTCGAGCGGCCGACTCGTCAGCGACTTCGTGCAGATTGGCGGGCCCGGCGCGAGCCTGGTGAACATGGGCGTGATGGGAATCATCAGCGCGATCTTCGTCCTGCTGCTGCGCGGACACTTCAACGGTCCGGTGATTGGTGGTATCCTGACGGTCGTGGGGTTCGCCGCGTTCGGCAAGCACCCGCTGAATTGCGTTCCGGTGCTCGCGGGTGTCGTGCTGGCGTCGCTCGTCAAGGTCTGGGAGCCGACGACAACGGTCGTGATCATCGCGGGGCTCTTTGGAACGACGCTCGCGCCGGTCGCCGGGCAGTACGGGCCGCTCGCCGGGATAGCAGCCGGGTTCTTCCACCTGTCGATCGTCATGAACGTGGGCGTGCTGCACGGAGGGATCAACCTCTACAACAACGGTTTCGCGGGGGGATTCGTCGCATCCTTTCTGGTGCCCATCCTCGACGCGCTGAAGCAGGGCAGGAAGACGGAATGAAACACGAAGCGAAGAAGATCGCGAAGATCGTCGACGAAATACTGACGTACTTTCTTTTCAACTACAATGCCCGGTCCGAAATCCGTGTTGACCCGGTCCCCGGTGAGTACCGGATCACGGTCACCTGCACCGGGGTCGACATGTCCGATGAGGAGTTCGCTGCGCTGTCGAAACGGATGGTCGTGGAACGCCAGCCGGAGCTCGAGGACTACTACTGGCAGCTCACCGGTGAGACCGACGACAGTAACGAGATGTCGCTCGTGGGGATGATGTGCGATTCCATAGATATCGCGCGCGACGGGTCGACGATAACGCTGACTATGGTGCGCAAGGTGTAGATATGACTGCCGCGTACCCGATTCCAGGGACCGGGCTCGGGGCGTACGCCGTGTCTCCCATGGCCCGGACGAAGGAATCCCCGTGATCCCGCAGCACCGCCGGCTTGTCATGATCGTTGCGGCGCCCTGGAGGCCGCGCTCACGCATCCGGCGGTGAGCGTACGAAGTGAGCGACGTCACCTGGTGATCGAGCCGAAGGCACCAGAGGCTCCCGGCGACTCAGAAGCGCCTGTCATCTACTACCCCGGTGGACTGGTTGCGCCTGAGAGCTATCTGCGCGCACTCGTGCTGCTTGCCGAGCGGACCGGGCGGGTTGTCTACCTGGCACGGGCGCCGTTCAATGCCGCGATCTGACGGCGAGTGGGCTGCACGTGCATTCGGTCATGGGGGACGAGGACCGGATCATCAACCGCGAGAACTACCTCGAGGCGCGCGCCAACCTTCCGGACGGTGCGTCCGTACTGGATGTCCCGGGACTGAACCACTCCGCCTTTGGCGGGAAGGGCCCGGCCGAAATCACAGCTCTTCGGGGCCCTCCGCGGTCCAGTGGTCGTAGAACTCGGTCCCGCGCCGGAGGCCGGCTACAAGCGCGTGATGCGTGGTTTCGGCGCTCACCCACTCGTCGATCCGGGTAAGGCCATGGGCCTTCCAGTCGGTGAAGAAGCGCACGACCTCCTGCTGGTCGCGGACGCCGTCGCGCATCGCCCGGTTCTTGAGCCTGACCCACCGGATGGACAGCCTGATCCGGTCAACCCGCATTGAGCGAATGGGATCTGCGGACACGGCCCTGGCCGCACGATCGAGGATCGACCCGTACCGGTCGAGCAGATCGTCGCTCAGGTACGCCTGGTCACACTGGTCGTTGAACCCGACGTGGATTGCACGCTGCTCGACGACGTCGCAGATCGTGTCCAGATACTGCTGCACCATGGGTGCAGCCTCGCCGTAGTAGGTCTGGACGAACTCCTCACGGTGCCGGTCGACATCGCAATCCGGATCCCATAGCAGCTTCGCGATCAGATAGGCGCGCAGCTCGTTCAGGTCCGTGCTGCCTCCCACCGCGCCGCACGCCTGCTCGAACACGCCTCTGACATTGTTCCTGACGAACGCCTGCATGTTCGGCTGCAGGACTCGCCAGTTGGGGAACGGCGCCGGGTAGTGCGCGAAGCAGGTCGTGTAGTCCCAGATGTAGAGTCGGTCGCAGACCTTTGCCCAGTCCTCGAGGTCCCTGATGAAGCTCGATCGGCTCCCGTCCGGGCGAACCACCCGTCGCGACGGATCGTCGCATGCATCGAGCGGGTGCGCGAAACACGACTCGATGGAGCAGAGCCGAACGCATACATTGTGCCGGGGTCGTGTCCGCGGAGCGGGCCGGCTGTACTGGTAGGCCAGCGTGTCGATGATCGCGTCAGGGAAGCGGGGTTCGACCGCCTCTGCAACCTGGTTGACGAAGCGGATGAGGCTTCCGGCATAGCTCCCTTCGGCCTTGTCGATCCGGGCGCAGTCCGGACAGGTGCAGTAGTTGTACCAGTCGTTCTGGGAAACCGAGATCAGGCGCTTTCCCGGATCCGACTCGAGCGCCGCGAGTACCTTGTCGATCGTGATGCGAAGCACGTCCGGGTTGGAAAGGCACAGCTGCGTGCGTTCGCTCACCCGTTTGCCGTCGACCATGGAAAAGTACTCGGGGTGCGAACCGAACCACTCCGCCGGATCGAGGATGTGTTCGAAGGTGTGGACGAACCAGTGGTAATCCATTCGCCCGCCGAACCGGTCCTTGATGGGCACAGGCCCGTTGATGCGGTTCTTCACGGCGAAGCGCGGGTTGCGCACGAAATCGGTGTAGTTGTGGTACCGGTACTCGAGCACCGGCACCTGCCGCAGGTCGAGCGCCGGTATGGAAAGGTTCGTGACGCACGGCACGCGCTCGCACCGGGGCGTGAAGAAGCGGCACCCTGTCTGCTCGAGGAGCTCGTAGACGCCGTAGATGATGCCGCGCCGGCCGCCCACGATCCCGATGCCGCCTTCGCCGCTGCGCACGATGAATCCGTCTTCACCAAGACCGTCGTCCGCTCGCACCCCAAAGCGTGACGCGGCGGCGCCGAGCGCGATGACGGGGCCAGGGCTACCGGTCCGGGTATCCTCGGCTGCAGGCTCTGCAACGCATACGATATGAGCTCCGGTCATGAGCCTCAGGTAGTGGGCAAGCTCATCGGCGGCGTACTGCTCCTGGGGGCTCGGGTGATGCGGAGTGATGATTGAGGCGAGGGGTCGTCCATCTGTGGCGATTCTGAGTTCGGCCATGTGTGCTCCTTCCGGCGGCGGCAGCGCCGCACTCTCCGGGATGGATCATTGTAACCGGGCTCTCAGCCGGACGGCAAATGATCCCGGCTGTCGGCAACCGGTCCGGCGTAACCACGGCCGGGCTTGGTGGTCTTCTCCTTTACACGGTCTTGACATTACCTGGACATTGTCTTGACAGTATCTTGACAGTATGCCGACGCGATCCTGACAATCGTCGAGCGGGTGGAGTGCAGACGGGATGGGCAGACAGATGAAACGCGCTATTGGGCTGCGGGTTCTTGGAGTACTCCTTCTCTCTTCCGTCTGGATCCTGTTCACGCTGTATCCGAATCCGACCGATCTGGCAAAGAGCGTTTACCGCGTCTTTCGTCCCCCGATCAACGCCTCTCTTGCGGCTCTCTTCGATGGTCCGACGGCCGGTCTTGAGGATGCCCGGGCCATAGACGCGAGGGTGCAGTCGGAGTTCCCGTACCAGTACGATTGGGTCACGTACAACGTCCCGTGGTACTTCCCCACCGTCGACGAGGCATTCGCGAAGATGGCCGGTGACTGCAAGACACGCCTCGTCGTGCTTGCCTCAATCCTCGAAGCGCACGGCATTCCCTACTCGATCGCGGTATCGCCGACCCATATCTGGGTTGAATACGCAGGGAAGACACCGAATCGGGTCGAGAATCCGGAAGTCGCCCTGTTCAGCTCAACCGGTGGAGGAAGGCTGTCTCTGCCGGCTCATTTCGATCTGCGACGGTCATTCGACAGTTTCTGGACCGCGTTCTGGATCTTCATGCCGATCGATCGCAAGCTGTCGCTGATCGGAGGACTGGCGGTGACCCTCATCGTACTCACGACCGCCGGATGGGCGTCGGTGTGTCGTCCGATCCGGGCTGGAAGAGGACGGCGCTCAGCAGTCGTCCTCGTTCAGGCGTGGTCTACCCCACCGACTCCAGGAATTCGATCAGCTTCTCGTTGAACCCGCGCGGGTTGTCCTGGTTCGCGATGTGGTGCGCATCCTCGATCACGGCGAGGGAGCTTCCCGGCTGCTTTTCGTGCCAGACCGCGGCGTGTCGCCGGATGAAGCCCGCCTCGTGGTCACCGTGGCAGATGAGCATGGGGTGTTCGAGGCGACACGGGATTCCTGTCGTCATGTCCCTGAGCATGTCGAGCGTGAGCCGGAGGATATGCGTCTTCCCGGCGGCGGTAGCGACTTCGCGCAGATAGGCCTGCGTGTGCGGCTTCAGCGCCTTGTGGGCGGCGAAGAGCGAGTAGAGCGGTTTTCGCGGGAAGAGCGCTATGGAGAGCGCGATCGTCGGTTTGAGCAGCGACAGAAGCGGCGAAGTGCGCGGGTAGAGCGACCACCCGCCAAGGTGCACCGATCCCACGACGCGATCGGGTGACAGCGAGGCGGCACGCTGACAGAGAGTGCTGCCGAGCGATTGACCGACGAGGACGACCCGTCGCGCGTCGAGCTCGTTCAGGAGCTCGTTGATCGCGTTCGCGGTCCGTGCCGAGTAGTCGGTCTTCAGGTCGACCTTCTGCGAGCGGCCGTGGCCGGGCAGATCAAGCAGAACGACGCGGTAACGATCCTTGAGCGCGTCGGCCTGGGAAGCGAAGGTGCGCTGATCCATGGTCACGCCGTGAGCGAAGAGCACCGTCAGCGGCTCCGCGTCCGGCGCGCGACGGTCCCGCGGGTCCGGACCGTGGACCTCGTAGTGGATCCTGCCGAATGAGCTTTCCAGATGCATGTGGCCTCCTCTACCGGTACGTCACCGCACCGGTCAGAAAATCGTAGAGACTCTGCAGGAAGCGCTCTGCCTCCCGCTCGTCTTCATAGGGATAAAGCCTGGGAACGATATCGCCAAAGCTCATGATGAGCCGGGTGGTATGCCCAAGGTCCATGTCGCGAAGCTCGCCGGTCGCGACGCCCTCCTCCAGGATCGAGGTGATGAGAGCCGTCGCCTTCGCCTCACGGAAGACGCGCACCCGCTCCCATATGTGCGGGATCCCCATCATGTCTCTGACGAAGGCGGGCTGGTAGCGGGAACGCGATTGGATGTTGTGCCGGAAGACCGACGCGAGTTTCATAGCTGCGGTCGCCTCTGCCGCGATCGCCGCCTCGAGCTCCGCGTAGTGCCGATTGGTGATCCTGCGAACGCACTCGACGAAGAGATCTTCCTTTGAGCCGTAGTATTTGTAGAGGGTCACCTTGCTCACCCCGGCCGCTTCGGCGATCTCGTCCACAGACGTTGCACGAAGACCAAGGCTCAGAAAGAGCCGCTCGGCCTCCTCGAGGATTCTGCGCTGCTTGCGTTCGCTCTGGCGTTCAGCCATGGGTGTAGTATAAATAATGTACTCGTATAGTTCAATAGTACATTATGGTTTTTTTGGGAGGCCTGACGGATCTCGTAGCAGGCGATCGAGGTGCGGTTGGATATGCATGGATGTCTGCGATCGTGATCTACCCGACCACCGTCACGTTTCCGGTCGCGCGCAACTGGAGACGGTTCTGGAAAACCAGCTCTTCCCACGTCCCGACGTCTGCAGGCGGGGCGTAGGTGTTCGTCGACGCGTCGTAGTGACCGCGGAAGCCGGTGAGGGCGAACATCGAGTCGGTTGCCGCTGCCTTCACGCCGTCGTCGGTCGAGCGTGCACCGGCGTAGAAGTCGTTTCCCGGCCACGAGACGTGGTCCCACGCGACGACGCTGTACAGATCGCACCTCGCAAGCGCAGGATCGTCCGCGGCTCGAGCGAACGCCTCAGGTGAGCTGAGCTGCGGCAGGCCGGGTGTGTTCCTGAGCAGCGGCCTTACGTAGAGCGTGAGACC
>SKZO01000138.1 GCA_007127335.1 Spirochaetales bacterium | reverse complement strand
GTATTTGTGCTCGTACTGGACCTTCATCAGGTCGTTCCCGGTGGCCCGGTAGTACTCGATGTGCTTCCCGACGGCGGCGTCACCCGTGTGGCAGTCTTCGGGGAAATGAAGGAAGAAGGCCGCCGGCAGATGGACGTCCGCCGGCCTCCCCTCGGCCGCGAGGAGCAAAAGGCGATCTCTCGTGTTCATTGGTCCTCCCGCCTCATCATACCCGTTCCGGCCGACCGTTGCAGCCGGGGTGTAGGCAGAATTCCTACATGCCGTGTCGATCTCTGCTGATAGCGTGAAGGGGTGCCGGGGCGTACTATGGCGATGGTGATGGAAGAACCCCGGCGGCGAAGCGCACTCATCATTGATGATTCACGGGTCGCTCAGATGATCCTTGGACGGCTTATTGCAGCCTCCGGATGGGAGGCGAGCCGAGTCGCCGGCGGACGGCAGGCCCTCGCGTACCTCGAGCGTGAGCAGCCCGACGTCGTCTTCGTGGACCTGCTCATGCCTGAGATGAGCGGGCTCGAGTTTCTCGACGAGTTGCTGCGTCGGGGCTACCGGTTACCGGTCGTCGTGCTCACGGCAGACGCGCAGGAGTCTACTCGGCGGGCGTGTCGGCGTTACCCGATCCACGCCTTCCTGCGCAAGCCTGCGAGAGCCGACGTGATCTCGAAGACGCTCGACTCGATCCCGGTGGCGGCCGATGACATCTGAGCTGGCTCCGGAACCAATGGCGACCGATGCGGCGTTGCTCGAAGCGCTGCGGGACGGGTGGCGCGAGGCCCAGACAGTCTTTCAGGAGATGTTTCCCGGTCCCGTCTCTCTCCTCGAACCTGTCGTCGGCATCACTGATCTGGTCGAGCTCCTCCCGGATACGATAGCGGTAGGCATGCGGTTCGAGGGCAGATCGCCCGGACTCGCGGCCCTCTCCCTTGACTGCACCGCCGCCCGCGCGCTGGTGGTATCGCTGCTCGGCAGCGGTGAGGCCGACGATGCAGAGGTGCTCTCCCTCCTGACGGACACCTCGCTGGAACTCGCGAACATCGTCCTGAACGCCGTCCTTGCCGAGGCCGGGCGCGCGCTGTCGGAAACCTACCGGTTCGAGGTTCCTGCCCTGATGACCGCGGACGAGCTTGCCGTTCCGTACGGCTGCCGGGCCTACCTTCTTCGCGGGGAGATCGTCTGCGGCGAGGCGCTCCCTGCTCCGGCACAGGTGATCATTCGACGCGCGTCGAGCGGTGAGAGAGGCCGGTGATGCAGGGATCGGCGGTCGGTCACGGTATTCGCAGTGGCCCGCAGTCCGCGCTGGTCGATGCGTCGCCCGTCGGGATAGTCGTGCTCGATGCCGCGATGGTGATCCGCCTCTGGAACGACACCCTCGCGTGCTGGAGCGGAACCCCGGCCGAACGCGTCCTCGGCAGCTGCCTCGCGGCCGTGCTGCCCGAGTTCGGTCGACCCCGTTACCAGCTGCGGATGAAACAGCTTCTGACGACCGGAGCTCCGGTTGTCTTCAACGGGAGCGTCCATCGCGGCCTGCTGGCCCTCTCCGACGGAACGCTCATTCTCCCGCACTACCGGGTGACGTGTCGACGGATCGAGGATGGCGAGGGTTCAGTCTCGATCGGTCTCTGGATCGAGAACACGACTCTCCTTGGTGAGACGGTTGGGTACCTCCGTGCTGAGATCGCAGCCCGCCGCGAGGCGGAGGACCAGCTGCAGAACGCGCTTCGCTGTCAGGAAACGCTCTACCGTGAGCTCCAGCATCGAATCAGGAACTCGCTCTCTCTCATCTCGAGTCTCGTCTCTCTCGCCACGCCCGATGTCGAAGGCGAGGAGTCCGATCTCCTGCACGAGATCCATTCGCGCATCACCTCCATATCGCTTGTATACGAGCAGCTTGCCGCGCGATCGCGGTACGGTGAGGTCGATCTCGCGGTCTACCTTCGGCAGCTCGTGGAGAGCGTGTTCTCCTCGATCCCGCGTTCAGCTGCCGTGGGCGATCCCCGGATGGCGCTCGACCACGTCGTAGTGCCGATCGACATCGCGATTCCAATTGGCCTGATCGTCAACGAGCTCATCACCAACTCAATGAAGCACGCCTTTCCGGATCTGGAGGAGGGAGTGATCACCGTTGAACTGCACGAGGAGTCCGACCGATTCACGCTCCTGGTTGCCGACAACGGATCCGGGCCGGGAGGGCGCACCGAACCGGGCGCATCCGGTCTTGGGCTCGGCATTGTCGACCTGCTCGCGCATCAGATTCGGGCGGAGCTGACGCAACCCGATTGGCCCGGCACCGCCTACCGTCTCACGCTTCTGCTCGAGGAGCTTCCGAGTTTGTAGTCCGGGCCGATGCGCAGACGAAGCGGCTGCGCAACCGCGGTCCATGGGGTATAGTGATCAAGGCATGAACTCGCTGTCGGTTTTTTTTGAGACCTTCTGGCCGCTGATGACGGCCGTTGCAGGTCTCGTGGTCTCAACGGTCGCGACCGGGCACGCAATACTGTACAAACGCGATTCCCGCGCGTCCGTTGCATGGGTCGGGTTGATCTGGCTTGCGCCGTTCGTGGGGACGCTGCTCTATGTCCTGCTTGGGATCAACCGTGTGCGCAGACGGGTGTCCGGCCAGCGCGGGCACGAGCGTGGGCTCCTCAGGGACCTCGAACCGTTCTCCTGCTCGCCGGCAAGCCTTGCCTCAGAGCTGGCGCCCCAAGGCAGGCACCTCGCCGACATGGCGCAGCTTGCCAGGTCGCTCACCCGCCTTCAGCTCCTGAGGGGAAACTCGGTCGAGCCGCTCTTCGACGGCGATCAGGCCTACCCCGCCATGATCGACGCCATAGACCGGGCGCAGCGTTCGATCAGCATGTGCGTCTACATATTCGACAACGACGCGGCCGGGCAACGGTTTCTCGATGCGCTCGTCCGAGCGGTTCGCAGGGATGTGGACGTGTGCGTGCTCGTCGACGCCGTGGGCGCCCGGTACTCGATGCCGCCCATCACCAGCCGCCTGGCGCAATGCGGTGTGCGTACCGCACGGTTCATGTCCGGTCTGTTCACGTGGAGGACGCCGTATCTCAACCTGCGTAACCATCGAAAAATACTGGTCGTTGATGGAAGAACGGCGTTCGCCGGTGGAATGAACGTCCGCGCCGGTTGTGTCATAGGAGACCACCCGGCGCACCCCACGCGGGATACGCACTTCCGTCTGCTCGGTCCGGTCGTTCAACAGCTCCAGGCGGTCTTCGTCGAGGACTGGCACTTCACCACCGGAGAGCTCCTTGCCGGTGACCAGTGGTTTCCCCGGCCGGAGCCCGGCCCGGGGGATGTCTACGCGCGTGTCGTGCCCGACGGGCCCGATCAGGACCTCGACAAGATGAGCATGGCGTTTCAGGGAGCGCTTGCCGTCGCTCGTCGATCGGTGCGGATCCTGACCCCCTACTTCCTGCCGGACAGGGCGCTGATCGCCGCACTGAACACCTGCGCGCTGCGGGGAGTCGTGGTCGACATCGTGCTGCCGCAGCAGAACAACCTCAAGATGGTTGCGTGGGCGGCGATGGCCCAGATGTGGCAGGTGCTGGAGTGGGGCTGCCGGGTCTGGATGACCCGGGCGCCCTTCGACCACAGCAAGCTCATGGTTGTGGACGGGGAGCTGAGCCTGATCGGCTCGTCGAACTGGGATCCGCGCAGCCTGCGTCTCAACTTCGAGCTCGGGATCGAGTGTTACGGCTCCGAGCTTGCCCGGCAGCTGACCGACGAGATCGAGAAGCGGATCGCCGGTGCGCATCGTCTCACGCTCGCCGAGGTCAACGGCCGATCGCTGCCGGTCAAGCTCCGCGACGGTATCGTGCGGCTCGCCGCGCCGTACCTGTAGACCGCGTGCGTGCAGGGTACCGGGAGTCGAGCAGGACGCTACCGCAGCCGCTCGATGTCGAAGACGACGTAGCTGTCCGCCGGGATCATCGGCGGACGTCCTGAGCTCCACAGCTCCGGTGGGACAACCGCCACCGTTCGTTCACCCACTCTCATCGTGCCGACCGCCGTCTCCAGTCCCGGGATGAGGCGATCACGCAGATACACGAACTCGTGCGGCGTGTCGCGATCTCTCGTGCTGTCGAGCTGGGTCCCGTCGGGAAGCGACCAGACGACATGGAGCTCGACTGCCTGTCCTCGTTGAGGCGGTTCGCCGGTTCCCTCGCGGAGTACCGCGAGGAGGAGCCCGGTGTCGTCCTCCTGCATCGTGGGGTAACGGTCGCGGAGCTCACTGAGAGATTCGTCCCGTGCCATGCGGCGCGCTGCCGCGCGCTCCTCCTCGATCTGCCCGATGAGCTCCGTGAAACGCTCCGTCGAGGCAGCGTAGGCGGCGGCCGCATCTCCGGACCTGAGGATGCGCACCTCGCGCATCCTGTCGCCCGGTTCGATCCGGGTGACGACGTCCATCCCGTCGACTACCTCTCCAAAGACATTGTAGCCTCCGTCAAGGTGCGGGGTGGCTCCCATCGTGATGTAGAACTGACTCCCGTTCGTGTCCGGGCCCGAGTTCGCCATTGCGACCACGCCCGGCCGATCGTGCAGGAGCTCGGGATGAGTCTCCGTGGGGAAACGGTAGCCCGGTCCGCCGGTTCCGTCGCCGCGGGGATCACCACCCTGAATCACGAACCCGGGCTCCACGCGATGAAAGGTCAGACCGTCGTAGAAGGGTCGTCCCGGAGCGTGCTCGTTGTCGACCGTGCCCTCGGCAAGGCCCACGAAGCTCATGACGGTGAGCGGCGCCCGATCAGGATGGAGTCGAATGAGGATATCGCCGCGACTGGTGGCGATCTCGGCGTAGAGTCCCTCAGGCAGGTCGCGCGCCGGTTCCGCGCAGGCCGGCACGAGGATCGCGGAGACCGCCAGGATGGCGAGCAGGAACGTCCGCCCTGCCGCCCTCGCATGCGTACGGGTGTTCGTATTCATGTCGCTCAAGATACCCTCACGAACCAAGCGTCGGCTGGATCGTACGGACGAAAATCACGCCGTCGATCGCGCGCAGCTGCTCCACCGCGCCCGACGTGAGATTACCGTCTATGTCGATGATGTTGTAGGCGAGCTCGCCCCGGTGGCGGTTCAGGAGGTTGAGTATGTTGATTGAGTGGTTCGCAAGGATCGTCGTAGCCTGGCCCACCATGTTCGGGATGTTCTTGTTCGCGATCAGGATCCGCTGGTGCTCCGAGGGTTCGAGCCTGCACTCAGGGAAGTTGACCGAGTTCGTGATGATGCCGTTTTCCAGGTAGTCACCGACCTGCGTTGCTGCCATTACGGCGCAGTTCTCCTCAGCCTCCTCGGTGGAAGCCCCAAGATGGGGGACAGGGAGCGTGCTCGCGTGCGCGGCGACAGGTCCGGAGGGGAAGTCGGTGATGTAGCGGGCAACGCGCCCGGAGTCGAGTGCGCCGATCAGCGCCTCTTCGTCGACGAGTCCGTTTCGTGCGAAGTTGAGGATCCGTGCGCCCTCCTTGATTGTCGACAGCTGTGCGGCACCGATCATCCCCTTCGTGTCGTCGTTCAGCGGGACGTGCATGGTGAGGTAGTCCGACTGCGCGAGCAGCTCATCGAGTGATTGCGCCCGCTCAACAGTGCGTGAGAGGCCCCACGCAGAGACGACCGAGATGTACGGGTCATACCCCACTACCCGCATCCCGAGCGCCGTTGCCGCATTGGAGACCATGACGCCGATCGCTCCGAGTCCGACCACACCGAGCGTCTTCCCCATGATCTCCGTTCCGGCGAACCGCTTCTTCTCCTTCTCGACCAGCTTGCCCAGGTCCGGGTCCGTTGCGTGCTCCTGGGCCCAACCGATGCCCTCGTGGATCCGGCGCGCGGCAAGCAGCAGTCCGGCGACCACCAGCTCCTTCACGCTGTTGGCGTTCGCTCCCGGCGTGTTGAACACGACGATGCCGGCCTCGCTGCACCTGTCGATCGGAATATTGTTGACTCCCGCTCCGGCGCGCGCGATTGCCTTCAGGTTGTCCGCGAATGATTCGCCGTGCAGGTCGGCGCTGCGTACGAGCAGAGCATCCGGCCGTTCTACGGCATCGCCAACCGTGTACCGGTCCGACGGCAGCTGCGAGAGACCCTTCTCCGAAATCTTGTTCATGGTTCGAATCGTGAACATGGTCATGCCCCTTGGTCTCCGAGCATACACGGTCGGTTCATGCGGCGCAAGACGACCGAGAGGGATCGATGACAGGAACCGGGACCTGTGGCATGATCTCGCGCTCGTCGACCTCTCCCTCGACGGGGCGCAGCCGGATCGGGCGCAGCCGGATCGAGCATTGACACGTGCACCCGTCGAGCATAGCTTTACGGGATTGAGGCCCATGCCGGCGTGGCGAAATTGGTAGACGCGCCAGACTCAAAATCTGGTGGTGGCAACACCGTCTCGGTTCAAGTCCGAGCGCCGGTAGCATCTTTGACCCCGGTTGCCGTTCGCGGTAGCCTTCTGCTATGACACAGATCAGACTACGAGACGGCAGGACGGTTCCGCAACTCGGGCTCGGTACCTGGGAGTTGACCGGCAGACAGTGCACCCGGAGCGTGACTGAGGCACTTGCGATGGGCTATCGGCACATCGACACAGCCTTTGCCTACGGGAATCACGCGGAGGTTGCGGACGGCGTCGCGGCCGCCGGAATCCCCCGCGAAGAGCTCTTCGTGACGACCAAGATTCCGCTCGGCAAGCAGACTCGTCCGCAGGTCCTCGAGCTCGGCACGCAGATACCGAAGCAGCTCGGGATGGAGTACGTTGACCTGCTCCTTATTCACTGGCCGAACAGGGATGTGCCGTTCGACGAGACGCTCGGCGCCCTGCACGAGTTGGTTGAACGAGGCATCACCCGGTCGATCGGAGTCAGCAACTTCAACGCTGAACTCGTAACTCGGGTCAACGAGATCAGCCCGGCGCCCATCGTGACGAACCAGGTGGAGTTTCACCCGCTGCTCTTCCAGAAGACGCTGCTCGAGACCTGTGAAGCGCTCGATATCCGGATCACCGCGTACAGCCCCATCGCCCGTGGCCAGGTGCTCTCGGACTCCCGGTTGACCGGGATAGGAGAGGCGCACGACGCCTCTGCTGCGCAGATAGCGATCGCGTGGCTGCTCGCGAAAGGGATGATCGTGATACCCAAGGCGTCGAGTCGGGCGCATCTTGCGGCCAATCTGGCGGCCTGCGACATCCGGCTTTCAGCCGAGGAGATCGCTCAGATCGATGCGTTCGGGGATCACCGTCGGCTCGTCGACGGACCCTGGAAGCATTTTCCCCTCGAGTAGCGTCGACTCAACGGTCCCGGGGTGCCCCCGCGCCGGAGGCGATCAGTAGCTCGATCACTCTCAGATTCCTCGAGCCGGTTCCGTATCTGAGCGTGCGCTCGAGCGGTGTGTTTCCAAAGGCGTCCCTGGCGTCGATATCGGCGCCGGCCTCGAGCAGCGTTCGGACGCTCTCCGGGTGCGGGAGCGCCTCATGAAGCGGCGTGCGGGCGAAGATGTCCGTCGCATTGACGTCGGCACCGGCTTCGAGCAGAAGCTCGATCATCGGCGCCGATCTCACGGCCAGGTGCAGCGGTGTGCGACCGAACTGATCCGGGGCGCTGACCACCGCACCGTTCGCGATGAGGCCGGAGGCCATCCCGAGCAGACCGTTCTCGGCCGCCCAGTGCAGCGGGGTCGACGTGGCCTCCACAGGAGGAATACGCTGCGCCTCCAACGAAGACGCAAGCACGATCGACACGGCGAGAACCGTCATAGTGCGCGAGAACCGGTGCAGTCGTCTCACCCTCTCAGTATCGGCGAGGATGCGTGATCAGCTGACCCCGGGCTTCGCGCCGGCGCATCGCGTGCGGAGAGGCTTGCACAGCAGGCACAGGCCGTCATAATGGGCCCATGGACGATCTGCAGGCACGTGTTGAGCCGGTGCTCCGCTCGATTCGCGGACAGTGGGAATCGACCGTCCGATCCGTCGGACATGATGCCCACCCGCGTCTCTATCTTCCGCATGAGTTCACCGTACCGTGCGCTTCCGATCGGTTCCAGGAGCTCTACTACTGGGACACCTATTTCACGAACCTGGGCCTCATCCGCCACGACCGGGTCCATCTGGCCCAGTTCAACGTCCAGAACATGCTCTACCTCGTCCGGAAGTTCGGATTTGTTCCGAACAGCAACGCGGTCTACCATCTGAACCGCTCGCAGCCTCCCTATCTCTCGATGATGGTGCGCGACGTCTACGAGAAGATCCAGGATCGCGCATGGTTGCGGGCTGCGTACGAGCCGCTGGAGGAGGAGTACCGGTTCTGGATGACCCACCGCGTGACGGCGACCGGGTTGAACCGCTACCTTCACTCGGCGACCGACCACGATCTGGCCGAGTTCTACAGGACAACGCTGGTTCAACGGCTCGGGTTCGAGCATGCCGACGCTCAAGCCATGCGAGAGACCGGCTATCATTACGTCGCGGAGGCCGAAAGCGGGCATGACTTCACGCCACGCTTCCGTGGACGCTGCGCGGATCACCTTCCCGTTGATCTGAACAGCAACCTGTACGAGTACGAGCGGAACTTCGCGCTCTTCTCCCGGATACTCGGCCTCGATGAGCACCGGTGGCTCGCGCGCAGCGCAGAGAGAGTCGCCCGAATGCGACGTTACCTCTGGGATCCGGCGCTCGGGTGCTTCAATGACTACGACTACGTCCGCGACGAGCCGACCGCGATTGCGAACGCGGCGTCCTTCTGGCCTCTCGCATACGGCATCGCCACTGAAGGCGAGGCCAGAAGCACCGTTCGACTCCTCGCCCGTCTTCAGGCGCCCCACGGCGTATCCACATGCGAAAGGAGCGCAGAGGCCGAACGGTTTCAGTGGGGCTATCCGAACGCCTGGCCCCCGATGCAGCTCATGGTGTGTCTGGGCCTCGCGCGCTACGGGTACGACGACGATGCGAGGCGCGTTGCGCGGTCGTATCTCGAGACGGTCAGCGAGCAGTACTCGGTGACCGGGCACCTGTGGGAGAAGTATGATGCACTGACGGGAGGGCCCGGCGGTGCCGAGTACAAGCCCGCGAGAATGCTCGGTTGGACGGCCGGCGTGTTCGTGGCGCTCGCTGCCTTTCTCAGCTGATCAACGGCTCATCAGGAACGCGGCTTCGGACCTCGCGAAACTTCTCCTCAAGGCTCAGGAAGATGTCGGTGATGGCGGGGTCAAACTGTTTCGCCCTGAGTTTTCCGATCTCGGTCACCGCCTGGTCATGGCTCCACGCTTCCTTGTAGGGCCGCCGTGAGGTGAGCGCGTCGTACACGTCGGCGACCGCGCCGATTCTGGCGCTGAGCGGAATCGACTCTTCACTCAGACCGTGAGGATATCCGGCGCCGTTGTACCACTCGTGGTGGTGCAGGGCGATTCTGGATGCAAGCGTGAGAAAACTCTGCTCGCCGAGCTCGTGGTCGGCCTGGTTGAGCAGCGTATACCCCCATTGGGTGTGCTTCTTCATGGTCTCCCACTCATCGCTCTCGAGCGGGCCTCGTTTCAGCAGAATCTGATCCGGCACTCCTACCTTGCCTATGTCGTGAAGCATCCCGGAGAGGAAGATGTCGTCCGCATAGTTGTTAGCGACGTGAAAGGAGTACGGCTGTTCGCGGTTGAGCTCGATTGCGACCAGCTTCATGTACTCGCAGATGCGCTGCAGATGTCCTCCCGTCTCCTTGTCGCGGTACTCGGCGAGCTTGGCCAGACTCTTCATGGTCGTTGCCTGGGTCTTCTGCAGCATCCCTGTTGCTGCCGAGAGCTGCTCGTTCAGGCGAGTCTGGCCCTCGAGCGCGTCCTTCAGCCGTTCGTTCATCTGTACGAAGTCGGTGACGTCAACCAGGATCCCCAGGATGTCCTTGCCCATGAGCATGGAGAAATCGAAGACGCTGCGAACGCGGTCGGTGCCGGTCCTGATCTTGGTGACCAGCGGAACAAACTCCGACTGTCCTGTCAGTCGCTGCAACTGTTCGGTCCAGTTCGCCTGGCGGATGAAGACCTCAGGCCTCTCGTTGAGCTCCTCCAGATCAGCGTAACAGAACTGCTCGAGGAACCGCTCGTTCACGAAGAGAAACTCGCCCGAGCTCGACAAGAGGTAGACCGGCAGCTGCACCAGGTCCATCAGCTTGCCGATCACCAGCGGCGTGAGATCGGTTGTCGACCGACCCGGATCCGGCGTCGAACGCAGCGATGTGAGATCGACCAGGTCACGCGTCTTTGACGCGAGAATCTGCAGATGGGCCTGATGCCTCTTCACGAAGCTCTTCGCGGAGGCGGCCTTGACCAGAATTGCCCCGGCCATCTCACCGCTGCGTCCGGAAAACGGCGCGTACACGGTCACCGGCGATGAGACGGCATCACCGAAGACATGGTGAGGAAGCGGGCTCTTGCCGTTCAGGATCGCGATCTCCCGCGGGAGCATCGCCGCCTGCGCCGCCGCTATTCTGGGAACCAGACCGTCGGCTGAACCGAGCGCGACCCGGTCGCTGCAGACGATGCGTGCGTCCGTGACGCCGGCTCGTGCTTCGATCCACGACGTCAGGACGCGCAGACTCTCGTTGAGGTCAACCTGCTCATCTATGTCACGAAAAAGATCCGCAATTTCGTCGATCTGACCCATTGTGCTCCGCCGTCTCCTCATAGGTATCGGACGATTTGCGGCCGATGCTTACGGGATTACGGGGCGGAGCCTGGACGTTGAGCCAGAAACGAGGTGGCCGGCGACCGTCGATCGATGATGTCGGCGAGCGCGTACTTCCCGGAGGCGATCAGCGTGGGTATTCCGGCCTCGGTCAGCCGGCGAGCCGCGGCGACCTTGGAGCGCATCCCGCCCAGGCCCAGAGCGCTGCCCTCCGCGCTCGCCATCGCCTCGATCTCTGCCGTCACGCGAGGCACCTCGCTGATCAGCCTCACGTCTTCACCTCTCTTCGGGTCGGTCACGTAGAGCCCGTCCACGTCGGTGAGCAGTACGGCAAGGTCTACCCCAACGCTCGCGCCAACGAGGGCGGCAAGGATGTCGTTGTCCGAGAAGCTCTTCTGGTAGTCGAACTCTTCCTTGTCGACCATATCGTTCTCATTGACCACGGGAATGACTCCGTCCCGCAGGTAGGCATGGATGATCTGCGTGACCGTCGATCGCTCGCGGTCGCTCGCGAAGTTGTGGTGCGTCAGCAGGACCTGGGCAACGGCGATGTTCCATTCACGGAACAGATCCTTGTAGTAGGTCATGAGCCGCACCTGACCTATGCCGGACAGGAGCTGCAACTCCGTGATCTCCTTCGGTCGTACGGTCCGTCCCTGGAGTTCCATGCCGGCGGCCACCGCTCCGGAGCTGACGATGAGGAATCGGTGTCCCTCACCCGCGAGCGCCGCCATTTCCCACACCTTCTGCGCCAGCCAGGGGAAACGGACGCGGGGCCCTTCGCTGATGAGCGCGCTGCCGACCTTGACGAGAATCTTCACTGTCGATCCCGGTGGGTGAAATGCCTGCGTCCGTCCGCGTAGTCGGCAACGATGTGGCCCTCTCCGACGACGCGGTACTGTGTCGTCGTGAGACCCTCGAGGCCGACCGGTCCGCGGGCGTGAATCTTCCCCGTCGATATGCCGACCTCGGCTCCCAGTCCGTAGCGGAAGCCGTCGGCGAAGCGGGTCGACGCGTTCCAGAGGACGGAGCTCGAGTCGACCTCGCGGAGGAACCGGTCCGCCGCGTCCGGCGAAGAGGTCACAATCGCATCCGTGTGGTGAGAACCGTGACGGTTGACATGCGCGATCGCCTCGTCGATTGAGTCAACGATCCGGACCGAGAGCACGAGATCGTTGTACTCGGTATCCCAGTCGTCTTCATCCGCCGGCAGCGCGTCGATCTGCGAGCGCGTCCGCTCGCAGCCCCGCAGCTCGACCTCCGGCATCGCCCGGGCGATCGCCGACAGTGTATGCGAGGCCCCTTCATGGACGAGGAGCGTCTCTATCGCATTACAGACCGCCGGGTACTGGGTCTTCGCGTCCTTCGCAAGCCTCACGGCCATCGCGGCGTCCGCATCGCCGTGGATGTAGAGGTGGCAGACGCCGTCGGCGTGGCCCAGTACCGGTATGCGGGTGTTCTGCTGGATGAACCGCACGAGATCGTTCGAGCCGCGCGGGATCATCAGATCGATTCCGGCATCGAGCTCGAGCATGGTCCTGATCTGTTCCCTCGTCTCCACCAGCTGGAGCGCGTCGGACAGTGGAGCTCCGTCGCCGGATGGCGTGACGCTCGAGATCGCCCGGACGAAGAGCGAGTGAAGCGCGCGATTCGTCTCCCGTGCCTCGGTTCCACCTTTGAGG
The DNA here is from genome assembly GCA_007127335.1 of Spirochaetales bacterium. Lineage (GTDB taxonomy): Bacteria > Spirochaetota > Spirochaetia > DSM-27196 > SLST01 > SLST01. The sequence continues at coordinate 15,416 of SKZO01000138.1, read as the reverse complement.
ATGACACTGTTACCGCTCTTGATCCCGAGTGACGCGATCTGGACGAGTGCATCCGGCCTGGACTCGAAGATCACGCCGATCACCCCGATCGGGACGCGGATCCTCCGCAGCTCGAGCCCCTCGTCGAGCTCTCGAACCAGCTCGGTCGTCCCGATCGGATCCGGCAGGGAGGCCACGCTGCGCAGGCTGTCCGCCATCGTCCGGAGCTTCGCCTCAGTGAGGACGAGCCTCCTGTAGAGCGGTGCCGCGAGCCCGGACTCCTCGGCGGCCGCCGCATCCCGGGCATTCGCGGCGAGAATGCCGCTGCTCTCGGACCCGAGCAGGTCCGCCATGGCCAGAAGGATCGCGTCCCTCGTCTTCGCCGGCGATGCCGCAAGCCGGTAGAATGCCGCTCGTGCCGCGGCAACCTGGTCGGACATGTTCATTTCCGGGCTCCTTCGTCGCCGAGCTCCCGACTCCGTGCCGTCGTCGTCCAGACCGTTTGCCGGATTACCCTCTCCAGATTGGATGACTCGAGTACGGCGCGACCGGCCACCGTCGTACCCCCGGGTGAGCTGACCATGGAGATCAGTTCCTGCGGCGTGAGTTGCTTCTCAGCGAGCAGCCGTGCGGTGCCGGAGAACGTCGCGAGCACAAGCCGGACAGCCTCCGCATCCGGGATGCCGGCGGCGACTGCCGCGCTCGTGAATGCGTCGATGAGCCGTGCCACGAACGCTGGCCCCGACCCCGATACGCCGGTCACCGCGTCAAGGAGCTCCTCCGGCAGCCGGATTGCCAATCCCGCATGGGACAGTAGCGTGCCCACGAGCTCGAGGTCGTCGGCGTCCGCGCGGGAACCGCCCGCGTACGCCGCGGCCATTTCACCTACAAGGGCCGGAGTGTTGGGCATCACGCGCACAATCCGCGCGCGCGTGAGATGTGCCTCCAGAACGGCAATCCGGATCCCCGCGAGTATGGACACGATGAGGGCTTCCGTGTCGGCAATCTCCTCGAGTACGGGCCGTACGCCCTGGGGTTTCACCGCAAGGACGGTGAGGTCTGAGCTGTTCACAACCTCCACATTGTCCGATGCCGGAACGGCCCCCGGAATCTGCGAGGTGAACCTCGCGAGTTGCTCGGGTCCTACGTCGAACCCGCAGATGCCGACGCTCGAGTCCGCGCCGGCGATCGCCGCCGCGAGCGCGCACGCCATGTTCCCTGTGCCGATGAAACCTACACGCATCGGCGCATTTTCGCTCCCGCTCCTGCCCGTGTCAACCGCTCAGATAATCCCGACCTTCCGACCCTCCTCGCCGGCGATCTCGAGTATCGTGTCGAGCTCGTGATCCTCGTGGATGGCCATGTAACTCGTCCGGATGAGTGAACGATTTGGCGGTACCGCGGGGCTGATGACCGGGTTCACGTAGACACCGCGCTCGAACATGTTCTTCCAGAAGAGAAACGTCTTGTCGTTGTCTCCGATCACCAGCGGGACGATCGGCGTTTCAGCGGTGCCGACGTTGAACCCGAGATCGCTGAAACCGGCGATCATCTTCTGCGCGATCTGCTGCAGACGACGTACGCGCTCGGGCTCCTCCTGCATGATGTCGAGAGCCGCCATCGCTGCTCCAAGGTTTGCGGGGGGAATGCTCGCGCTGAAGATGAGCGGTCGCGCGAAGTGCTTGATGTAGTCAATGACCATATGGTCGCCCGCGACGAACCCGCCGATCGATCCAAAGCTCTTGCTGAAGGTACACATGATCAGGTCGGCGAGATCGGCGCCTCCATGGTGCTCGGTGGATCCGCGTCCGGTGGGACCGACCACTCCGAGCGCGTGCGCCTCGTCCAGGTAGATCGCGGCGTTGTAGCGGTCGGCGAGCTCGCGGACCCTGGGCAGGTCTACGATGTCCCCCTCCATCGAGAACACGCCGTCGGTCACGATCAGCTTCGATTCCTCGATCGGGATGGCGGCGAGCACCTTCTCCAGATCGTCCATGTTGTTGTGCTTGTACCGATGGACGTTCACCGTGCGGTTCATCCCCATAGTCATGAAGATGCCGTCCATGATCGACGCGTGGTTGAACTTGTCTGATATGACATGATCTCCCCGGCCGACCAGTGCCGAGATGGACCCGAGGTTGGTCTGGTAGCCCGTCGTGAAGCAAAGCGCCGCTTCCTTGCCGACGAAGGCCGCCAGGCGAACCTCGAGCTCTTCGTGGAGCGCGAGCGTCCCGTTCATGAATCGTGAGCCGGAGCAGCTCGTGCCGTAGTGCTCGACGGCCGCCCTTGCCCGTTCCTTCATTCGCGGGTCGGTTGCGAGCCCGAGATAGTTATTGGACCCCGCCATAATCATCTCGCGCCCCTCGATGATCACCTTCGTCCCCCGAGCCTCGCCAATCGGGCGGAAGAAGGGGTATAACCCACTCTCCCGTGCCTTCGCAGCTGCCTCCCACTCGAAGCACTTGCGGAACACGGACGCAGGCGTCGTTGTTCGGTTCATACACCTCTCCTTGGAGTCTGCACTCGGCACGAGTTCCGCTCCGCCTCTGCGAGTCGGTCGCCGTTTGCCGCTGTCAGCTCGTACCTAGAGAGTACCGGGCATGGCCCGGTTCGTGCAAGGCCGGCTGCGCCACGCACGGAGCGTCACTCGTCGACCTCCGTGACGAACGCGTGTGCCCGGTCGAGCACCAGCCTGGCGCTCTCGTACGTGATCTGTACGCGCGCCTTCCGGTATGGGAGCCATCGAACGGCCATGATCTCACCGGCCTGCGGACGGACGCGCGGGCGACGGACCCGCGAGAGGAAGTAGACGACCTCTTTCCGCCGAGCCTTCGGCGTCAGATAGTAGATTCGCTCGTAGAATCCAATGCGGAATCCCACCTGCAGGCCGGTTTCCTCGGCTATCTCGCGACGGGCCGTATCCATCTCTGTTTCGTTCGCCGCGACGTGCCCCTTGGGAAACCCCCAGTGGCCGCCGTTTCCGTGCTGGACGACGAGATAGTATGGTCTCCTGAGAATTCTCCGGTAGATCACGGCGCCGCATGACTTGCGGGTCTTCCGCTTCGTCGCCGTCTGCAGCTCCAGCCGTCTGCTCCGCGGTCGAAAGCCGATCGACTCCCATATCCCGATCGACTCTCTGGCGGTCTCCGGAATGTCGATGCGGACCGACGCGTAGTCGCCGAGCTTGCGGTCGCGAAAGAGATCGAACGCGTCGGAGATCCGGAGCTTCCGTGAGGCGGTCTGGTCCAGATAGAAGTGCCGTACGTGAGCGTACTTCGGGTAGAGCCGGTACAGGCAGTACCCGACAGGCTCGCCATCCCATGTGAAGAGCACCGCCTGGTACCCGTCGGCGAAGTACCCCATCATCCGGTGTTCCAGCTCCGCCTGTTCGAGGCGGACCGGCACGCGCTGTTGCTCGAGCAGCGCCGCATTCAGGGCTGCAAGCGCAGGCACGCAGTCTTGACCCGCCGCACGACAGTCCAGATCCGGCATAGGTCAACCGGCACCTGGTACGAGGTCGCCGCCGCGCGCGCTCCAGTCGATCATGCTGCCGTCGTAGAGACTGACATGCGGGAACCCGGCGTACCGCGCGGCGAAGTAGAGCTGCGAAGCGCTGTAGCCCACGCGACAGAAACAGATGACCTGATCCCGGGCGCTGACACCGCGTGCGAGGAACCTCGCGGCGAGCTCGTGTCGGCTGCGAAGCAGCGGGTATCGGTCGTCGGCCCAGGTCTCGGTGCAGGGAAAGCTCACGCTGCCAGGGATCGTTGCAGAGAGGTACGACTCGAAGGCGAGAGCATTGCACATGACGACATGAGGGTCGTCGATGGCCGTGATGACGTCGCAGAAGTCGAGCCGCTTGTGGTTCACGCGAGACGGCACAAAGCGTCCGCCGGCGGCCGGCGGCTGCTCGGTCGAGACCGCCTGCACCTCACGAACCCACGCCGAGAACCCGCCGTCGAGCAGACGATGCCGCTGGTGACCGGCCACATCCAGAGCCCACCAGAGCCGGGAGGCGAGGTAGTCGCCTCCTTCATCGTACACGCAGACGACCCGGTCGTTCGACACGCCGGCTGCACGCAGATCGCCGGTGAACTCCTCAGCGGCCCGGAGCTGGTTGGGCACCTCCTTGCCGCAGTCGAGCAGCACCGAATGCTCGAGCCGTGCCGGGTGCAGGTTCACTGCCCCGGGGATGTGCCCCCGCTCGTATGCTTCCGGTTCGCGCGCGTCGAGGAGACAGATGCGGTCCGTTCCGACCTGCTGACGCAGCTCCGGAACGGTGATGAGCTCCGTGGAAACCACCTGCTCTTTATACCTCATCGCCGGGCAGGGCGGATACCCGCACGTCGGCAGCCCGTCCCTGTATCACCGGTTGAGTGCACGCGTGCTCCCCACTATACTTTGTTCGAAGCCAATGGAGCATCTTCGCCTGTACCCCAGATACCGACGTGTGACCCGCCGCCTTGCGCCGTCGCCGAAAGTCGTCACCGGCTCTCCCTCAGAACTGGCCCGCCTGCTGCGTTCCACCGCCCGAGCCCTCGACGGGCGGATCCGGCTGCTCGCCGACGAGAATACCGCCGCTGCGGCTCCGGAGCTGGTGGACGCGATTGCCGGAGGTTCGGCGACGATCCTTCCGGGAAGTCCTGTCGTGGTGCCGGACATCGACATCGCCGAGCGGATCGCGCGAGAAGCCGCGGAGGCCGGAAGCCGCGCCATGGTCGTCATCGGCGGGGGGACGCTGACCGACATCGGGAAGTACGCCGCAGAGCAGGCGGATCTCGAGCTGCTCTGCGTCCCTTCGGCCGCGAGCGTTGACGCCTACACCTCTGCACGGTCGGCGCTGCGGATTGCGGGGTACCACCGCACTCCAACGTCGCGGGTACCTTCGGTCATCCTCGCCTCGCCCCCGGTGGTGGCGGAGGCGCCTCGCGCGTTGACGCTTGCCGGCCTTGGTGACCTCGTCGCGAAGGTGATTGCCCGACTCGACTGGCAGCTCGGTGCGCTGATGACGGATGAGGCCTTCTCGGCGCGCGAGGCCGAATGGTGTGCCGGCGTCGCACGCCATGCGCTGGCGCGGCTGCGTCGGGAAGGTCTGCGGCGGGCCGCCTTTGCGGCGCTCGACGCCTTGCTTGTCACGGGGCGCGCGATGCGTGTATTCGGCTCCTCCCGACCGGCGGCCTCGGCAGAGCACACGATGGCGCATCTGTGGGAGGTGGCGTTTGACGCAGGCGATGGCACCGGGCACTCTGCTCCCGCCGGGCACTACCACGGGTTACTCGTCGCCCGTGCCGCCGGCTCCGTCGTGGCGGCCTACCGCTGGATTCTCGGGCGCATCCTCGCCTCCGCATCGGCGGGGCCGAGCCTGCCCGGCGAGGCTCCGCACGAGCTCGACTGCCGATGGCAGGAGTTGGTGCCGCGGGACATGCAGCCCTTTCTGGGGAAGATGCAGGAGGAGACGACGCGGGCGCCGTTGGACGCCCGCGCGATCGCCGATCGACGGGCGCGTCTGGCGGCGCACCGTGAGACCATCATCACGCTTGCCGACCGCGCGATCACTGATGCGGAGCGCGGACTCGATGCGCTTGTGCGCGCGGGAATCGAAGACCATCTTCCGCAGATCCCCGCCCACTGGGTTGGTCGCTCGATTCAGTGGGTCAGGTATCTTCGGGGTCGCTACTCGATGTTCAACCTCGCCTTCGAGATGGGGTGGGAGCCGGAGCTGCTCGCCTTCCTTGGGGCGAGCTGATTACTCGAACCGCTTCAGGACCAGCACGCCGTTGTGCCCGCCGAAACCGAACGTATTGGACATCGCAACCCTTACCTCGTGGGGGAGCGCCTCGTTGGGCACGTAGTCGAGATCGCATTCCGGGTCCGGCTCATGCAGGTTGATCGTCGGCGGGATGATGCCCTCGGTAATGGCCTTCACGCAGGCGAGCGCCTCGATACCTCCGGCCGCGCCTATGCAGTGCCCGGTCATCGACTTCGTCGACGAGATCTTGAGCGCGCTCGCCCGGTCGCCGAACACCGCCTTGATCGCCTTCGTCTCGAACGGATCGTTGATCTGCGTGCTCGTTCCGTGCGCGTTCACATAGTCGACGTCACCCGGCTCGAGGCCGGCCTCGCGCAGCGCGAGGCGCATCGCCTGGATCGCTCCGCGGCCTTCCGTGTGGGGGGCGGTCAGATGCTGCGCGTCGCACGTCATCGCGTTGCCTGTGATCTCCGCGTAGATCCGTGCACCCCGGGCCCGGGCGTGCTCGAGGCTCTCGACCGTGAAGATGCCCGCTCCTTCGCCCATGACGAAACCGCTGCGGTCCTTGTCAAAGGGTCGCGAAGCTTCCGTGGGCCGGTCGTTGAAGTCCGTGGTGAGCGCCTGGATCACGCAGAAGCCCATGACGCCGAGCTTCGTGATGCACGCTTCAACGCCGCCGGTGATCATCACGTCGGCGACGCCGTCCCTGATGAGGCGATAGGCGCTGCCGATCGCGTCCGTGCCCGACGAGCAGGCCGTGGTGACCGTGAAACAGGGTCCCTGGCAGTTGAGCGCGATCGCGACGTTCCCCGGCCCTTCGTTCGCAATGTGCTTGGGGATCGTCATGGGGGGCACCCGCTCCGGCCCCTTCAGAAAAAGCGCCTCGTACGAGTTCTCGAGCGTCTCAAACCCGCCGATCCCGATCCCGAGTACGACGCCGATTCGTTCCGGGTCGACTGAGCCCTCGCCGAGCCCGGCATCCTGCATCGCCTGCATGGACGCTGCGACCGAGTAGTGCGCAAACGGGTCCATCTTGCGCGCTTCGCGCTTGTCGATGTACTCGCGGATGTCGAAATCTTTCACCTCGGCCGCGATCGTCGCGGGATAGCCGGACGCGTCGAATTTCGTGATCTGCCCGACTCCGCTTCGTCCCTCAACCATGCCGCGCCAGGTCTCATCGACGCTGTTGCCGAGCGGCGTCAACGCGCCGAGTCCCGTGATCACAACTCTTCTGCTCATTTCCATCTCCAGTCCTACATGCCCAGTCCGCCGGTGATGTGGATCACCTGGCCGGTCAGGTACGATGCGAGGTCGCTCGCGAGAAAGACGATGACCTTGGCGACCTCCTGCGGCTCCCCGATCCTGCCCATCGGGATCTGCGACTTCAGGGCGTTCTGCTGCTCCTCGTTCAGGGCTTCGGTCATCTTCGTGTTGATGAAGCCCGGCGCGACCGCGTTGATCCTGACGTTGCGCGCCGCAACCTCGCGCGCCATGCTCTTCGTCAGGCCGATCATCCCCGCCTTTGAGGCGGAGTAGTTGGCCTGTCCGCCGTTCCCGATGATGCCGACGATGCTCGCGACGTTGATCACCGATCCGGACCGCTGCTTCGCCATCTGCCGTACGACGAGTCGCGACGTGAGGAATGCGCTCGTGAGGTTGACCGACAGCACGTCGTTCCACTCCTTCGCGCTCATGCGGAAGAGCAGATTGTCCCGCGTGATCCCGGCATTGTTCACGAGCAGGTCAAGACCTTCGGCGTCCTTCAGGATCTCCTCGATCGCCGCGGTCACGCTCTGCTCATCCGCGACGTTTGCCTCTCTGAACGACGCGGAGCCGCCGTGCTCCTTCGCGACGGACTCGTACTCCGCAAGTGAATCTCCTTCAGCGAGGTCAAGGTACCATACCGACGCGCCTTCGCGCAGAAACGCCAGGACGATATCCCGTCCGATTCCTCGTGACCCGCCGGTTACCAGCGCCCGCTTTCCCTTCAGCAACATATGCTCTCCTTCTCCTGCTCTTCAGATCGTGATAGTCGAGATCTTCTCAACGGTCCCGGCCGGCAGGCACGGTACCGTGATGTGTGGGTTCGCCTTGATATAGGCCCGCCAGAGGCCACTCAGCACCTCGCCGGGACCCACCTCGAGCAGCTCGTCGTACTCGGCGCCGGCAATTCGGGCCTCTTCATCGACCCACCGGACCGGTGCGACGAGCTGCTGCGCGCAGCACTCGCGCGCCTCTTCGCCCGTGTTGATCAAGGTGCCCGTGACGTTCGAGTAGACCGGTTTCGCGGGGTCCGAAAACACAACGTCGGCGAGTGTACGGGCGAACCGGTCGCGGGCGTCGGCCATCAGCGGCGAGTGAAAGGGGCCGGAGACCTTGAGCCGGATGACGCGTCTGGCGCCTGCCTGCTTGAGCACCTCCCCGGCGGCCTCGAGCCCCGCGGCGGTGCCGCTGAGGACCGTCTGAACCGGGCTGTTCAGATTCGCCGGGTAGACGTCCGCAATTCCGGCGCCCGCCAACGCGTTCTGGATGGCGTCCGCGTCGATCCCCATGACCGCAGCCATCCCGGGAGCACCTTCGGGGGAGTCGAGACTCCGGCTGACCGACTCCATGATCCGCCCGCGCTCGACGACCAGGGCAAGTGCATCAGGTTCCGCGAGCACCCCCGCATCGACGAGCGCCGAATACTCACCCAGGCTGAAGCCCGCCGCGGCGGACGACGTCACTCCCTGAAGCGCGAGCACCCGGCGAACTGAGAGGTTCACCGCCGTGATGGCGATCTGCGACCGGTCGGTCGCCTTGATCTCGTCCTCACCGCCGGTGAACACGAGCGCGGGCACGTCGAAGCCTGCCAGGTCACTCGCATCGCTGAACAGCCGCCGCACCTCAGCGTAGTCGTCGTACAGATCCCTGCCCATTCCGACGTACTGGGCGCCCTGACCGGGAAACAGGAAACAGCGTTTCATGGGGCCTCCGCAAAACCGTGCCAAACGGTAGCAAGGGCTACCGGCCGTGTCAAGTTTGCTGCGCTCTTGTCCGGCGCTGTGCCCGCTCGGCGCGTCGCTCGGCGTGTCGGTAGTCGTCATCCGGCCGCGCGGGTATATTGGTCGTAATGCAGAACAGACGATCACGAACCGTGTGGTTCATCGCGATTGCCGTGGCGTTCTTCTTCATACTCGATCCTTTCCGGCTCTTCCAGCAGTCCAACGTTCCCCGGATGCGCGTGAACCGGGAGATCGAGCGGCAGATGATCGAGTTTCTCGAGGGATCTCCGGACGCGGTCGACTACGTCGTCGAGTCTCTTCAGAACCATGACCTGGTGGTGATTGGAGAGACAGGGTTCATCAGGGAGCAGCTCGAGTTTCTTGCCGAGCTCATTCCGGCGCTCGATGCGGCAGGGATCCGCCATCTGGGCTTCCAGTACGCCAACAGAGACGACCAGGAGCTCATCGATCAGCTGCTCACCGGCTCGAGCTTTGATGAGTCGCTTGCGAACCGGATCCTCTTCGAACACATGGTCGTCATGGGATACGAGGAGCACCGGAATGTCTTCCGAGCCGCCTGGGATGTCAACCGCGGCAAGGACGCGGGTGATGAACCGTTCAGGATCATCGGGATAAGTCGCACGCCGGACTATCGTGCGATTCGCACGGAGCAGGATGCCGAGGACCCGGAGGTTCTGCGGCAGGCCTTTGCGCGCGGTGTTCCCGACCAGGTCATGGCCGAAGCTATTCTGGAGCAGATCGTCGAACCGGGACACCGGGGAGTCGCCTATATGCGGCTCGAGCACGCCTACACGGGGTTCCCGCAGGAACAGTATCGACAGCGCATGGAGGCGCGCGGCTTTCCCGGTCAGAAACGGGCCGGCAATATCCTTGCGGACCGACTCGGGACCCGCGTGATGTCGGCCATTCTCCACACCCCGCTTCAGGACTCGCGAAGCCGATTCGGGTTCGGCTACCCGCTTGGCGGGCTTCTGGAGAACGTGAAGAAGGAACTGCCGGAAGGGCTCCGGCCGGGCTTCACCGTATCCGAGTCGCCATACGCCGAGGCGCCCATCACGAGCGATGCGGTCACCGAAGGCATTGAGGGTGACCTCCCCTTCGAGCAGTACGCCGACGGCTATCTGCTCATCAGCCTGATCGCCGACTACCATGCCGTTACACCAATTCCCGGCTTCATCACGATGGAGAACGTCGAGCGAGCGCGCGTCGAGTTCCCGGGGCCCGACCCCGGAGAGGTGACGGTCGAGGAGATGAACGAGTTCATCGCCGGGATGGCGAGTTCCATGGCGCAGATCATCGACCAGTTCGATTGAGACGAGGTTTCTATGTCAGAAGCTGGTGCGACGGTTCCGGGGGGGGCTCTTGACAGGGGGGCTGCGCAGATCGTCTCCGTTGGCGCGTACGTGCCGCCGCGGGTGATGACGAACGACGAGCTTGCGCAGATCGTTGACACCTCGGACGAGTGGATCTACTCGCACACGGGGATCAAGGCGCGCCACGTAGCCGCGGACGACGTTGCCGCCTCAGATCTCGCCGTTGAAGCCGCCCGTCGGGCGCTCGACGACGCGCGAATCAACCCGGGCGACGTAGACCTGGTGCTGCTTGCGACCTCAACGCCCGACTACCCCGGCCTGCCCGCCACCGCCTCGATCGTCCAGGATCGTCTTGGGGCCGAACGATCGGGCGCGATGGATCTCGTTGCGGCGTGCTCCGGTTTCGTCTACGGCCTCGCCACGGCCTCCGCCTTCGTCGATTCGGGGCAGGCCGGGACCGTCCTTGTCGTCGGCGCCGAAGTCTACAGCAAGATCATCAACTGGGCCGACCGGAACACCTGCGTCCTGTTCGGAGACGGCGCCGGCGCCGCCGTCGTGTGCCGGGGGGTGGGCCGCGGGATTCGTGACAGTGTGCTGCACTCGGTTGGAAGCGGTGCGGCGAGCCTGTACCGGCCGGCCGGTGGTTCGCGCGAGCCATGCGGTGCGACGACGGAGCCCGATCGAACAAAGCTGCACATGGACGGCAGACAGGTCTACGGGTTCGCGGTACAGGCGATCATCGATACGGTTGAGGAACTGCTGTCGCGAAACGGGCTCTCGATTGCGGATGTCGATCACGTCGTCGCTCATCAGGCCAATGTGCGGATCATCGATGCCGCCTGCAGACGCGCAGCATACCCGCAGGAGAAGTTCTTCAAGAATATCCGGGAGTACGCGAACACGTCGGCCGCCTCCATACCAATCGCTCTGAGCGAGATGCAGACACGGGGACTCCTGTGCTCCGGTCAGCTCGTCGTCACCGTCGGTTTCGGCAGCGGGCTCTCGTATGGGGGCAACCTCATCGAATGGATATGACGAGCGCCGCGAGGCCCAGGAAGAGAACTGCGAGCAGCGCGAGCGCGAGCCACGTCCGTGGCACGGCAGGTGGTACGAGGATGTCCAGCGCGATCGCCCCGAGGTCGAGCACTCCGTGGCTGCCGGTGCCCCGCACGTACAGCCTGTACTCGCCCGGTCTGAGGTCCGCGTACGAGATCGTACGGTTCGTGCCGACGTCGGCCCATGACGGCTCCAGGCCGATCAGTCGGTGCTCGAACCGGTTCGACGACGGGTCCGTATAGTCGGTTGATGCGACCGTCACGGAAAACGATCGTGTTTGCGCCGGGATGGTCATCCGAGGTATGCCGCCGGGCTCGTCGCCGCTCGCGATCAGGTTGGCCCAGCGTGCCGACGGTGCGCCCGGGACGGAGACCGATGAGATGAGCACCGGTGCCCCGCGCGCTGCCGGCTTCGCGGTAGCCGGGTCAAAGCGCGTGAATCCCGTGACGCCGCCTGCGAAAATCGTCCCGTCGGAGGCGAGCAGGAGCGCTCCCGCACTGAACTCATTCGACGCGAGCCCGCTGCTCTTCGTGAACCGAACCCGTTCGCCGGTGCGTGCGTCGATCCGGAAGAGGCCGTTCTCCGTCGTGAGCCAGATGCCGGCACCCTCTGACGCGGCGCTTCGCCTGCCGTCGGTTCCATCCGGGACAACCGCGTAGACGAACCGCGCACCCATCTCGATCGGCGGGTCGATCTGCAGCCGCACCGATCCATCAGAGGAGTAGAGCGTTGCCCCGGCTTCGCGGGCGGCGACCCAGGCCGTTCCTCCCGGCTGAGGCTCGATCGCCCACACTGCGGCTCCACGCCCCCGAGGGGCGACGAGCCGGTGCGGACCAGCGCCGTGCCGGCCGGCGTCGAACCGGTAGATCGACCCCGCATCGGTTCCGATCCAGAGCGCTCCGTCGTCGGCCGCGCGAATCACCGTGACCGCCTCGGTCGCGACGCGCGGGTCGCTGAGCCGGAATCTCGTGTGCCCGCCGTCCATACCGACTACGACCAGCGATCCGCCGGCCGTGCCCAGGTACCGGTTCGAGCGGTCGGCATGCACGCTCAGCACCGCCTCGTCACCCGCGCGACTCTCGAATCGCCAGATCGTCGACCCCTCACCGTCGAGCTCGACCGCACCGGCCTCACCAAGGGCCGCGAGGACGGACCCGTCTCCTGCGTGCAGATCAAGGATGCGCGCCTGGGGCGCCAGCTCGAGGCGCGGCAGCTCCTCGCCGGTTGGTCGCATGCCTCCCTCAGTGGCATCGTACACGGCGAGACCGCTTCGATCGGTGCCCACGAGGATTCGGCCGCGGTCATCCTCGGTGAACGACCAGACGATATGGCGCGCCGGTGCTCCCGAGGCGCCGCGGTCGGTCAGATACGTCGAGAAGCGTCGGGTGCCCGGGACGTGCTTCAGCAGACCGGTGCCCAATCCGCCGGCCCAGACGGTACCGAAGCGGTCTTCGTGCAGCGCGCGGATCGACGCGTTTCCTCCCGTGCCTGCATGGCTCTCGCCGGCGTCGAGCCGCACTGCGCCCGCGCCGTCACGCGCCGCCCAGATGCCGCCATCGCGGTCTTCAATCAGCGCCTTCACCGGTCCGCGCGCGGCGAATGAGTCCGGGGATCCCTCCTCCGGGAGGTGCACGCGCCGGTAGACCGACGTGTCGGGGTCGAAGGTCCCCAGGTGCCCGTCCGCCGTCCCGACCCAGAGGCGGTCTTCGGCGTCGACCAGGAGCGCTGTGATACGGTCAGAGGGTATCGACGATTCGTCGCCGATCCGGTGGCGATGCACCCGTACCGCGGACATCGTCCGCTCGATTCCGTCGCCGGAGGCGATGACGTTGAGCCCGCGGTCGGCGGTTCCTGCGAAGACCCTGCCTCGCGAATCGATGGCGATGGCCGTGGTCCGTGCCGAGCTCAGCGTCGGGCGGCTCGTCGGCGCATGTGGGACCGCAGTCGTCCCGCCGGTTGCCGAGTACCGAAGCACGCCGCGGGATGCCGTGGCAATCCAGACGGCGCCCCGGCTGTCGACGGCGAGGTCCATTATTCCTCCCGGTCCCACCTCAGCATCCGGAAGCAGCCGCGTGAATTCGCGGCGCGTATGATCGTAGGCATGGAGCCCGCCCGATCGCGTGCCGGCGTACAGCTGCTCGCCGACGGCGAAGGCGGTGACCGCGGCGTCGGCGAGGCCTGCGTCCCCGGTGCCGAACGCCGTGACGTCGTGTCCGTCATAGCGGTAGAGAGCGGCAGGGGTGGCGATCCAGAGAAAGCCGTCCGGGCTCTGGGAGATCGCGGTGACGGTCGTTGTCGCGAGCGTGGAATCGGCGATCTCCACGAGCGAGAGCGTGTCACGGCCGGCGACCGGTCGTCCGGGAATCAGGGCGAAGAGGATCGCGAGCGGGATCGCCGTGAGGAGGTTCACACCGCATTATCGCGTCGGTCCGCGCCTCGCGCAAGAAGCCTGGTGGAGGGGCTCTGCGGGCTCATTCCTCGGTCCCCGCCGGCGTCAACAATTCCGGCACCACGCAATTCGTGATAGAGTCGAGGAATGGCGACCGACAAGCCGCTGCTGGTCATCGGCCACAGGAATCCGGACACCGACTCGATCTGCGCGGCGATCTCCTACGCGCGCTACAAGAGCGCGGTCGCCGGGGAGCGCGCGATTGCATGCCGCGCCGGCAGCATCAACAGCCAGACCCGCCACGCTCTTGCCGCTTTCGGGGCGGACGACCCGCAGCTCATCACCGACGTCCTCCCGCGGCTGTCCGACATCATGATCGGGCGTGAGGCGCTCTATCTGCTGCGCCCCGATCAGCCGCTGTGCGACGCGTACGAGATCATGACCGACAACCGCTTTACCTTCCTGCCTGTCGTGGACGAAACCGATCGGTGCATCGGCAAGGTTACGGCGATCGGGATCGCGTCGCTGCTCTCGCGTCTCGAGGATGCTCCTGTGGAACCGGAGCAGGCGAGCCTCGCCGCCTTCGCACGGCTGTCCGGGGTGGAGCTGCCCGTCGGTCTGCCTGAAGCGGCGGTCGCTCGAATCGTGGTGGACGGCAAGGGACGGACGGCGCTCGCACTCGAGGGAGCCGACAGGATACCGCTGCCGCTGGGGGCCGCGCAGGCGGCGGCGAACCTGATGCTCTCGCTGCCGATCGCCGGATTCCTCGAGCCACCAGGCCCCACCTTTCTCGCCACGACCCCCATCCGCGACATCGAGCACACGATCAACCGCTCGAACGAAGGCGGGTTCGTCGTTACCAGCGACGAGGAGAGGATCGTCGGCCTTGTCACCCGGATGAACTTCATGACCGACTCCCGTTTCCGACTCGTGCTCGTCGACCACAACGAGTTCTCCCAGTCGGTCGAGGGCGTTGAGTACGCCCTGGTCGAGGAGATCATCGATCACCACCGAATCGGACTGCAGCGCACGACCGAGCCGATCACCGTCATCAACCGGGTGGTCGGATCCACCTGCACGATCATCGCCGGAATGTACGAGCAATCCGGGGTCGAACCCACCGCGCCGACCGCCGGGCTGTTGCTCTCCGGCATCCTCTCCGACACCGTCATTCTCAACTCACCCACCACGACGCCGGCCGATCGCCGGGCGGCGACGCGGCTCGCGCAGACCGCGGGCGTGGAGCTCGAGGAGTACGGACGGGCCCTCTTTGCCGCCGGCAGTGACCTGGAGTCCCTCCGTCCCGAGGCGATCCTTGGCCGGGACCGGAAGCTCTATGAGGAGAAGGGGCGACGGTTCGCGGTGAGCCAGACCGAGATGGTCGGGTTTGAGGCGTTCTGGAGCCGACGCGATGAGCTCGGCGGAGCGCTCGACTCGTTCCGCGATGGGCAGGATCTCTACCTCGCGGCGCTGATGGTCACCGACATCACCACGAGCACGACGCTGCTTCTTCTCAGCGCCCCTCGGTCATATCGCGACCGCATTGCCTACCCCGAGCCTGCCGACGGCGTCTACGAGATGCGCGGCGTTTTGAGCCGCAAGAAGCAGGTGCTCCCCTTCCTCCTCGAGCTGCTGTAGTCCCCCCCAGTTTTCTTCATCCGCCGTCAGACAGCAAAAAATGGGTAGCAATCGCAAAAGATCCCGCCTTGCGGGGTCGGGAATTCGGCCGCACCATTCCTGCATCCAGGAGGTGAAATGGCAGACGCGCACGCAACCGAGGCACCGACCCTCGCCGTCTCACGACCGGGCAGGGCGACCCGGCGCAGTCGTTTCCGGCGCCAGATAGCGCTGCAGACGATGATACTCCCTGGCCTGCTCGTCTTTCTCGTCTTCGAGTACGGTCCCATGTTCGGCCTTCAGATCGC
>SKZO01000012.1 GCA_007127335.1 Spirochaetales bacterium | reverse complement strand
GTTTCGGCGATGGATTGGGACCGTGTAGTGGCCGACGTCAGCCCCTTCCTGGAACGCTCCGAGGATATTGCGATGCTCACCCGAGCCACGGTGCTCGATCTCCTGAAGGCTCGCTCCTGATTTCCCATCTGAACAGGTCAACAACACCGGTAACGGAGTGCCAGGCGCGATCCGGCTGTGTACCTGACGGGCGGCGTGCCGAGTGACCATCCCCGCCGCGAGTCGACGTCATCTGGAACGCTCCGAACCCGATTCCCGTCAACTCCCACCTGCTCCTCGAGTTGCTGTGAGCCGTAGACCAACATGCGCACTCGCTTTCTGAGCTGTGTCACCCTGGTTCTACGAGTCCCTGATCGTCCGGCTCGGCAGGAATCAGGCCGCCCCGGCGGTCTTCTTCGTGGAGAACACCGCATCAGAAAACGCTCGCAAGACGATCGCCGTGCTCATTGATGTGCTCAAAGACGAAGTGCTGCAGCATCGCGAATGATTCACTGCGTGGGCGCCCAAGCGCTCGACGTCGTCGCGGACCGACTGATTGGCGACCTGCCGGAGGTGATGACCATGTTTGCCACCAATGGTACAGAAGCAATCACACTAGCTGAAGAACGAGGGCCGAGCGGAAGCGCTGTACGACGAAGGAACCGGCGCATTGAGGAGGGTCGCGAGCAGGGCTGTGCCGAAGGACGTGCAGAGGAGAATCCGCGCTCATCTGAACCGGATGAGCCGTCTATCCTGTCGCCAATCGACGCTGGTCCGCGACGCCCGCGCACTGAACTCGATCGCGACTGCGAGTGCCTCGCCTATCAAGCTATAGTGTAGGGACGGCGCTCGCCGCACCATGGGTCGCTCGGATCATCGGCTTGTTACCGTTCGCTTCACCCCAGACTACCTGACCGAGTGGTCTCAGCAGAGTTCCGTATGGGGCCCGCCCGAGCTGGTCCCGAACTGTATCATTGCCTGTAGTGGACCGCGGAAACGAGACTACCGCTCCGAAACCTCGCCGCTGCCACCTCTCGCTACGCCGCAGCAGCGGATCGGTCCAGGATCGAGTCACGTGTTGCATACCACCCAGAAGCACGCAGCTGCCCCGAGGCGGGGACTATTGGGACAGTCGGGGCGCACGGCCGACACAGCTTCTTCCGTCACCGAGCGCACACCAGCGTTGGAACACCTCAATCGCGACCCGTCGGCGCCAATACGTGTGTCAGAACGCTCGTACTGGTCGTATGTACCAGAGACCCTGACTCTTCTCGTCGCTAATCTGGCTGCCGTGTCCGAAATGCTGTGCCCATGCAAGCTTATCGTCGTGCTCAGATGACGACCAGTAATATGAGGACACGAATCCCCCTATGACATCGCGATGTTCAAACATCAGTTGCAGCTCGTCTTTGGAGGGCAAGAACCAGTCATCAAAGGCACCAACATGGTACATCCTCGCTCTTTCAGCAGCCGAGTGTTCAAGAGCCGCCAATGCAATGTACGTATTCGAGTGCCCAGCACCAATCGCTTTGGATGTTCCTCCGGTCCAAGAATCAACAGTTTTCCACACCTCTGTCACTTCCTCGTCCTCCGTCCACGCCTCCAGATACCGCCATCCATCGCTGTCGTCGCCCTTGTCGTAGAAGACAATCCCTCCGGCTGGCCCAGCAGAGCCCACTGCGTCTCTGACTACCAGCACGACGTACTCCTTGGTGGTTGTACCGTCTTCCGCGGTGACTGTGATCGTGACTGGATTCTCGCCTATCGCAAGATCCACAGGCTGAGCGGGATCATAGGCCACCGTCGCATTGGCGTCGGCCGACGTCGCTGTTACCGTGATGCTCTGGACAGCGCCCAGTACCTGCACCTCGTACGCCGTTATGCCGGAGTCGAACGCAGGGGTGAGGTTGCCCTCACTCACCATGAGCCCACTCAGTTCGGCGTTCGTGCCTGCGTGCTCGCCGTTCGCATCATTCGCCAACGTGCCGAATATCGAGTCGTCCGGACAGCCGCCCAAGAGCATCAGCAACGCCACGATCACCACTACTCGGGCGACTGCTTCGCGGCACACTGCGACTTTTCTTTCCCGTGTCATCCTGTCCTCCTATCGCAGTCGCGCAATTCGGTTGCGGGTCACTCCGTCAACGGAGATGAACGCTCCGCCCATCACCACCTTTCCGTCGGCCTGTACGGCGAGCGCATTCACCGACCCGTTTGCACCAAGTCCCGGGTCGAAGCTCCCATTCAGACTGCCGTCGCTGTTGAGGCGTGCGATGCGGTTGCGTGTGACTCCGTCTACCGTGCTGAAGTTCCCGCCCAGCACGATTCGGCCGTCGCTCTGCATCGCGAGCGCTTCGGGAAGCCGGTTGGGGCCGCTTCCTGGGTCGAAGGTGGTATCCGGGCTACCGTTAGCGTTCAGCCGCGCAACTCGGTTGTACGGAGCTCCATCGACCTCGTAGATATCTCCACCTATCACGATCCTGCCGTCGCTCTGCACGGCAACCGCGTACACCGATTCGTCCGCACCGCTTCCTGGATTGAAGGTGTGATCTACGCTACCGTCGGCGTTCAGCCGCGCAATATACCGCCGAGCCTCTCCCTCCACCGTGGAGAAGTCGCCGCCGATCACGACCCTATCGTCGCTCTGAACCGCAACCGCTCGGACCCAGCCTCCATCTCCCGGGTCGAAGTCCGCGTCGAGGCTGCCGTCCGAGTTCAAGCGTGCGATGTTGGCCCGCGGAACTCCGTGAACGGTAGTGAACTGTCCACCGATCACAATCTGCCCGCTGCTCTGCATTGCCAAAGCTCGCACGGTCTGGTTGGCATCCGCGCTAAAGCTCGTATCGAGGCTGCCGTCGGCGTTTAGCCGCGCAATGCCGCTGCGCGCGGCTCCGCCCACCGAGGTGAACTGCCCGCCTATCACGATTCTACCGTCGCCCTGCACGACGAGTGCTCGGACGGTGTCGTTCGCGCCGGCTCCCGGCTCGAACGTCGAATCGACGCTCCCGTCGGCATTCAAACGTGCGACGTAGTTTCGTACTATGCCGTCAACACGGTCAAAGGCGCCACCGATCACAATCCTGCCGTCGGGCTGAATCGCGACTGCCAGGACGGTGCCGTTGACGCCACCGCCGGGGTCAAACGTCGTGTCCACCTCGCCCACCGCCCCACGGTTCACGGTCACTACGTACGCCTTCGTCGTGGTTTCGTCTTCGGCTGTGACGTTGATCGTGATGGGGTTGTCGCCCGATTCAAGCCCTTGTCCTGCACCGCTGTTATCGCAGACCGTTGCACGGCTGTCTGCCGGTGTACCAGTGACTACGACCGTCGTGTGCGCGGAGTCGAGACTGACGGTGTACTCGGTCGTGG
Source organism: Spirochaetales bacterium (assembly GCA_007127335.1). Classification (GTDB taxonomy): domain Bacteria; phylum Spirochaetota; class Spirochaetia; order DSM-27196; family SLST01; genus SLST01. Next base: position 6,370 of record SKZO01000012.1, on the reverse strand, counting down.
CCGGGTCGAACGCCGGGATCAACTCCCCTTCGCTTACCGTCAGCGAGCTCAGATCAGCGTCGGCACTCAGCTCGCCGTTCTCCCCAACCAACCCCAGCAAACTCCCGTCCGGGCAGCCGCTTACCATCGTGAGCACGGCGACCACCACGACCACCGCCGCGATCGCACTCCACCGGTTCGTGCGTCTCCTCCGCGTCTTCATCTTGCTACTCCTCATCCCAGATCACCAACGTCGCCATCTCCGATACCTGGGCGGCGCGCCTTGCCTCTTCGCCGCGGAAGTCGAGGTACGCAAACTGCGAGGCGAGCTCGGGGTCGAGCTCTTTGAGCCGTGCGTAGGTGCGCGAGACCAGCCCGTAGTTCTCGAGCTCGTGGTGGGCCCGGGCCACGGCGAGGATGACCGCGGGGTTCTCGGGTTGGAGGGTCTCGGCGCGTTCGTAGTAGCCGAGCGCCGCCTCGACCTCCTTGCTGAGGAAGTGCAGGTGGCCCAGGTTGACCAGCGCCGAGGCGTAGGGCGGTCGTGCCGCTGCCAGGCGCTCGAACTCGCCTCGCGCCCGGTCTGCGAGGCCGAAGCGAGCGTACAGCACCCCAAGACGGTTGACGTAGCGCGGGTCGTTCCCCGAGCTCGCGATCTGCGAGCGAAGCCGCGACACCTGCGGGAAAATCTCCCGGTCGATGAAACGCGTGAGCTGACTGCGGTAGACCCCTTCGAGCACTGCCGGTGGAGGGACGGTGATCTGGGGCGGGGAGTCCGGGAGCCCGGCGGCAGGATAAAGCTGCCACGCCTCGGCCACCGGATAGAAGTCGGCCTGGCCACGCGCCTGGTGCTCGCGCCACTGCTTGGCCCCCGACTGCCAGGCCTGCACAAACCCCTCGTGGAGGATCGTTGTCTCCACCGGAACCCAGGCTACCCCGTCCACCACGATAAACTCGTCGGCCCGGCTGAACAGCTGCTGCGCCTCGGTCCGTGATACGCCGGTGGAGAAGGCGACGAAGATATGCCCGGGCACCGTGATGAAAGCCGTGGGCACCCCCACCGCCTCGAGCAATGCCGCGTAGAGGATTGACAGGTCATCGCAGTCCCCGGCGCGGTACTCGAGCGTCTGGCGCGGAAACTGGAGGAAGTCCACCGCGTGCGGCTGGCCGGAGAGCTCGGCGTACGGCGAGGTGGGATCGATCACATACTGGATCCCGAAGGCGGCAAGCGCCTCGAGCATCGCGATCGCCGTGCGAACGTTGAGGTTGATCGATTCGAAGCCCGATCCTCTGACCACCGACGCGACGTTACGCCCCATCGTGAGGATCGCCGGGTCTTTCGCCGTGACGAAGGAAGCCGCCTTGCGGTCGTCGTCCCAGGTCATCGCGTTGCGGTCCGCGATGTCGAGCGTCCGGTCGAGCGTGTACTGGTGCAGTGACCCGCCGGAGCGGTACTCAACAGAGATGCTCACCGCGGCCTTCGTGCCCTCGGTCACCCGGAGCACCTCGTCGGTGAGAAGCGCGTAGAGACCGATCTCTGACTCCTGCCCGGCCTCGAGCGAAGCGGGAATCTCCTGCGTCCTCGCCATGTCCATGTAGCGCGGCACGTGAAGCCTGATCGTGATATCGCTCACCGCATCGCTTCCGCGGTTCCTCAGCACAGTCCGACCCACCGGATTGGTGTCGTAGTACTTGTAGAAGACGGGGAAGACCGTGTCGAAGGAGATATCCTCGAGCGCAAGCTCGCTTCCGGGGGGCACCTCCGCCGCAGTGTCGGCGAGCGGAAGCGGCGTCGGGCGCACCCGCGGCTCGCGGGGCTCCCGGTCGATTCCCGGCAGCGACACCACCATCCCGACCGACACGCGAAGTCCGTGGTAGGTGTTCGCGTGTGCAAGGTACCCGTTACGAAAACCGATCGAAACCAGATCGCCGAGCGGGAAGTCCACCCCTACCGAACCGCCGTAGCCGAGCGCGAACTGCGACCCGGAGGCTTCGCCGCTGTCGAGCGCAACGCGACCGGCCCCTGCAAACGCGCCGGCAACCAGGTACAGCCACCTCGTGAGCGAGAACCGGGCGCCGGCACTCGCGAATGCAGAGACCGAAGAGATCGATCCCCCCGGCTCATCTCCCGTGTAGACCGGGTTCAGCCCCGCGTAGCTGTAGCTGACGTCGACCCCCGCGAACAGCGGAAGCGCCGCAAAGCGGTACTGCAGACCCAGATCCGCCGAAAGCCCGGTGTTGACCACCTGCCCGGCCGGGCCAAGCGGGGAGTTGATCCCCGGCCAGAAGCTCACGGCGAGCGGACGGTTCGCCTCCTGCACCACTGCCGCCGGCGCACAGAGGCACAGTATCACCGCTGCAAGCAGCGTGAGCCGTGCCGGTCGAGCGTGTCGGAATGTCATGGCGGCGCCCCCGACTCCCGCCGTGACGGCGGATGGATTTGGAACCCCGGGAAGTGACAGCTGGTAGTACTCCTGAGTATAGCCCGCCGCCTTGCATGCCTCAACGAACCGTTTTTGTCAGGTTTCGTGGCGCACGACGGGAAGCACAGCTGGGCCCGCTGCCTCCGTCGACCTTGCGCCGGCCACCTCCCCGTACGATAATGCGAACCGGACCGGGGGAAGGCTGCCGTCGCCCGGCTCCGCGGGAGGTCCCATGGTTGCCCACCGTCTCGTCCTCTTTGCCGTCGTGGCGGCGCTGATCGCGACCGGGCTCCTCGGGTGCGACCGGGGTTCGGGGGAGCAGGCCGACGCCTTACCCACGAGCCCGGACGCCCGTGCAGAGCGGTTCGCGACGCTTCAGACATCGCTCGTCTCGCAGGAGAGGCGGCTGTGTACTTCTGGATCCTCATCAGGCGACCGTGGTCCAGACTGGGCAAGTTCGTGTTCGGTATCCTGATCATCATCGGGTTCGAGACGGCAGCCTCGCTTCCCGCGGGGCACGATTTCGTGATCGCAGCGAGACACTGGCCCCATGTACGCACCGTGTTCCTGCTGCTGTACTTCTGGTTCGTGGCCTTCTCGATCTATCGACTGGGCACTGCCGGTGAACTCCACTACCCGGACGTGCCCGCTGAGGTGAAGGCGGTGTACTTCGAGAATAGCGAGAAGAAGGACCGCCCCGACAGCCTGAAGACCCCCACCGGCTACAAAAGGCCCGCTCGCATCACTTGGTAGGCATGAGCCTGAACGAACAGCTATCGTCGCGGTAGAGCCGCGTCGCGGTTACGTGTCAATCAGGTGCCAAGTAGAAACTATAGCGAGCTGACCCGGAGCTGATACGATTCCTGTTCACCCACACCGAGAAGGAGACCAAGCCGGACTCCGGTACCAGTCGAGTGTCCCAGGCTTCATTCGCGCCGTATGTCCAGAGCACCTCGTCTTCAACACCATTATGGAAGACACTGAGTCCAACGCCGCGCACATCGGTCTGCAAACCAAACCGGTAGGTCGTGCCTCCAACCGCATTCACACAGAAGGATTCGTAGTGATAGCCGCTGCTGCTCAAAGGGTTGGACGTGGTGAGACTGAACGGACCGTGCCATCCGTCTGCCTGCACGACCGTGCAACCGGAGATCCATCCGGTCAGTAAGTCACACGACTGAAATACCATCACCAGCAGGACCACCAGGACCAATCCTGCGTAGCGTGCACACTTCTTCATCATGCACCTCCAGCTCTGATCTTGATGAATTATACACCGGAACCACGGCGTGGCTGCGGTCATCAGGCGATATGCTTCCTTTCGAGCGAAAAACCGTCCTTTCGAGCATGCGCACGGAACGTAAACCGACGTATCATGAAGAGGCATCATGCGACGCTCGCCGCGTGGCAACCGTCGTCAGGCGTCCGCGGAGGGCGAATGATGGTGAACGCACGCGATCGAATGCTCCGGGTATTCGTTGGAGTCGCCCTGCTTGGCGCAACGCTTCCGGAGACCGATGCGAGTTGGCTGTCGCCCTCGACCGGGAAGAGGTTTCAGGATTCGGGATCGAAGGCAAAGGGAACGTCGTCCCTTTCGCAGAATTCGAGGCTCGGAGTGTCGATGGTGATCCGTACTGCCATAGACACCTTCAGACTCCATCGTACCATTGGTCCACGCGGGTGGCATAGCACGATGCTCACGCCCGAGACCAGTCTGCTGAGAAACTCCTTCCACGTTATACTTGCGTCGTGTCAAGAGCTGAGAGGACTCGTACAGTTGCTACATTGTTGATTTGGGTCTTGCCGTTGACTGGTTCGGCACTGCGGGACGACTCTTCGGATGTGGCCTATCATGCCACCTTCACCGCCTTTCTGTGACGACTCTACGTGCCGCTATCAGCTTGCGACTCACGATCCTCATTGGGATTTCGTCGAATCATCCGCTGCCTGGCGGTTTCGCGATTGCGCGCCGACATAGGCTGTCCCATAATTACCCCTATGAGGCGCTTCACCGACCGGGTGGCGGTCATCACTGGAGGCGCGAGCGGTATCGGGCGAGCCATCGCCGTGCGGGCTGCCCGTGAGGAAATGCGGATGGTGCTCGCCGACGTCGAGGAGGACGCGCTGCACCAGGTCGCTCATTCGCTCAGACAGAGTGGAGCGTCCGTGCTGCCCGTCGTGACCGATGTCTCCCGACGCGAGGACGTTGAGGCGCTTGCTCAACAGACACTCAATGCCTACGGTGCCGTTCATCTCCTCGTAAACAACGCCGGCGTTGCCCATGGAGCCGGGACGGTCTGGGAGACATCGCTCGCTGACTGGGAGTGGGTGATAGGTGTCAACCTCTGGGGCGTCATCCACGGCGTCCGCACGTTTGTGCCCATAATGCTCGCCCAGGATACCGAGTGTCACATCGTGAACACCGCCTCTGCAGCCGGGCTTGTCTGTCCGTTGGATGCGGGCCCCTACGCGGTCAGCAAATTCGGGGTGGTGGCCCTTTCAGAGACGCTCTACCAGAACTTCGCCGCGACTGGTGCGAAGGTGAAGGTGTCGGTGCTGTGCCCCGGGATGGTCAGGACAGCCATCGTGGACTCCGAACGGAACCGTCCGCCAGGGCTCGACGGGCCGACGCCGAAGATGCCGACACGGAGCCCGGAAGAGGACGATGCGCGGTGGCAACAGATTGATGCGGGATTCTCGCGCTATGGCGGCGTCGTTTCGGCAGACCACGTGGTGGAACTCCTGTTCGAAGGCATTCGCGACGAGCGGCTGTACATACTGACCCACAAGGATGCCATCAAGCGGGAGATCCGGTCCCGAATGGAGAGCATCGTCAACGAACGAAACCCGGAAGTCCTCCGCAACCGGAAGTCGCCGCAGAGCGACGAACCGCCACGGGAGACCTAAGATGGTGCCGTCATGAAGCAGTTCCATGGCAAGGTCGCCGTTGTGACCGGCGCCGCGAGCGGTATCGGCAGAGCCATTGCAGAGCGTTGCTGCAGAGAGGGGATGAGAGTCGTCCTCTCTGACATTGAGGAGACGGCCTTGTCCGAGGCATCCGAGACCCTGCGGGTTCAGGGCGCCACGGTGCACGCAGTGAGAGCGGACGTCTCCGCGGAGGCGGACGTCCAGACACTCGCGGACAGAACGATCGACGCGTTCGGGGCAATCCATGTGTTGTTCAACAATGCGGGAGTGGGGATCATCGGACCGACGACCTGGGAAACCGCACTCGCCGATTGGGTGTGGATCGTCGGCGTGAATCTCTGGGGTGTGATACACGGGGTCAGAGTATTCCTTCCCATCATGCTCGAGCAGGATGCGGACTGCCACATCGTGAATGCCGCATCCATAGCGGGACTCACGATGGGCTCAGGTCTCGGAGCGTACCAGGTTACCAAGCACGGTATTGTCTCGCTGTCGGAGACTCTGAGCCTGGAGCTCTCTCAGAGAGAAGCTCGGGTCCGAGTCTCGGTTCTCTGTCCCGGGATCGTGAACACACGAATCCTGGAATCGACACGGAACCGCCCCGCAGGCGCGAAGACCGAATTGTATGCCGAGGAGCCGGACCCTGAACGGACCCGGAGATTCAGCGAGGGAATGTCGCCTCAGAAGGTAGCTGAACTCGTGTTCGCCGCTATCCGGGCAGAAAGGCTCTATGTCATCACCCATGGCAACTCGCGTCCGGGAATCGAGGAGCGATTCGAGCGCATCCTGCTCGATTGTCCCGCAGAGAGCGACGAAGCGTCTCCGGGCTGACGACCCTGCAGTAGTTGGACTCAGCTATCCCGGTTGCCGGATCGAGTAGACGGGCGCGGTAGATGAACTATGTACCCTTGAGTCGTATGAAAAGCCCAAATCAAGCGTCGGCGGCTGCGCTATCGGGAAACCATAGATAGCTTGACGCGTCCCTACTGGAGGCGGTCCAGGAAGGCGAGGAAACGTGACAGACCGGCAACCACCGCAGGGTG
>SKZO01000382.1 GCA_007127335.1 Spirochaetales bacterium | reverse complement strand
TCCACGATTCGAGGGTCGGACCGGATCGTGGTGCTTCAGGACGGCAGGATCGTCGAGATCGGGACGCACAACGAGCTCATGGACCGGGAAGGTCTGTACGCGAGACTCTATACGATGAACTACGCTTCGTTCGACGATATTCCCGACGAGCTCATCCGTCAGGTTCGAGCCGACGACTCGAGCACGTGAGGTCTCTCGCCGTCCAGATGCGATAGACCTCGTAGGCCGGCTCCTCGTACGGATGGGCCGCGAGAAGCGCCTCGACCGCGGACTCCACGGCATGGTCGTCACACACCATCTCCACGCGAAGCTCGGTCACGTATTCGACCTCACCCTGCCTGCCGAGATAGGGCGCGCTTCCGGCAAGCGGCCGGAACTGCCCGGTCCCGGCGGTCTGCCAGCAGCACGAATCGTAGCGCTCATACGCGCCGGCCCCGGCGTCGAAGACGGCCTGCTTCACCGGCTCTGCGCACTCGGACGGAACGAAGAAGACGAGCTTGTACACTACTCCTCCATCGCCTGCAGCAGCTGAAAGAAGACCTGGTTGACCGGGGTCTCGACTCCGTGTCGCGAGGCGAGCTCGAGGACCGTACCTGCGAAGAGATCGACCTCCGTTGGTCGCCCATACTCGACATCCTGAACCATGGATGTCTTCGCCTCCGGGTCGAGGCCCGCGAGGGTCGCGATCCACTCGTCAATGTCGGATCGCGTCAGTCCGACGCCTTCACGATGAGCGAGGGCGAGAACCTCCTCCATCGCGGCGACCATGAGCCCTTGAGCGTGAGCAGAACGCTGAAAGAGTCCGTACGGCGCACGCAGGATCGCCGACGCCTGGTTGATGCCGACGTTGATCATGAACTTCCACCACAAGGTCTTCATGATATCGGGGCTTCGCGTCGCTGGTATGCCTGCCGTCCCGAGTATACGGTCGATCGCGTCGAGCGCTGAAGCCGGAACGGGCGCGACCGTGGGGTCGGACCCGTAGTAGACGGTACCGCGGTTCAGATAGGTGATCCCGTCGCTCGTACGGGTAGCATCGATACCGAGAATCATCGCGGGAACAATCCGCCCGGCGACCGATTCCGGCGGTACCCCCTGGATCCGCAGCGCATCGCGGATGATTGCCTCGCTGCTGATCCCGTTGAGCAGGCTCATGACAAGGCCGTCGCGCCCTGCAGCCTGCACGATGAGATGCAGAGCGTGCTCGAGCTGTGTGGATTTCGTGGCGACGATGACGAGATCGTACTCACCCTGCTCGCCGACGTCGTCCACCGGCGGATGGTGCTCTGTGCCGTTGACCGTGAGGCCCTCCGCGCGCAATCGCGCGGCGCGCTCCCCGTCGGCGAGCACGGTGACGGACACGCCGGCGTCGAGCATCATCGCAACGAGCGACCCGCCAACCGCCCCGGCCCCGACTACCCCTACCCGGTCTGAGCCGCGCGGGTCACGCTCCGGCACCGTTGCTCCTGATCGCGGAGAGTCGGGTGGCGTCGCGCGGCCACTCCATCGACTCCGGATATGCGATGCGCGGGGCGGAAACTTCCGACAGCTCCGCGGCCGCCTCAGCGGGCAGCGTCCATCCGGTTGATCCGAGGTTGTTTTCCAGGTGCTCCAGGGTTCGGGCCCCGATGATCACCGACGTCACCGCTTCCTGCTCGAGAACCCAGCGGATCGCCGTCTGCGCCGGTGTCCGGTTGAGCCGGGCCGCAACCTCGAGCAGCGTCCGCAAGGTCTCATCCGCGTTACCCGCGAAGTAATCGCGGGGATACGCCCATCCGGCCTCAGAACGGGCGCCAGGCCTGGTCCGCTCCCCCGGCCGGTACTTCCCCGACAGGAATCCCCCCGCAAGGGGGGACCAGGTTACGATCCCGAGACCGGCGTGGCGGCAGGCGGGTATGAGGTCGCGCTCAATGTCACGCACGACGAGGCTGTACTGAGGCTGGTAGCACACGAATCGCGACAGGCCGTTCGCCCGGGAGATCCACAGCGCCTCCATGAGACGCCACGCCTCGTAGTTGCTGCAGGCGATGTAGCGAACCTTGCCCTGACGCACCAGATCATCGAGTGCGCGCAGCATCTCCTCGATCGGAGTCTGCTGGTCTACGTGATGAATGTAGTAGACGTCGACATGGTCCATGCCAAGGCGTGTGAGGCTGTCCTCTATGGCGTTCATGATGTGGTAGCGGGACATGCCGGAGTCGTTCGGCCCGCGGCCCATGGGGTTGTAGAACTTCGTGGCGACCACCGCCTCCCGGCGTCGGTTCTTCAGCGCCTTCCCCAGGAACACTTCCGACTGCGCGTCTGCGTACGAGTTTGCGGTGTCGAAGAAGTTGATCCCTGCGTCGAGGGCACGGCTGACCATCTCGTTCGCCTCGCCCTCGTCCGTGCCGTGTCCGAAGGTCATGGTGCCAAGGCAAAGCTCGGAAACCTTGAGACCGCAGGTCCCCAGTTGTTGGTACGTCATACGTCCCGCGGCCTACCAGATCAGCACGGAGGCGCCGATCCGGCCGCGTGCCCGCCCGATGTCTATCGCGTTGACATCCGAGCTCGGGATCAGATACTGGAAGCTCAAGCCAACCGAGAACCGCCGGAACAGGATCAGATCCGCGTCTACCTTGGCGTTGATCCAGTCGACCGAGATCTCCTCCCCGCTCTCGAGCGGAAAACGAACGGCAGGGCCTATCCCCGCGGACAGGCGCAGGAACCTGAGGAAGTCGCGCGTGAGCTGTGCCGTCAGATAGAGATCGATGGACTCCTCGCCGGTGGCGTACAGCCCCAGGGCATCAAGCATGAGTGACTCGAACTTGATCCTTCCGTTCGCGCCGAAGCTGAACGAGCCGTGCAGGAGATCCTCGTTGACGTCCGAGGCGGCGAGGATCGGCGTATCCGAGTATGCGGCGGCTCCTATGCCGACTCCCGCGAACACGTTCGCCGGAGCGGCAAGCGCGACAACGAGAATGGTGCCAATGATGAGTCTTCGTGGTAGTGTCATTGCATAGCTCCTCGGTTTCGATGATACCCCGCTCAGCTCGACATCTCAAGCACCGTCTGGTAGGCCCAGTCGTCCCACTCCTCCTCAACGCCGATTCCGGCGAGGTCCGGGTAGTTCTTGACGATGAGACAGCCCTCGAAGATACGGCACATGCGGCGCGTCTGCGCCTCGATATACTCCCGGTCGCCGGTCGGCAGAACCTTCTGGATGTCCACCGGACTGTAGAGAGCGACGGTTCTTCGCCGGAAGAGCGCGGCGAGCTCGTCCATGTCGTAGACCGTGGGCTGATCGAACTGGAACGCGTCGACGCCGCAGTCGATCAGGTCGTCGAGTATCTCGCGGTTGCTCCCGCAGCTGTGCATGAGAACCTTCATGCCATACTCGTGAGCGCAACCCATCAGGCGGGTATAGTCGGACTTGAAGAACTCCCGGAACATCTGCGGCGAGAAGAGCAGGCCGGTCTGCGTGCCCATGTCCTCGCCGATCATGATGGCGTCGGCGCCGGCCTGACCGGCGGCATGGATGAGCGACTCGTACACCTGGACAACCAGGCTGTTGAGTCTCCTCACCTCATCCGGATAGAGGGCGAGGTCCATCAGGTAGATCTCGAGCTTCCTGAGATAGCGGGCGTTGTCGAAGACCCAGCCCCCAATGCCGGCGACGCGGAACCGGTCACCGGCGTCGGCGAAACCACGACGAATGGTCGCAGCGGTCTTTTCGACGTCGTAGACAGGCGGCTCGTACGAGTCGAGCTGAGACCAGTCCTCGATCACCGGACGGTGAATCTCTCCCTTCTGGCTGCCGTCGGCCATCCGGACCCAGATATTCCCCCAGGGGTCGTCATAGTACTCGAGCGGCCCCTCGCGCCAGCGACGCTGCGCGTAGCCCTCGGGGCTTCCCGGCCCCGTCCTGCACAGATCGTCCCGGCGGCCGCGGTCGAAGTTGAGCCCTGGACGATGCACCGGAGTCTGGTTCAGATGCGCGGTCACGATCTCTCTGCTGGTCATAGCCGATTCTACCAGTGGCGCGGATGAACGGCTACATGCGCCCTGATAAAAAAGGCCGACCCGGAGGTCGGCCCTGCATTCGTACGGTCCGGACTATTTGTCGTTGAAGATCATGGCGAGCTCAGCCATGCGGTAGGAGAACCCCATCTCGTTGTCGTAGAAACTCGTGGCCTTGATCATCGTCCTGTCGCCAAGGTCCACGACGAGCAGGTTGTCGGTGATCATCGAAGAGTACGGTTCGCCGACGCAGTCCCGCGAGCACTCGTAGTAATCACCGAAGTAGACGCTCTTCTTCATGAGCGTGGAGTCGTTCATCTTCTTGACGTTCTCGGTGATTGACGCCGCAAGCTGGTCCTTCGAGACCTTCCCCTCCACGAGGTATACCGCCTCGACGACGCTGCCCGTGTCCGTCGGGACGCGGAGCGCGGTGCCGTTCAGCTTCCCGTTCAGGTGCGGAAGCACCTTGCCAACCGCGATCGCCGCGCCGGTAGAGGCCGGGATCACGTTGTTGAGCGTAGCCCGATTCTTGCCGCCACCGAAGAAGTCGACGACTCTCTGCGTGGAGGTAGCCGCGTGCGTCGTGCTCATGAGTCCCGCGACGATCTTGTGACTCATATCAATCGCCTTGGTGAGCGGCGCGAGGCAGTTGGTGGTGCAACTGGCATTCGAGAGAATCGTCTCTCCCGCCTTGATCGTATCGTGGTTCACGCCAACGACCACCGTGTGCGTGTCGTCCTTTGCGGGGGCGCTGATGATGACCTTCTTCGCCCCCCCCTTCAGATGCGCGTTTGCCTTCTCGGCGGTCAGGTAGAACCCGGTGCACTCGAACACGATGTCAACATCGTGCTTCCCCCAGGGGATATTCGACGCATCCTTCTCACCGTATACGGTGATCTCGTGACGACCGGCCTTGATGACGTTCTCGCCCTTCAGGCTTACCTCTGCCGGGAAACGTCCGTAGATCGAGTCCTTTGGCAGGCTCTTCGCAATCTCCTCCGCGGAGACCAGATCGTTCCCCGCGACAATATCGAACGTGTCGTCGAGCTCGCTGATGATGACGCGCATCACGTTCTTCCCGATGCGGCCCATACCGTTGAATGCAACTCTGATTTTGCCCATGCATTCTCCTTCCGTTGTGGGTTTTGGGTTTCTGCGCCGCACCCGTCCCGAACCGGGCTCGAATACAGCGGGAGTGTTCTGTCAATACTCAACCAGCTTATCTGAATCCTGTCAAGCCGCGCAGGCAGCGCCTGCAGGCAGAGCCGACCTCGCTGCTTGCGCCTGACGGCGTTTGCGTCTACAAATCAGGTGAGGCATCCATGGATACTCCGAGCACGAATTCGGCCGGCGCCGATCGCATCAGTTGGGATCAGATCGCCCTTGCCCCGGTGCTGCAGCTCAAATTCGGGGTGACGCGGAAGACCGTGAGACTCCATTCCCGGGAAACCGGAACGCGCGTGCGTCTGCAGTTCGAAAACGGGTACGCACGGCTCGACGGACGCTGGAGCGACGTGCCGGGGTTCGGGAGCTGCCTCGCGCTCCGTCTGACGAATGTGGGCGATGAGTCGATCAGAATCACCAGACTCACCTTCCCGGCAGAGGGCGGGATCGACACCTATGCGGCGGGTATCGAGCCGCGGAACCTGTGTTTCTTCCGCAATGGCTACCAGAGCTGGTCAACCGCACGCAGCTACCGGGCGAAAGACAAACCACTGCGCCCGTGGCTCCAGCTCGTGAGCCTCGCGAGCAGCAATCTCGCGAATCTGCCGTCGAACGTGCCCGGCATCTTCTCGAGTGAGATGTACACCGTGATCACCAGCCGGGGCACTGATGAGGCGTTCCTCGTTGGTCAGGGGCCGCCCTACAATCAGTTCTTCTACATCAAGCTCAATCTCTACCGCAAAGGCGCCCGCGAGAGCTATTTCGAGCTCATCTACGACTTCGGGCGCAAGATGGTCATGCCCGGAGAGACGATCGAGCTCGGAGCGATCCACTTCGCCCGGGGACGCACGCATCAGCTCGTCCATCGCTACTTCCGGGAGGTCGCCGGGCGTGCGTCTCCCAGAATACCGCGCGAAAATGTGCATGGCTGGTGCAGCTGGTACTACTACTACACGAAGATCACCCCGGGGATCATCCGCCGGAACCTGGACGCGCTACGACGCGCGCGCGACGAGCGGGGGGCAAGAATCGATTTCGTGCAGATCGATGATGGGTACCAGCGTGCCGTGGGAGACTGGTTGTCCCTCACTCCGCAGTTCGAGGGAGAGATGGAGCGACTCGCCGACGAGATACGTGGAGCGGGCTTCAGCCCCGGGCTCTGGATCGCCCCGTTTATCGCGACGCGCAAGTCGCACCTGCTCACGATCCATCCGGAGTACGCGCTTCGCGACGAGCACGGGCGTCGCATCGTCGCGGGATTCAACTTCTTCTGGCCCGGGCGCTACTACTACGGGCTCGACGCGACGAATCCCCGCTTCAACGAGTACCTGCGCAAGGTCGTCCGGACGATCGCCGGGTGGGGGTACAGCTACCTGAAGTGTGATTTTCTCTTCGGTGCCTGCCTGCGCGGCGGGACCCACCACGACCTGACCCTGTCACGAGCGGAAGTGCTGCGGCACGGGATGGAGACGATCCGCGAAGCTGCCGAAGCCGCGACGAGTGAGCCGGTCTTCCTCGTCGGATGCGGCATGCCGTTGACGACCGGCATAGGCACGGTGGATGCCATGCGCGTCGGACCCGACACGGGGGGATACTGGATCGAGAAGAAGGGGACACTCCTTCGCACCGGCGCGATGGTCGGGGTACGCAACGCGGTGCGCAACAGCGTCGTGCGGGGAGCGATGCATCGGACGCTCTGGTTGAACGACCCAGACTGCCTCATGCTCCGCACGAACGGGACGAAACTGAGCGCGGCTCAGCGACGCACACAGATAAATGCGATCGCACTCACCGGAGGGCTGCTGCTCTACTCGGACGGCTTCACGACCCTCGAGGACGACGTGCTGAGAGAGATCGGCACGATACAGACCATTACCAACGCCTGTTTCGCCGGACGCCTGGTTCCCCTTGACATGATGGCACATGAGCTCCCGACCGTGATCTACAACACGGCCGGGTATCTCGGCGTCTTCAACATGAGTGGACGGCGCGCCACGATCACGGTGGATGCCGCGTATCTCTTTGAACAGGCAGCCGCCATATGCGGCATGTGGCAGACTCCGGCCCAACGGGGACGCCGATTCACGGAAGTCTGGAACGGCACCGCGCTCGACCTGGACGGCGAGAAGGCCCGTATTGGCCCGCTCGGACCCTACGAGTCGCTGCTACTCGCGCAGGGGACGCCGTGAGGTGATTCCGGGTATGGTGATCCGCTGTCCGACCGAGATCGCGTTCGGATCGGCGAGCCCGTTGTACTCGGCGAGCACCCGATAGTCGATTCGGTACCGCCGCGCGATTGAGCTCAACGTCTCTCCTTCCTCCACGAAGTACTCGACATCCTCGGTCTGCTCGAACTCCACACGCCCTGACTCGGGCGCGGCAAAGGACGAAACGGTCGCATGCAGAGTTGTGTCCTGTTGTCGGCCACCGGCTCTTGCGGCTTCATCTTCGAGCTCGGGGACGAGTACGACGAGAATCGCTCCGAGCGCCACCGTCAACAGGGCGAGTGCAATGATCCGCAGCGCTTGAAGGCCTCCGAAATGGTGCTCACGGCCTGTGGCACGACGTGTGGCACGCCCTGTGGCTCCCGATTGCCGGCGGCCTCTGCTCTTCCCACCGTCCCGTCGTCGGCGGCGTGCCGAGATGTGTTGCTCGCTGAGAACCTGCATCATCTCTAGTTATTATCCGCCGGACAGGGCCGACGCTTTAGCCAAGAGTCTCGAAAACGCCTCGTGTGGGATTCTTCTGCACGTTGTGCCACTCGAAGATCCGACCGTTCATCGCGATGTAGACACCGAGCGGGAGGGTCTGAACCGCGGCAACGGCACACCCCAGGTTGAAGACTGCGTCGCTTCCGGCAAAGGCGTAGGGAACCATCGCGCCCGTCAGCACTACGACGCGAGAGAGATTGAGCCGGCCGATGACCCGCGCGGTCTCGCACATCGTATCGGTACCGTGGGTGATCACGATCCGCTCCTGGACTGACCGCTCGCATGACTCGGCGATACGGGCCCGGTCGCGCTCGTCCATGTCCAGGCTGTCGACGAGTCGATTGATCTCGAGTTCAACGGGCACGGTCAACCGTACGCGCTCGAGGATCTGCGGCAGGTGCGAAGAGCGGAACGTCAGTTCGCCACGCAGCTCGTCGTACTGTTTGTCGAACGTGCCTCCGGTGATGATGATGCGCACAGCAGCGCCCAGTGCCTGGTTCATGGCTCGTACCCGAACCGGAGCATCACCGGCCGGTAATAGGCGAGCGCCTGCGAATCGGAGATGCCGAGCTCCTCGAGGCTGTGGTCATGGGTCCGATACGTACGGGGCCGCTCCTGAAGCCGCCGAAGCGCTCCAAGCAGCCCGGCGTCTACAGGGATCCCAAGGCGCGAGAGCGCGGCAGACACGACCTCAGTCGGCCGCGAGACGAGATCCTCGAAACGGATCAGAACGTACTGGCCGTCGGGAAGCCGCGCGGCGAGGTCCTGCGGACGCAGATACCAGTGCCTCGTCATCTCCAGAATCGTGTCGAGGAAAGGAAAGCGTTCCCGCGGTGAGGCGAAGAAGTGCCAGGCGTACGAGAGCCACCCGGCGGTACTCACGACGCAGTCGAACGGATGCCGGGCGAGCTCGATGAACCGGGCGTCCGGGAAGGTCTCCAGAACCGAGGCGAACCGGGCGGTAAACGAAGGGCTTTTGGAGACGTAGACAGCTCCGGGCCGACTCAGCGCAAGGTGGCGCCGCACGATCTCGCGGTAGAAACGCATCGCGCGACGGCGTCTCCAACGAGGAACCGCTTCATCGTAGCGCCAGTACGGCGAGAGGGAGTCGTTGCGCGGTACGAAAAACACGTTGAAGAGGCTGTCCCAGAGGTACAGGAACAACCCCTCGTCCTCCTCCGGCTCATCGAGCCGGACTCGATGCATCGAGACCTCCCCGAGCCGGCGATCCTGAGCCCGCAGGATTGCGCGTCTCAAGCCGCCACCGAGCCAGCCGTCCACGGTCCAGAGCCCCTGCCAGAATCTGCGTTGGGTGATCGACGGTGCGAAGTAGATCTCCCAGGTCTTCATCGCGGTCGCGCCCGGCGATCCGGCGAGCAACCGATGCAGAAGCGTGCTGCCGCTGCGGAAGTTCCCGATGATGAAGACCGGCCGCTCGACTCGAGTCCGCCGGAACCAGGGGTAGAGCAGGTGATCGAGCAGCAGTCCTATCCGTCCCGAGCCCCCCATCCAGGCCATGCAGAAGAAATACAGCACAAGGACTCGGGCTCGATGGCCGGTAATCCGCAGATGTGGATGCCCGAACGGAAAGAGCGAAAAGCAGGCGTCGGTCAGGAATCTCCTCCAGTTGAAGTACATCGCAGGTATCAGTACCCGAGCACGCTCGAAAGCCACTTCTCGGTCTCTTCGACCGACGATCCCATTCGCGCCGAGTAGTCGGCTACCTGATCTCGTCCCAGCTTTCCAACGCCCCAGTACGCGCTCTGAGGATGACTGTAGTAGAATCCGCTGACGCTCGCACCGGGCATCATCATACGACTCTCGGTCAGAGAGATACCGCACCTCGTCTCAGGTTCGAGCAGCGCCCAGATGACCTCCTTGTCACGATGGTCCGGGCACGGCGG
>SKZO01000133.1 GCA_007127335.1 Spirochaetales bacterium | reverse complement strand
GGGACAGGTGTCCATGGCGGAGGGCGCGGGTCTACCCGGAACGACCAACACGGTCGAGCAGGTAGATGAGCAGGATCTCCTCGAGGGTTCGTCGTGGTCCTGGGTGATCGGCGATCCTCCGCCGGGAGACATCGAGGGCTCGTCGCTGGTAGAAGCGGTACATCTCGCGCGGATCCACGCTTTCGATCTCAGGAAGCGACACATCCTCCCCGAGCAGGTGCATCAACCCGTCGCGATCGACGACTCCCATGCCACGATCACGCATCTGGCCCCTGACGCGGGCGATCTGCTCATAGGTCAGACCGAACACGAACTCCTCAAGCGCCTGGATCGTTTCGGCGTCACTGTCATGGGCGCAGAGAAAGTCGTGCCAGGTAGCGGAGAGCAGACTCGAGATACGGAGAAGCTCCATCGTCCCGAGCATCGTACCGAAGACCGGAGCAACGCGGGTCCGTACGCGCCAGAGGTCCAGGAGAATCGGCGCGTAGTCGGGAACGTTGCGATCGCTGCGGTGTTCCCAGAGGTGCAGCAGATCGATCGCCGACCGCCTGCGCTGCGCGGTGGAGTACCGGTCAACGCTCTCGATGACTACCTGGTAAACGTCTTCGATCAGCAAGGAGAAGACGAGGGACTCCCATCGATGCTGAAGGTCCTCACGGTACGCGGCGAGGTCGGGTGATCCTGCGCAGATCTTGAAGAGGAAACCGTACACGTTCAGCCGGGCGATCATCAGTCCTCTGCCCACCGCCACCTTGGTAGGAAGCAACACCGTGTGATCGCAGCCGTCGCGGAAGAGCGCTTCCACGAGGGTATCAACCGAGCGGACATCGTACGCGATAGTCTGCTCAACGAAGATCGACGGATAGGCATCAAAGGCTTCCGAGAGCAACCTGAGGCTGTGCCGTAACTGCAGTCCTCTCTCGAATGTCTGCGGCTCCAGTCGTCTGATAGACGGCAGGAGTCGCTCGAGCAGGTCGTCTTCGGTCACCTCGGTGAGAGCGGTCGCCATGCTGTCACGCCTCGGCCGCCGTCTGGGTGATCTCCGTGTGCTGTACCTTGTTGATCCGGATCTGGTACGTACCCCCGGGCGCGACATACTCGATCTCAGTCCCTTCACGCTCACCTATCAGGGCCAGGCCGAGAGGCGCGAGGATCGAGACGTGACTTTCGCCGTCCTTCGCCTGTGCAGGGAAGACAAGCACTGCTTCAGCGGTTGTACCGGTCTCCTTGCACGTGTAGTTGACGCGCGAACCCATCGTGATCACCCGGGACGGGATGTCGGCGCGATCCATCACTACGGCGTGCTTCATCTCCCGTGCAAGGCGGTTGAAGTGCGGCTGACTGAGTCTGCCGGTGCGCTCGAGGCTGTCCACGAGTTTCTTGAGAATCGAGTAGTCGTCGTCACTGAGAATGATTTTTCCGTCGCTCATCTGCACCCTCCACTTCCGCCGGGACGGAGTCATCGAGATCTCTGATCCGGCAGGTATAACAGAAGCATACGGGTGCGAACGAAGGTGGACAATCCCGGAAAAACGTGCACGAAACATACATGTTTTCTACAGGCCGATGCGCTATGTCACCGATCGGAGATAGGTCGTCAGATTGACCTTCGACCTGTTGAGTCTGAGCTTCCGACGAATCGTGTTTCTGTGGCGCTCGACGGTCGTCTCGCTGATGCGAAGGAAGGAGCTGATCTCCTTGGTCGTCAGTCCGTTGCGTATGAGTCCGCATATCTCCACTTCGCGGGGGCTGAGCTGGTGTGCGACTTCGACCAGTCTCCTGTCCTCGGAGGTGAACAGGGCGGCGAGAGAGGACTCGATCTGGTCGACTCGAGACATCACGAAAGGGTCTGACGCAGCGCGCTCGCGAATCTCGTGCAGGTACGGGCGGACATACATGTCGACGTGAGCCCTCGCATCACGAAGCAGGGCCTTCTTCTCATGCTCGATCTGCGACAGGACTTCCCCGAGAGCGACGTTCTTCCGCTCGAGCTCGGCCGTCTGACGCTGAAGCGTCTTGGTGGACTCCCGCAGGACCTGGTCCATCTCCACGCGCTGCAGGAGATCGGCCAGGAGGGTGGTTGTTGAAGCTACGAGATGCTTCTCTCGCTCGTCAATGGCCAGCAGCGCTTCACCGGAGCTTCGTTCGGCGGAGGATGCCACGCAGATCGTGATCTGTTTCTCTATGCTGTAGGTTCGGCGAGCCGTATAGAGGACCACGGTCGGCAGCGGATCGCACGTCTCTTCTGTGTCCCGATCGTCACGCTCACGTCCGATCCCCCACCTCTCCCGGTACCCGTCGGCGTCAATCTCTACGACAATGGTCTCGGGTCGCTCCATGGACGCGCGCAGGATGCGAGCCGTCTCCCGGATCACTACCCGCGCATCGTCTACGGGGCGACTGAAGAGGCTCGCCAGCCGATAGAGCGCATCGAGTTCCTTCTCTCGCTCGGAGAGGGAATGCTGCAGCTGCTCGAGTTCGGTCGTGTCGCGGTGCATGGTGGTTCGTACCATGATACCACGAGGCGCTGAGTCCATCACGACCTGCCGGCGGGTCTATGACGCCGCCGGGATCCGTCTCGCCTGCCGGAAGCTCAGGAAGCGTTTCTCACCCTCATGCCACAGGTTGAAGCGCAGCGCGCGCAGGCTCTGCAGGAACGAAAGCGAATCTACGTTGCTCGCCTCAGGCGCCGAGCGCAGCGCTTCCCACAGATGGTAGTTGGGGATTCGCGGTCGGAGGTGATGTATGTGATGGATGCCGATGTTCCCGGTCAGCCAGCGCAGTATCCCCGGGAGCCGGTAGTACGACGCGCCCGCCATGGCAGCGCGGTACTGATCCCAGCGCCCGTCGCGTTCCCAGTACCCGGGATCGAACTGGTGCTGGACGTAGAAGAGCCAGATCCCAATCGTGCCGGAGAGGAGGATTACCGGGAGTTGAATGCCGACATACGCGCGCCAGCCGAAGCCGAGCGACAGTGCCGTCGCGAGAAGCGCAATGCCAAGGTTGGTCGCCACGACGCTGCGACGCTCCCGGGCAGTGGAACCCTTTGGCGTGAACCGGTTACCGATCACGAACACGAAGAGCGGACCGAAGAAGAACATGAAGAACGGCGTCCGGTACACTCGATACTTGAGGCGGGTGAACCACGACGCCGATTGATACTCCTCGCACGTCATGGTCCACACGTCGCCGAACCCCCGGTGGTCGAGCTGCCCGCTCGTTGCGTGATGGCGCAGGTGGTCGACCCGCCATGACTGGAACGACGTAAAGGTCAGGACACCGGTCAGGTAACCGACAATCCGGTTTCCCACGGCCGACGGCAGGAAGGAGCCGTGACAGCAGTCGTGAAAGATGATGAACGTTCGCACGAGGAAGAAGGCGGCCGCTACGGCGACCGGCAGAATCGACCAGTACGGCATGCCGCGAGACAGCATAACGATCATAGACGCCCAGAGCATGAGGTACGGAACGAGCGTGTTGACGAGTTGCCAGACGGCTCGCCCCTTCGAGGAGCGCTGGTACGCTCGAATGTCACGATACCATTGGGGAAAGACCGACGCGCCGGTCCTCGTGGAGCTTACAGACATAGTCCTCCGTATATTGCCAAGTGAAAAATACAGCTTTCTGCGGCCATTGTCATCCGGACATCGTCATCCGGCCGCGGGATCTGCTCGTCGGGATCCGCTCGTTACGTCGGTGCCTCCGATGTGATACGATGCGCCCATGACGCAGAGAAAAGGACGCCCCCGTCGCTATGACATCGCCGCGACATCCGACTACGTCGATCCTGAAGCAGGGTTCGCCGCCGTCTGGCTCGCGGAGCTCCGCGAGCGGGTCGTCGACCAGATCAGGGAGCTTCCGCCGCAGGCGCTGAACTACGTGAGCGGTCCCACGAAACTCTCGGTCGCGCGACTCGTGCGCCACATGGCCTGGGGCGAGGTCGAGTGGATGAAGAAAATCGGCGCGCCGCCGCCGGCGAGGGATCTCGCCCTGATTCTGGAGACCGACGCGCTCAACGGTTTCCGCAGCGACCCGGAACCCGCTCTCTCCGCCGAACAGCTCATTACCGCGGTACGCCGTGCGGCCGCGGAGGTCGTAGAGCCGGCATTGCGGACGGCAGGGGACCTGGATGCGGTGGTGATCGACGACGGGACGACGCTTCGCGGAGTGCTCATGCACCTGCAGTGGCACTGGATCTACCACAGCGGCCAGATCGGCCTCCTGCAGTTCGAGTGGGGATCCGACTACGAGTGGACGATGCACCGCCCGATGTCGCCGGCCGTCACCCGCTGAGCCCGGCCTCGCGGTCTGCCGGCACAGGCGGGAGATCGATCACCAGACCTTCCCTGGCCATGTGGATTTCCATACTCGTCTTGCCGGCGATCTTCCCGCGATAGGCGGCGAGCATGGCATCGAGCTGGTCGTCGGTGCGAAGCGGATCATGGTGGAAGAAGTAGAGATTCTTCACCTTCGCCCGGTGCGCTTCCCTGATCGCCCACTCGTAGGTGCTGTGTCCCCATCCGGTAAACTTCTCGTCGTATTCGGCCTGGGTATACTGCGCGTCGTGAATCACCGCGTCGGCCCCGGCAGAGAAGGCACGGATGCGGGCGTTCTCCTGCTCGGCGACCTCTTCGCCTTCTTTCGCCGCGGCCTCGTCATACCCGTCGGCTTCCGGATCGGTTGGGAAAACGTTGCGGAACGGCTCGTGGTCGTACAGGGTAACGAGCGAACGACCGCCGTAGTCGAACCGGTACCCGAGCGTGCTGACCGGGTGGTTCAGGAACTTGGTCGTGATCTTCATCCCGTCGTCGAGCTCCATCACCTCCTCCTTGAGGCTGTGATAGCTGATCCGGGCTGAGAGCTCGCTCTGCCTGACCGGGAAATACTGGTAGCTCAGCTGGATTCCGATGATCTCTTCGACGCTCCGCTCTTCGTAGTTCACCGGGCTGTAGAGGTCGAGTCGGGTGCCGGGGATGAAGATCGGCACGAAAAAGGGAAACCCTATGATGTGATCCCAGTGCGTGTGGCTCAGAAAGAGCTTCGCCGTCACCGGTCCCTTCGGGAGATCCTCACGGACAATCTTGTCACCGAGCGGCTTGATCCCGCTGCCGGCGCCCACGATGATGAGCTTCTCGTCCTCGCCGTAGCGCAGCTCGAGGCAGGTCGTATTGCCGCCGTACCGGACGGTTGACGGCCCCGGCACCGGTATCGATCCTCGCACTCCCCACAGTCGTAACTTCACGCGGCCTCCCCGGACAAGTATAGCCCCAGATGATCGGCGCGGCGAGACGACCGACCCGGCGAGACGGCCGGTCAGTCGTCCGGGCGGCGCGGAGGAACGAGCTGTGCGAGCCGTTCGGCGTCGAGCCCGACAAGCGATTCCACCACCACTGTCGCGTGGGACAGATCGAGCGACTCGTAGCGCGGATTCCGGAGCCCCACGCAGGCCATTCCGGCTGCGCGCGCGGATGCCACGCCCGGCACGGAGTCCTCTATAGCAACGCAGCGAGCCGGAGGAAGGCCGATCTCGCCCGCGGCCCGCAGGTAGATCTCGGGATCGGGCTTGGCACGGAGGACCTGATCGCCGCCGACTCGCGCTGTGATGAGCTCGCGTACCCCCACCCGGTCGAGGGCCCGATCCACCGCGGCGGCCGGGGTGGATGAAGCGACGGCGACAGGTATGCGGCGACGGTGGAGGTCCCGAATCAGCTCGAGCGCGCCCGGTACCGGCGGGGACGACTCGCCGGCCTCAACGGCCTCCCGATGCAGAGCGGCGGCACGCGCGAGCAGCTCGTCGACAGTCGCCGGCAGGTCGAACCGCTCCCGCAGCTCCGCCCACATCTCCGGCGCCCGCTGCCCGACGCACCGCTCGAACGCCGCCTCCTCCACGTCGACCCCGAGCTCCCGGCACACGAGCGCGTCCACCCGGATGTAGAGCGGCTCCGTGTCGACGATCACCCCGTCCATGTCGAGCACGAGCGCCCAGGACGCGGATCGGACGTAGTTGTCGTTCACACGGCCTGAAGCCATGCGCGGATGGAACCCGATACGCCGCAGGCTGTCAAGGGCGTTCCGCGCTATACTCTCTCCATGCGAACGGCGGCTTTCTTCGATATTGACGGGACCCTGTACCGCGAGTCACTGATGATCGAGCACTTCAAGAAGCTGCTCAAGTACGAGGTGCTCGACGAGGCATTGTGGCACACGGAGATCAAGGAGAGCTACGAGAACTGGCAGAAGCGTCGCGGCAACTACGACGACTACATGCTCGGGCTTGCCGAAGTCTACGTCCGGTCGATGAAAGGTCTCGAGAAGTCCAAGATGGAGTTCATCACCAACCAGGTCGTCGACCTCAAGGGCGAGAACGTCTACATGTACACGCGCAATCGCATCGAGTGGCACAAGGCCGCCGGACACGCGGTGATCTTCATCTCCGGGAGCCCGGACTATCTCGTACGCAGGATGGCCCAACGGTACGGGATCACGGACTGCGTCGGCACGCGGTACCTGCTCGACGAACACGACCGGTACACGGGTGAGATCGAGCAGATGTGGGACTCCGACAGCAAGAACGACGCGGTCGCCCGCTTCGTGACGATGTATGACATCGATCTGGCGATGAGCTACGCCTACGGCGACACGATGGGCGATCGATCAATGTTCGAGCTCGTCGGCCATCCGGTCGCGATCAACCCGACGCGCGAGCTGCTCACCCATCTCGCAGAGGACAAGGTCCTGCGGAGGAAAGTGAGGATCGCCGTGGAACGCAAGGACGTGGTGTACCTGCTCGATCCCGACGTGGAAACGTTCCGCGCCTACGGACCAGGGAGCTGACTCGACCGTCTTCAGGAATCGCTACAGGCCGACTCCAACTCGTGCTGCGACCTCACGAATGTAGGCAGCCGCCCGGTCATACGCCTCCTCGCCCTGGAGGTGCTCGGTCATGACCGGGAGATCAGGATCGAGTCGGTCGAGCTCACCGAGCAGCACGCCGTAATCGAGTCCGCCATCCCCCGGGATGCACTCGTCGAGGTGAGTCGTAAGACCGTCCCGCAGGATGATGTCCTTCGCGTGCACGGAGACGATCCGCGGCCCGAGCCGCGAAACGAAGTCGGATATCTCCCGGCCGGTCGCAAAGTACTTCGCTGGCGAGTTCACGATGTTCACCGGATCGTAGTGAACACCGAACCTCGGGTGGTCCACGGCCGCGACAAGCCGCGCATAGCTCTCGGCTGAATCGGGGTACATCCACGGCATCGGCTCGAGCGTGTACGATGCCGACTGCGGGTCGACTTCGTCCAGGATCCGTCGCACGAGTGCGACGATCGCATCGAAGGTCTCGTCGGTCAGGTCCCGCGGATCCGGCCCGTCCCACTTCTCGCCTCGAGACCCCGCGATGTTGACGCAGCACCGGGCCCCCACGTCGTCGGCCAGCCGCAGCGAGGCAACAATTCGGCCGAATGCCTCGTCCGCGGTCGCCTGGTCAAGGGAGAGAGGATTGCTCCACGCTCCAACCTCCGCGATCACGACGTCGGCCTCGCGGGCTGCAGCACGGTACTCGACTCGCTCCTCGCGGCCGGCCTCCACGGCGAGCGGGCAGTACGCAGCGCGGTACCGCTTCGCCTCGAGTGCCGCGAGCCACGACTCAGGGGTGCGCTCTGCGGGAGATACCGGTCCACCTAGTCTCATTGGAGCAGTATAGCGTATCAGGACGACGGTGCGAAGCCGACTCGCGGCGGCCCGCTCGACCCGCGAATCGCCAGGTGGTGTGAGAGCACGAGGCGGCCGGGCTCCTGCGCGCGCGGATGCGATACGGTGGCGACGGCGAGACGCGCGGCCTCCGCGCCAAGACTCGCGGCCGGAACCGCGACGGTAGTCAGGGGCGGATTGGTGAATCGTGAGAGATAGTCGTCGTCAAACCCGACGATGGACAGGTCGTCGGGAATGCGCAGTCCGGCATCCTTCGCCGCCTGCATCGCTCCGTAGGCAATCACGTCGTTCCCGGCGAAGAGAGCCGTCGGCCGCGGGTCCCGCGCGAGCAGCTCCTCCGCACGGCGGTAGCCGCTCTCCTCGGAGAAGTCGCCGATCGCCTGGTACAGCGACCGGTCGACACCCTGCACGCCTGCGGTGCGGACCGCATCGAGGTACCCGCGCCTGCGCTCGGACGCCGCCGGGAAGTCGAGCGGCGCATGGCTGATGAAGCCGATCCTCCGGTGCCCCAGACCGACGAGGTGCTCGACCGCTTCGCGCGCGGCGGCGCGGTTATCCACGTCGACCTCGCTGACCGGGCCCGCGGAGGACGTCCCGATCACGACGGTTGGGAAGGCGCAGCCGAGCAGCAGCTCGAGCGCTTCGTCGTGGTGGTGCGGGTTGATCAGGATCACCGCGTCCACGTCGTCCTCGGCGGTGAGCGCGCGGTAATCCACGCTGCGCATGCTGACCTGCTGCAGGACGAGCCGGTACCGGTGCTTGTTGAGGACCCGGCTGATCCCGTCGATGAGCGGAAGGACGAACGAATCGGCGAAGGGCGACCGCGGGTGGCAGACGAACACGCCGACGGCGTGATGGCGTGTCATCGAGAGGGTGCGGGCCTGCTCGTTCGGGACGTACCCGAGCTCCCGCGCGGCACGTAGCACGCGCGCGCGCGTCTCCTCTGAGATCACGGCTCCGGCCGTATTGTTGAGGACAAAGGATACTGTGGTTCGGGACACCCGGGCGCGCTCTGCTACATTCCTCGCTGATACTCCTCGTTTCATTGCGCTACTTTGACGAGAACCCGACAAACCCCTTTACGTAGTACTTCTGAAGCAGGATGAAGACCAGCAACGGAACGAGCGTCGTCAGGACCGCAGCGGACGTCAGAATGCCCCAGTCAACGTGGTACTGCCCCCGCAGCAGCGGAATGCGCTGCGTGGCGACCAGTCGGTCGGGATGATACACCGTAATCAGCGCGAGAAAAAAGTCGTTCCAGACCCAGGTGAACTGCAGCGCGAACACGGACGCGAGGCCGGGCCAGCTCATTGGGAGCACTACGCGGAAGAATGTCGCGAGCGTGCCCGCCCCGTCGATTCGAGCCGACTCTTCTATCTCCATCGGCAGGGTGGAGAAGTAGCCGCGGAGAAAGAGTACGATCCAGGGCATGCCCCAGGCGCAGTGGGCCACGATCAGCCCCCAGTAGGTGTTGATGAGTCCAAGCCCGTTCAGAATCTGAAAGAGCGGTACCGCGACCATGTGCTGCGGTATCGCGAGCAGAAGAATGATCGTGATGAACATCGTGGTGCGAAGCGGAAACCGGAACCGCAGGAATCCATACGCCGCCATCGAGCCGAGCAGCATGGGGACGATCGTCGCCGGGACGGTCACGATGAATGAGTTCGCCACTCCCTGCCCTATCGGCATCGTGTCGTGCGCCCACGCCCCGGCGTAGTTGCGCAGCGACATGTTCCGGATGTCCACGTTCCACCACCCGCGTACAACTTCCGCGAACGGGCTCACGGACGTCACGATCACCCCGAGAAAGGGGATGAGCCAGACGACGGCGAATGCGTAGGCGAGCACGTACTGCATCGCTCGCCCGGGCGTCATGCGTTTCATGATCCCTCCCCCTGTCTCTGGCGTCTGAGCAGCCACAGTCCTACCACGAGCGTGAACATGCTCAGGATTGTCGCTACCGTGGCCGCGAGGTTGTGATCGAGCCGTCTGAACGCATACCGGTACATCTGAAGCGAGAGAACCATCGAAGAACCACCCGGGCCGCCCTCGGTCGCGGCGTAGACGATGTCGAAGATCTTGATCT
>SKZO01000161.1 GCA_007127335.1 Spirochaetales bacterium | reverse complement strand
TGCATCTCGTTCGTGTCCTGCTCGACGCGCTTCCCTTGTACGCCGACGGTCGGATCTCCTATTCGGCGGTGCTCGTCACCATACTCCTGCTCGGCGGCGTGAACCTCATCGACTCGCTGTCCAACGGCGCGGCGAACTACCTCTACGAGCACCTGTCGCTTCGAACGACGGCCCGTCTGACCGAACGCATGGGCGAGAAGGCCGGAAGGCTTGATCTGATCCGGTTCGAGTCGGCGAGGCTGTTCGACGGGATCGAGAAGGCGCGTGCAGGTCGTGAGCGCGGGTTCGCCGCGATGGAAGCGGTGGTGTTCTCCATAATCTTCCACGGCGGGTATTTCCTCGCGATCGGGATCTACCTCGTCAGACTCGAGCCGATGCTCGTCGCCGGCATCTTCGCCGCCTTCCTCCCCGTGCTCGCCTCGCGCCTCATACGAGCGTCGGCCTTCTACCGGACGGAGGACCGGGTGGCTCCGCTTCGGCGCGAGCTCGCGCACTACGAGTCGTGTCTGACCGACCGACGCTTCTTCAAGGAGACCCGCACCTGCGCGGCCGTTCCCTTCTTCCGGCGGCTCTACGACCGAACGCTCGCCGCCTACAATCATGAGATGTGGCGGACGGAGCTGCGCACCGGGGCGATCGATCTCGCGCTCAAGACGATGACGCTCGGCGGGTACGTCGGCCTGCTGCTGCTCCTCGTCCACTACGTGATAGGAGGTCGGATCTCTCCGGGGCTCTTCGGTGCGGTGTACTTTGCCACCGACTCGGTGTTCAAGTGGTTTGAAGAAGTCTTCGACCGGCTCGGCTCGGCGCTCGAGGACGCAGGGCTTGCCGGCAACTACCTCTCCTTCCTCGAGACGCCGGAGTGCACCGGCGTCGGCGCGCCTGTTCCACGCGACAATGGCGTCGTGCTCGAGCGCGTGACCTTTCGCTATCCCGGAGGCAGCGCCGCTGCGGTCAGCCACCTCTCCCTGGCGATCCCATCCGGTCAGACCGTTGCGATCGTGGGAGAGAACGGCGCGGGGAAGAGCACGCTCGTGCGACTTCTTGCCGGGCTCTACCGGCCGGACTCCGGATCGGTGCGCGTGGGTGGAGTCGACCCCTGCGAGCGCGAGGCAGACACACGCTATGCCGGCCTGAGCGCGGTCTTCCAGGACCATCAGCGATACCTCATGACGCTGCGCGAGAACGTTATGATCAGTGATCACCGTGGCGAACCTGCGGGCGTGGGCGCTGCGCTGCGCGGCGCGGGGTTTGCGCTCGAGGAGCGGGAGGAGGCGATACGCCTTGACTCGATGCTCGCGAAGGAGTTCGGCGGGACAGATCTCTCCGGCGGTGAATGGCAACGGGTGGCCATCGCACGCGGACTCTACCGGGTCCACGACACGATCATCCTTGATGAGCCGACCGCCTCGATCGATCCGACCGAAGAGGATCGGGTCTACCGGACCTTCATGGAGTCGGCACGCGGCAGGACGGCGATCGTCGTGACGCACAGGCTCGGACTCGCGCGCCTCGCCGACCGCGTGGTCGTCATGGACGGCGGGCACATCGTGGAGGACGGCACTCACGCGCGTCTGATGGCGGCGAATCGCCGGTACGCGCGGATGTTCCGTTCGCAGGCGGTCTGGTACGAGCCGGCGGACCCTACGCGTGTACGAAGCTCACCCGATCCGCCCCGAGATGCGAGGTGAGCGCGCGGCCGACCGTGCGATGGACCGCTTCGATCTCGTGCTCGTGGTAGGTGAGCATGCCGTGGGCGCGCACGAAGGGGTGGTGAAGGACCGGCGTGTCTGACCGGGCGGCGATCATCCGGTTCGCATGGTCGAGGCCGACGCGGAAGACGCCGTAGGTCGCAGCTTCGATCGCTCGCTGCGGCACGGCGGTGAAGACGCCGGCGATCAGCTCGTCGTAGGCAGCCTGCCATCCCGGAAGCAGAATCACGGGGTCGAAGGCGAGCCGCACGCGCCACCCCTGATCTATCGCCGTGCGAATCGCGGTCAGACGGTTCGCGGGGCTTGCGCACCCGCGTTCATGGCGCGCGGCGACGAGCCGCGGCGAGAGGGTCCAGGTGAACACGAAGTTCTCTGCCGGTTCGCTGCGGAGCAGCGGCGGCGCTTCTCCCTTGGTGCGCACCTCGACGGTGACGTTCGGATGCTCGCGCGCGAAGTCGAGCCATCCGCGCACGAGCGGCAGCACCGGCTCGAAGGCCACGATATCGCTCAGGTACGAGACGCTCAGGCAGTAGGGGCCGCTCTTCGCCCGATCGGCGGCAGCGACGTGGTAGTCCTCGTTGTTGACGAACACGAGTGTGTGACCGCACGGGTGCATCCCCTGCAGGAAACAGTAGTCGCAGTTATAGACGCAGTTCCGCAGCTGGTCGTTGTACATGACGGGCAGATCGTCCGCCGAGCCGGGCCCTGCACCCGGGCGTGCGCACACGCGCGCAGGCGCTTCGTAGAGGAACGGCGGCGAGGCAACGGCGGCGATGAGCGACGGCGCGCGCTTCTGCGCCT
>SKZO01000087.1 GCA_007127335.1 Spirochaetales bacterium | reverse complement strand
TCGCGAGGGCATGGAAACTCCAACTTCAGATCTGGACGACTCGCTTGAGTGGGAGTAGGCAGCGGTATCGGCTGCTCTTCACGAAGGCAGCGCAGAAAGATGCCAGGAAACTCAACTCCGCTGGGCTGCGTTCGAAGGTGGAGGAGTTGCTCACAGTCCTCAAGAACGATCCGCCCCAGAACCCTTCCCCATCTGAGAAGCTCGTCGGAGATCTCTCAGGGGCCTACTCAAGGAGAATCAACATTCAGCATCGCCTGGTGCATCAGATCCTGGAAGAGGAAAAGACCGTGAAAGTACTGCGGATGTGGACGCACTACGAGTGACCCTTCTCCGGCAATGACTTGTTCCGCTCTGCGATACGGCGCCATAACATCGCCCATCGAGCTTCGCGGCCAGGGCCGCAAAGCTCATAAGGCCGTTATGTTTCACAATGCTGCCACTTTAGCCGTGGCGGGTAACCATGTGGAGATTCAGTCCAACGTCTTCAGTCATTCCCGCGCCGGTGGGCCTTCCTGATGCCTCATTGCGGGCGTGGTCTCTGAAGCCCAGTCCCGAATGTATTCCCGCTGGTTCGGCGACAAGCGTAGCGGCAGATTCTCGACCGCGAAGTACCGGTGTTCGTCAGCCTCATCTGATACCTTAAGTGACCCGCCGGAGACGATGCACTCGAAGCAGAGTGTGACCAAGTTGCGGGCGGGCTTGCTGTAGATGCCAACAAGTCTCTCAACGGTGACTTCCAGCCCGGTCTCCTCGCGCACCTCGCGGATCGCTGCATCCCAAGGCGTCTCGTCCTGCTCAACTCCACCCCCAGGAAGGTTCCACAGGTCGAGATCCCTGCGGTGCGACAGCAGAACGTGTCCAGAGTGGTCGCTTATGATGCAGAATGAACCGAGGCGCCACAGGTGATCTCCCGTTGGATGTAGTTGTCGCACACCACTATACTACAACCATGAAGGATCTAATGGATCACGTCACGATCGATCCGGCGGTTCGCTCCGGCAAGCCATGCATACGAGGTACGCGCATCACCGTCTACGACGTGCTCGAGTACCTTGCCGGAGGCATGACAGGTGAAGAGATACTCCAAGAGTTTCCCGAACTGACCTCCGATGACATCCAAGCCGTGCTTCAGTTCGCTGCTGCGCGATCTGATCGAGCCGTTTCCGGGGTCCGAGCATGTAAGAAACCTCGGTCTCGATTCCGGCACAAGTGACGGACAGATCTTCGAGCACGCACGTGAACACGGATTCACGATCCTTTCCAAGGACTCGGATTTCCGTCAGCTGAGCTTCCTTCATGGTGCTCCCCCGAAAGTGGTCTGGTTGCGCGTCGGGAACTGCACCGTAGGTGAACTTCGTGAGATGCTTCGTGCACATGCTGACCGACTTCGTCTGTTCGACGCTGCCAGTGAGAGTTTCCTGATCATTGACCCGTGGCGGTAGCCGATGGAATCATATGAGTGCATAAACTCCAATATGAGTGCATATCAAGCTTCGAGCAGTCGCCTGACATTTATATCTCGATGCCCAGGAACTCAGCATTCTACGTCTACGTCTGGCCCTTACGGGCACGACTTCCGCTCGGCACGCCGC
Source organism: Spirochaetales bacterium (assembly GCA_007127335.1). Classification (GTDB taxonomy): domain Bacteria; phylum Spirochaetota; class Spirochaetia; order DSM-27196; family SLST01; genus SLST01. The sequence continues at coordinate 8,240 of SKZO01000087.1, read as the reverse complement.
AGCTCATGACCTCCGTTATGTTGAATCAAGTGACAGTCGTCGTATACACGCCATGCACACGACAGGCTTTTCATGTGCATGAAATGTGCTATAGTGAACATGATGAAGCCAGACGTGCCCGCAAACGACCTTCCGCTCCTGCCTCCAGACGCTGACATTGAGACCAAGTCCATCTTGCGCCACGCCATCTCGGCGAACCGGGAGCTCGCGCGGCTCAAAGGATACTGCTCGTTGCTTCCAAACGAGACGATACTCCTGAACACGATCGTTCTCAAGGAAGCGCGGGCCAGTTCCGAGATCGAGAACATTGTCACCACGCAGGATGAACTCTACCGTGCCCTCGCTGCCGACGACAGGCAGATGACCCCAGACACGAAAGAAGTCCTGAACTACCGCTCCGCCGTGTGGACTGGGTACCGTCTCCTCCAGGACACCGGTCTTCTCACATCTCGGACCATAGTCGCCATTCAACAGGAACTTGAAGGGAACTCCGCCGGAATACGCTCGCTGCCAGGAACCGCCCTCCGAAACGATCGAACCGGAGAGGCTGTCTATACTCCGCCCGACGATGAGACGGTGATCCGCAACCTGCTACGCGATCTCGAGCGCTATATCAATGAAGACGATGGCGTCGACCCCCTGATCAAGATGGCCGTGATGCACTACCAATTCGAGTCGATTCACCCCTTCTACGATGGCAACGGCCGAACCGGCCGGATCCTCAACGTCCTCTACCTCATCCGCTGTGGACTGCTTGACTCGCCGATTCTGTACTTGAGTCGCTACATCATCCGACATAAGCCGCAGTACTACGAGCTGCTGCAGCGGGTACGCACTGAGTCCGCGTGGGTCCCCTGGATTGAGTTCATGATCACGGCCGTAGAGGAGACGGCGCGGCTGACGATGGACCTTACACAGGCCATCGTATCACTGATGGAGCAGACCACGGAGATGGCACGACAGACCCTGCCGCGGACCACTTACTCCAAGGAGCTGATCGACTTGCTGTTCGTCCAGCCCTACGTCAAGATCGAGAACCTGGTGACTCACGGCATCGCGGAGCGTCGGACTGCGAGCAAGTACCTGAAACAGCTTGAAGAGATCGGCATACTCGGTTCCTACAAGGCTTGGAAGGAGACCATCTATATCAACCGTCCGCTCATGGAGCTATTAAACAAAGCGGAGTGATTCAACATAACAAGCGCTTCGAGCAGTCGCCTGACGCCGATGTCTCTTTTCAAGGGAACCCGGTGTTCTGCGTCTAGCCCTTACGGGCACGACCACCGCCGGACGCACGGCCCTTGACACAATGAACGCAGATGCATCCCATTGAATGCGGAGACTCCTATGTCAAGGTTCGTAACGATCCGCCTCGACGATGAGACCTATCAGATGATACGCCACGCCGCACAGGGCGAGATGCGAAGTATCTCGAACTTCATCGAGTACGCGACCGTCTCCTACCTTACCGAAGAAGCACTCGTTTCCGATGAGGAGATGGGTGAAATCCTCTCGGATGCCGAACTGCTGAAGAACCTCAAGCAAGCACGGTCAGACGTGGCGGCCAGACAATACACCCGTGTCGGATAGATCGTACGATATTGCAGAGACTGCTACCTTCCAGAAGACCATCCAGGCAAACAAGGATCTGGGTCAGATCTATCGGAAGATAGTCGACGTTGTCTATCCACTTCTGCGGCGGGAACCTCATTTTGGTCCGAACATCAGGCGCCTGAAGGCTGAATACAGTGACTTCTACCGCTATCGCATTGGTGACTATCGGTTGTTCTATACGATTGACGAGCAGAACATAATCGTGGTGGTTGCCTACCTCAGATCAAGGGGTGAAGCCTGCAAACGGTAGGTTCGGATCGTCATAACACGTGATGCCCGTACTGTCTCTGGACACGACTTACCTTGTACCATATATTGTACTTGTGAGGGATCGCAGATGAATGCAGTGAACTACTCCGACCTGCGTCGGAATCTGAAGTCCTACATGGACAGGGTATACGAAGAGCGCGAGCCACTCATCGTGACGCGCAGGAACAATGAGAACGTCGTTGTCATGTCCATTGACCAGTACAACAGTCTCGTGGAAACGAGCTACCTCCTCGGCACCGAAGCGAACGCTCGACACCTGCTCGAGTCACTGCGGGACGCCCGTGCCGGACGCACTGAAGAACGTGAGCTCGTAGACGAATGAGGCTCGTATTCACTACGAGATCGTGGGACGACTACCTGTACTGGCAGAAGAATGACAAACGCATGGTCCGTCGGATCAATGACCTTATCAAGGACATTCAACGAGAACCGTTCGAAGGTATCGGCAAGCCCGAACCCCTTAAGCACCAACTCCAGGGCCTGTGGTCGCGACGTATCGACGAAGAACATCGTCTCGTATACGAGATTGCCGAGGACGAGTTGCGAATCATCGCCTGCCGTTACCACTACTAGGACCTTTCGATGGTCGTGTGTGCCACGCAGAAGGCAATGCGAAACCTTCATCTCGGGCGAGATGAGATCAGCGATCGGCCGTCTGCCGAGACTCAGCACTGGTACGCGAACCTCATTCGGGTTCAGCGAGTGAAGTACTACCTTCTCACCGAGTCGGCTTCTCTGGTGACCGTGATCTTCCCCGCCAAGGGGCTAACCAGTGTACCGTGGTTCGCGGCGGCGGCATCAAATGTCATACGCGACCATTTCGCTCGACGCGCCTGGGGGCGCCTGATCGCGACCCGGTTCGATGTTGACCCGACCGATATCGTCATGTGCCGGACGCTGGACAAGCGGGTCCTCGGCTCAATGAACGACTTCGCTTGGCAGGCTGAAGTGTTGATAGCGGAGAGGAATCTTCGCCTTGAGAACGTTATCGATCACCTCAATGAGTGCCCGATGAGCTATCTGGGAATGGACAGCCCTGAACTCGTGGTCGAGAGACTCCTTGGAGGAGTTCAATGAGGTGCAACGAGTATGCTCGTCACTACTGATTTCTGCATCAAAGACGTCCCACGGGATCCTCCGCCACGTCCGCAGTGGCGCCATTCGGCTGGCACTATCGGTGCCGGTCTACGGAGAGTACCAGGACGTCCTGACTCGACCAGAGAAGCGTACACAGCTCGGGCTGTCGGTCGATGAGGTCAAGACAGTCCTCGACTTTATCGCGTTCATCGGTGTCCCGACGCCGGTCCGCTTTCGCTTACGACCACACCTGCGCGACGAGAGCGACAACATCTTCGTCGAGCTCGCGTTCGCGAGCGGGAGCTCGTACCTCGTCACCCGGAATGTCAGAGACTTCACTGTGGATACTGATCTGAACCTGGAGCGGCTATCGATCGTGACTCCGTCCCGGTCCATGAGAACATGGAGGCAACCCCATGGCAAGAAGGACTAAGCGATGGTGGAGCAGATGGATCGAATCCTTGACTCCGTTGCCGAGCGACCGGTTCCCGAGTGGGATGAGCTGGCAGACGCCGGCGAGTGAGGCTGCCTAACGTCCTGGAGCAGACAACGGACACGTCGTTCGATACGATGAGCTTCAGCCGCTCGGCGCGGCTCTTGCCCGTGCGGACCTGCGGTGACCCCCCAGGTCCGTTGCAGCTCAAGACGTCCGTTGGGCAGGAGATAAGGAGTCTTGCTATGACAGTATTTGAGAAGACAGATAAGCTATACGAGAACTCTTTGGCCTCTGACGAAGACCTCGCCGGCTTCCGCACTGAGGGCACGGCCGCGATTTCCTTCTCGGGCGGGCGAATGCGCATGAAGAACGCCCGGGAGCGCGATAAGGAAGGCGGGGTTCATGGGAACTTCATTCTGTGGTGCGAGCGCGACTTCCCCGACAACATCGCCGTGAGCTGGAATTTCCGCCCATTGACAGATGCGGGTCTCGCCATGTTCTGGATCGCAGCTAAAGGCCGTCGGGGCGAAGACCTCTTCGATGCCGTACTGTCCCCGAGAGATGGTGACTATGCACAGTATCATCATGGCGACATCAATGCCTTGCACGTCTCCTACTACCGACGGAACCCGGGAGAGACATCCTTTCGCACATGCAACCTCAGGAAGAGCCATGGCTTTCACTTGGTGTGCCAAGGCGGCGACCCCCTACCCGATGCAAAGTACGCACACGAACCGTACCGTGTGGAAGTGATCAAAGCCGGGCCGCATCTTCGATTCGCAATGAACGATGTCGTCCTTTTTCACTGGGTCGACAACGGCGAATGTGGCCCGGTACTTGAGGACGGGAAGATCGGGATGCGCCAGATGGCAGGTCTTATGGCCGAATATTCCGACCTTCAGGTCCATACGGTAGCTCTTTCGGAGGACGCATGAAACGCTGCACGCACCCAAACCCAAAAGACAGCGGTTACTCGGCTGACGGCAGACTACGCACGCAGCCCAACCGAGTTCAGTTTCCTGGCATCTTTCTGCGCTGCTTTCGTGAAGGGCAATCGATACAGTTGCCTGCTCCCACTCAAGCGATTCGTCCAGATCTGTGGTTGGAGTATTGATACCCTCGCGAATGGAACCAGCCATGCCGAGTATGCTATTCAGGTACAGCGTCTCCTCAATCGCCCTCCAATCGCTCTCTGAAACCAGAACGGCCGAATTCTTTTTTCCGGTGATGACAACCGGCTCGTGACTGTCATTGACCTGATCGATAAGGCGAGAGAGGTTCTGACACGCCCTGAGATATGATTGACTCGTATTCGGCTCCACGATTGTCGGCGTGAATTCGTGACGTTCGGGCGAATGCAATGTGCGACGCCGATACCTCTCCGTACATGGACGGTCGCAAGGGACCTGCGTATGATGAGGGACGAGGAGCCGGCGTATGGAGTACCGACGCATCACCCTGCCTGACGCACCGATCGAGCCGACCAACGGACCACTTCGACTCGGCGGGCGCAACCCGTGCTACTTCCACGACCGCGACGGCGAGCCGGTCTACCTTACCGGGTCGCACACGTGGAGCTCGTTTCAGGAGTGCTCGAGCGGCAACCCAGAGGTGGAGTTCGATTTCGCGGAGTACGTCGCGTGGCTCGTGCGGCACGGGCACAACTTCATCCGTGGCTGGCACTGGGAACAGACGTCGTGGGATCAGTTCAGCACCGAGCGCGTGCCGATCCGGCCGATGCCGTTTCCCCGCACGGGCCCCGGCGCGGCGAAGGACGGCCTGCCGACGTTCGACTGTGAGCGGCTCGACGAAGGGTACTTGCGACGGCTCAGAGAACGAGTCGGTCTTGCCGGCGAGCACGGGATCTACGTCTCGGTCATGCTCTTTCAGGGATGGAGCAGCGACATCCGAAGGTCCGGTGCCGAGTCGGGCAATCCCTGGGACGGGCACCCGTTCAACCGCGAGAACAACGTGAACGGGCTCGATGGAGATCCCGGACGGACCGGGTTCGGCCGGGCGGTGCACACGCTCGGCGTTCCGGCCGTCACCAGGGCGCAGGAACGCTACGTGCGGGCGGTCGTGGAGCACTTGAACGATCTGGACAACGTGCTCTACGAGATCGGCAACGAGCACTACGAGGAGTCGTACGAGTGGGAGGAGCACATGGTGCGCTTCATCCACGGGGTGCAGGCGACGCTCCCGCAGCGCCACCCGGTGGGGATGACGTCAGGGGGCGGTGGAGACGATTCGGTGACGAACGCGCAGCTCCTTTCGAGCTCGGCGGACTTCATCGCGCCGCGGCAGCGCAACGAGGTCGACGCCCCGTACATCGACGATCCGCCGGTGCCCGCCGGGCGACAGATCGTGTTCAGCGACACGGATCACCTCTGGGGGCTCGGAGGGAGCGTCGACTGGGTCTGGAAGAGCTTCACGCGCGGCCTGAACGTGCTGCTGATGGACCCGTGGGAACCGATGCACGGAATGGACGGCGAGCGGTGGGGCGAGTGGAGCCGGCTCAACAGGCGCGACCATCCGCTCTACGAGCCGATCAGGCTGAACATGGGCTACACGCGCTCGTACGCGCGGCGACTCGACCTTGGAGAGGTGCGGCCGAGGCCCGACCTTTCGTCCAGCCGATTCTGCCTCGCGAACCCGGGACGCGAGTACCTGGTCTACCTGGGCGCTGAGGAGGCGGTGACCGTCTCGCTCGCGACCTCGGAACAGAACCTAACGACCGAGTGGTTCTACCCCGAAACGGGGAGCATAGCCGACGGTGGGCCGACCGGAGGGGCAAGCCCGACGCTGCGTTCGCCGTTCGGCAGCGGGTCGGTCCTCTACCTGCGTGGGTAGTCTCGGAGCACGGGCTCGTCACATGTGGCCTCCGTCGCCGGCGGGGGACCGGCAGGTGACGATTCTACATAGCGGCGGGCCCGGGGGCAAGGGAACGGCGAATCCCTCCTACGCTCTCCGGCATATCGGTCCCAACCACAACGCCGGCGCGCGATACAGCAGGTTGCGCATGATCTCTTTGTCCGGTGTCTCGGCCGGAAGCTCACGCCAGACGTCGTATAAGGAGTTGTCGCGCAGGCCGATTGCGCCGAACAGGAGGAACGGCTGCCGGATTGGGATCTGGTCGAAGTGATCTATGTCCGTTGGGTACGGCCAGCGACTTTTCTGGACGACGTACGGCAGCATGAACTGAACGGCGCGGGCCAGGCCGCGCCCGTCCCTTGTTGCGAAGCTCCAGAGATCGCCGGTTTCGTCGGACAGAACGTGCGCGATTGTCGCAAGAAGATCGAGGTTGAAGAGCGAGTAGCTGTACGGTTTTGTGCGTTCAAGCTCCAGAGGGAAGCTGCCGTCGGCCGCCATCTGGTCCGGGACGTGCAGCTCGGTGAACCGCAGGCGCGCCTCCGCCGCCGCATCGGCATCGTCGAGGAAACGTGAAAACACGGCGGTCTGAACTGTCCACGCAACGGCGTGGTTGTTCCGCATGTCGCGCTCCTCAATGCCGTTGGGGCTTGTCCGCATCCAGTGGAGGTACTCCTTGAACCAGCCACGCAGTCCATCATACGTCTCGCGAATCTCGGCGGCGGTCGTGGACCTGGTTTCATCCGAGGAGAGTATCGCCATGAACGCGACCGGGATTTCGACGATGTGCAGAGTGTCGATGATGCCGGTTCCTCTTCCGTTGCAGACGCCGGGGATCGCCTGCGCGTATTGCAGGTGGGGTCGCATCGCGGTCGCGGAATCCAGAAAAAACTCGCGCGCGAATCGGCAGAGCTGCGCTGCATACCGTGGATCGTGGGTGCCCAGGTACGCGGCGGAGAGCACCGCTATCGCGCGGCGCACGGTTCGCATCGCGATGCGATGGTCGTGAAACGCGCCGGGGTAAGACTCACCGTCGCGCCGCACGTACGGCAGCCCATCCTCGGTATCCGGGTTCGGCCACCAGTAGTCGCCGTTCGAGTAGTACTCGTTCCGGTCACCGTCACTTCCCTCGGCGACAAAGTCGGTGATGTGAGGAACTCTCTCGTCCAGAAATCTATCGGCATCGCGCAGAACCCGCGGCAGATCGAACCTGAGCACGTTCGTTGTATCGATTGCGGGTGTCTTGCGTAGGTGCACGTCGTCTGCCTCCGTCTCTTACTGATAACCTGCTTTCAATATGTGTCCACGAAGTCCGGGTAGATGGGTCTTGTCATGACGGGATGCGAATTGCCGTACAGGCCAAGGCAATCGCCGCGCCACTGATCGGCGACGATGTAGATGATATCCGGCCTCTTTCTGTCAGTCATGGTCTACCCGTTCGCGTAGACCTTCCGCGCGCGGTTCGTCCCGGGTATCGTGACGCGTCGGCCGGTGAGCGCACTCTCTATCCCTGCGAAGCCGATCTCGTGAACCATGCGCGCATCGTCGCCCGTGCAGTGCGGAAGCGCACCGCCGTCGAGGTGCGCGGCGATCTGGTCGTAGGCGTAGCGGAAGGGGCTGTCGTTTGCTGGAAAGCCCAGCTCTGCCGGGTCGCACACCACTCCGTCCGCGTCGGTAACGACCGGCGGGGTGTAGATGCCGGCTCGGACCCTGCCGGCGGTCCCAAAGACGTCCACGTAGAAGCCGCCGTGTTCTCCGTCTCGGCCGATGTGGACCGCGCTCACGCCGGAAGCGAGCTCGATGAGCGCGCTGCCCACGTGTGGTTCAACCTCATACCCGGACGGTACGTCCTGCTGCGGCACCCGACCGCGCGCGTAGACCGCGGTCGCATCGTACCCGGCGAACTGGCAGATGAGATCCGTCACGTGCCCGGCGAACGAGAGGAAGGCCTTTCCGGTGTACCCGACGACGGTCT
>SKZO01000241.1 GCA_007127335.1 Spirochaetales bacterium | reverse complement strand
GATGCTCATGGCGAAGTCGTGCCACGACCTTGACCTGATCGCCTGGATGAAGAGCGGCGCAATGCCGACGCGGGTGACGAGCTTTGGGAGCAATTTCCAGTTTCGCCCGGAGCGGGCGCCGGAAGGCGCCGGCAGGCGGTGTCTCGTCGACTGCAGGATCGAGCCCGACTGCCTCTACTCGGCGAGGAAGCACTACATCGACCATCCGGACCGGTGGGCCTTCTACGTGTGGGACAGCATAGAGCACATCGAGACGCCGACGATCGAGGAGAAGATCGAGTCGCTGAAGACGAGCCCGTACGGTCGATGCGTCTGGCGCACCGACATGAACGTCGTGGATCATCAGTCGGTCATGATCGAGTTCGACGACCGGTGCACGGCGACACTCAACATGATCGGCGGGACGGCCAAACCGTCGCGGTTGATTCATCTCGTGGGCACGCACGGCGAGATCCAGGGGGCGCTCGAGGAGAGCCGGTTCACGATCCGCCACATCGACCCGCGGCCGGGACACGAGTATTCGGAGGAGGTGGTCGACCTCAACATAGGCGGCGACATGACGGGGGCGAGAGGCGGACACGGCGGCGGCGACGAGCGGCTCGTCGAAGACTTCCTTCGCTATCTCAACGGCCGGAAACCGTCCATCTCCACGACCTCACTCGACGACTCGGTCGCCGGTCATCTGATCGGCTTCTGCGCGAACCGCTCGGTCGACGAGGGGAAGACGGTGGAGATCGATCCGGATGAGGTGCGCGCGCGACTGGAGCGGAACGGTTGAGCAGGATCATTGACTGGAAAAGGGTCCGCAGACGGACTGAGAACGAGACCTGGGCGAGGGACTTCGTCGAACGAACGACGGCTGAGGTCGACGTCTGGATAGACCAGTACGACGACTCGGCCGACCGGAAGGCGGGCTGGTACCACGACTACGTGTGCGAGAGGTGCTCCGCTCGGCTGACCGTCGACTTCGAACGTCCCGGCGAGCACCGCTGCCCGGCCTGCGGTCGCGTGAACGCCGGCGAGAAGCTCGACAGGGCATGGAACAACCTGTACCGCGGCAGGGCGAACGCCAACGTACTCGCGTCGGCCCTGCTCTACCGACTGAAACCGGACGAGCGCTACCTCGACTACATCCGCAAGGTGATCTCCTTCTACGCGACTGAGTACGACCGGTTTGACAACGAGGCGGTGACGAAGGTCTTTGAAGGCAAGATCATGAATCAGCACCTCGACGACGCGGTGGCGATGATGACGATCCTGACGGGGATGATCTTCGTGCGCGGCGAGCTTCGCGAGGACGAGCGCACGTTCGCGTACGAGAGACTTTTCGTTCGCGAGGCAGAGCTGTTCGACTTCTTCGCCTTCCGCATCTATAACATCCCGGTGTGGATCAAAAGCGCCGAAGCGATGATCGGCGTATTCTTTGGCGCGCAGGAACTGATCGACCGGGGCTTTGGCGGTGCCTACGGGGTACTCGACCAGCTCGAACGCGGCGTAACCCCTGAAGGGCTCTGGTACGAAGGGTCCATCCACTACCACTTCTACACGCTTCAGCCGCTGCTCTACCTGCTGTTCGCGTGCCGGAGCGTCGGATTCGCGGGACCGCAGGTGGAGCAGCTGCGCGAGACCGTGGAGCGTATGCTCGTCTACCCCACGACGGTCGTCTTCCGGAACGGGCGACTGCCCAACCCGAACGATTCGCACCCGCTCATCACGCTCGACCGGTACGCCGAGCAGTACGAGTACGCGAGCGCCCTCTACGACAATCCCGTGTTCGCGCGCGTGTGCGCGACGATCCACGGCGACGGGGCGGGCGGCGGGGATCGCGCCTCGATTCCCCGGCTCCTGTTCGACGGCGCTGCGGGCAGCAAACCGCTCGACTCCCTCGGCAGCGTTGTCCACCCCGGGTCCTACACCGCGATGGTTCGAAGCGACACCACCGAGCTCTTCGTGAAGTACGGGATCCACACGACGCTCCATTCGCACCCGGACGCGATCACCTTCGAGCTCGCTTTCGACGACGAGGTGGTGTCATACGACCTGGGCTCCGGCGGATACGCGTCATTTCTCTTCACCGAGTGGCAGCGGTTGACCCCTTCGCACAACACCGTCACGACGGACATGGAGAACACGCGCGCACTGTACGACGGAATCGTCGAAGCATACGACCCGGAGGCGGGTCTCCTTCACGTGAAGGCGAAAGGGGTCTACGGCGCGGTGAACTACGCGCGGAGATTCCTGGTGGGTGACGGTCACGTGGAGGACCGGTTCGAGATCGACTCGCACGGGGTGCACACGTACGACTGGTTCTTCTACTGCGCGGGCGAGGTGAGGTGCGGGTTCGACACGGTTCCGGTCGCGAGCCTGGGCAGCGAGAACGGGTACCAGCACCTCTTCGATGTGCGGAAGTTCGTGACCAACGAAGAATGGGACGTCGACTTCGTGCTCGCGGACAAGACGGTCCGGGTAGAGATGGCAGGAGCGCCGGAGACCGAGGTTCATATCGTGAACAGCTACACCGACAGCACCGAACACAAACGGTACGGGCTCATGGTGAGACGACGAGCGGAACGCACGGTCTACGAGGCGCGGTACCGCTGCGTCCGAGGCTAGGCGTCCAAGGCTGAGCCGAGGAGGATTGACGATGGCAACGATGCGGTTCGGTACGGCAATGAGAGACATCACCCCGGTGCGGCCGGTCGTGCTGCACGGATACGCGCACCGCGTGGCGCGATCGAACGGCGTGAGCGAGCCGCTTCGGCTCTCGGCGCTCGCGCTCGACGACGGCACGACAAAGGCGCTCGTCATCACCCTGGACACGATCGGCCTCCACACGACAGAGGCGGCGGAGCTCGCGGCGGTCGTGGAGAGCGCGACGGGCGTGCCGGCCGGGAACGTCCTCGTCTGCGCGTCGCACACCCACTTCGCGCCGGCCGTCTCCACAGCGTGGTTCTCGAGCCACGAGGTGGGCTTCTTCGAGCCGGAGGAGACGGACCGAGACCGGATCTTCGGCGCCGCGACGGGCGCAGCGAAGGAGGCGGTCGCTTCGCTCGTGCCGTGCCGGGTGGAGTCGACCCGGGTCGCCGTGGCGGGGGTGAGCTTCAACCGCCGGACCGCGCGGCCGGACGGGTCGGTCGAGACGAATTATCGCTATCCGAGCGAAGGAAGCTGGTCGTTCGGCGAGGTTGACCCGCAGCTCACGGCAATCCGCTTCGTCACCGGAGGGGGGTCCGGCGCCGTGCTCGCCAACTTCGGCTGCCATCCGGTAACCGGCGGATACGACAACGAGGCCGACTCCTACCGCGTCTCCTCCGACTACGTTCACTACCTCAGAAGGGCGGTGGAGGATGCGTGGGGATATCCGCTCCACTTCACGCTGGGAGCCGCCGGCGACGCAGTGCCGAGAGACCGCAACGGCGAGAGCCGCAGGCGGATCGGCACGGTGCTCGGCGAGTCGCTCGTCCTCGCGAACCGGATGTTCGCACCGGTGGAGGGCGGCCTCAGCGTGGAGCGCCTCTCCATGGAGGCGCAGACAATCCTCGCTTTCGATCCAGATGAGTCTCGCGCTCGCTACGATGCCGAGCTGCAGAAGAGCCGGGAGGCCGGAGAGACAAGCGAGGGATTTGCCGACGCGCTGTTCGCCCGGTTCCGTAGCAACCTCTACCCGCAGAACCGCTTCGAGGTTCCGGTGACGCTGCTTCGCGTCGGTCCGGTCACGCTCGTCGCGCTCCCGTTCGAGGTCCTCTCCGAGTTCGCGACGAGGATGAAGTCGCGCGCCCCGGATAGCGTGCTCGTCTCGTGCGCCGGCGGCTACCAGGGGTATCTTCCCTTCGCGTACGAGTACGACCGGGGCGGGTACGAGGCGACCGACCGGTCGACTCATCTCGCGCCCGGCACGGCGGACGCGCTCTTCGACCTGGTGGAGCGTCATCTGCGATGAGCGGTGAGTACGGCGTCGGCTCTGAACGTCCGAACGTCCTCTTCATCATGGCGGATCAGATGCGCTACGACTGCCTTGGGGCGAACGGCAATTCGACCATCCGCACTCCCAACCTCGACGCCCTTGCCGAGCGGTCCGTCAATCTCTCGTCGTGCTTCGTCCAGTCGCCGGTCTGCGTCCCGTCTCGCCAGACCTTTTTCACCGGCCGCTATCCCCACTCCCACCGCAACCGGGTCAACTACACACCGATGCCGAAAGACACGGTGCTGATGCAGCGCCGGCTGCAGGAGGCCGGGTACCGTACGGGGTTCGCCGGCAAGCTGCACTACTACCCTCCCACCCGCGCGTACGCGCTCAGCACCGGTTTCGACGACGGTGCAATCCACGACGGCGGGCCGTGCGACGAGTACTCCGACTACGTCGCGTGGCTTCGCGAGCGCTTCCCGTTGCACGCTTCGGACTACCGCCGGTGCCGCGACGACCGCGCGAATCCTTTCACCGCGGCAATCCCGGATGAGGCGCACGAGACGAGCTGGTGCGGGAGGGAGAGCCGGGCAATGGTGCGTCGGCTTGCAGCAGAACCGCAGCCGTGGTTCCTCTTCTCCTCGTACTGGCGGCCTCACTCGCCCTTCGAAGTCCCGAAGCCGTGGTCGTCGATGTACGATGATGCGCAGATGCCGGTTCCCGATTGGGTAGGTGACGAGTACCTCGATTCGCTCCCTGCTCCGGTGCGGGCACAGGCGAGGCGTGGCGACGCCGAGTGGGCTCGAGCGAACCGGGCACTGTGGCCGTGGATGTATCGCGCCTACTACGGGGCGGTGAGCCAGATCGACCGCGAGGTAGGGCTGACCCTGGAAACGCTGGATGACCTTGGCCTGAGGGACTCCACGATCGTTATCTTCTGCAGCGACCACGGCGATCAGATGCTCGAGCACGGTCTGGTCGACAAGAACGTCTTCTTCGAATCGTCTATTCACGTGCCGCTTCTGGTCAGCTACCCGGGCACCGTTTCTTCCGGGCGCCGCCAGGATCTCGTCGAGTCGACCGATCTCCTGCCCACTCTCTTCGAGCTGTGCGGCGTACCGGTTCCGCGGGACTGCCAGGGGCGCAGCATCGCCGGGCTGATCACGGACGGCGCGGTGGGCTCGCCGTACGAGCGGCGTGGGTTCGTCTGCTGCGAGAACATCATCCCTGAGGTGATAACGACAGGCAATCTCGACTATCGTTATGTGAAAGGTCACGGCGTCGGCGGGATTCGACATCCTGATGCAAAGATGATTCGAAGCGAGCGGTGGAAGTACAACCACTACGTCGGGAACGTTGGAGAGCTCTTTGATCTCGCAGCGGATCCCGGCGAGCTCGACAATCTTGCCGGTGATCCGGCGTACGCCGGCGTTGCGGCGTCCATGCGCGACGCGCTTCTCGACTGGATGATCACCGCCGATGAGCCTGACCAGATATCTGAACGTTGGCTGATCTGAGCGGAGGCCCCGGCTCCTCCGGCGGGTTCGGTAGTATATTGGGAGGAACGAGAGGAGGCAGACATGCAGGGGAGATGTCTCAGCACGCTTCCGGTCGCACTCGCGGCCGAGGGGCCTGCGGGCTCAGCAGGGGGATTCGAACGCGACGTCTTCACCGCCGGAGGCAAGCGCCTTGAGATTACGTTTCTGGGCCACGGCACGCTCATGTTCGACTACGACGGCACGATCGTCCACCTTGACCCGGTCCCCGAGCAGGCCGACTACTCACAGCTGCCGCGTGCGGACCTTGTACTGGTAACCCACGAGCATCGCGACCATCTCAACCCAGGCTTGATAGAGGAGCTTCTTTCAGACGACGGAGAAGTCGTCGCCAATCCGGCTTCGCGTGAACAGCTCAGCCGCGGCATAGGTCTTGCGAACGGAGAGTCGGTAACGGTGAAGGAGATCGGTATCACGGCGATCCCCGCGTACAACACGACCCCGGAGCGGGCGCACCATCATCCGAAGGGCCGCGACAACGGCTATCTTCTGGACTTCGCGGGTTTCTCAGTCTACGTCGCGGGCGACACCGAGCCCATCCCGGAGATGTCCAGGCTCGGACGGATCGACGTCGCGTTTCTCCCGGTCAACTACCCTTTCACCATGACGGTCACCCAGGCAACCGAGGCTGCTCGCGTCGTCTCGCCGCAGGTTCTTTATCCCTATCACTACGGCGAGACGATGGTGAGCGAGCTCGTGAAGGCCCTCGAGGGCGAGCCGTCGATCGAGGTGCGGTTACGGCGTCTGGCTTGAACGGCGGGCCCGTTGGAGGGCCACGGAACCACTTCACCGTCTCGAGATCGTCGGATCGGCAGTCGGTTCCTGAGAATGAGGCTGGGGAGCTGCTGGAACGACTCGGCCGCTGCGCCGGATGCGAAACCGGAATCGGCAACGCCCCCTTCCGCAGTTCGCTCTGAGCGTGTAAGCTCCCTGGGAAAAGGACCCCCCATGAGACGAATCGGAATCATCGGAACCGGGCAGATCGGCCAGGCGCATCTGAAGCGGTGGGCGGAGATCGACGAAGTCGAGGTCGCGGTTGCGTGCGACGTTGACCAGGCGTCGCTCGAGCGGACGTGTGCTGAGTACGCGATTCCCTCCTCGACGAAAGACTTCCGCGAGCTCCTGAAGCGGGACGATCTCGACGCGGTGGACGTCTGTCTCCACAACAACCTGCACGCGCCGGTGACGATCGAGGCGTTGCGGGCTGGCAAGCACGTCTACTGCGAGAAGCCGATCGCCGGTTCCTGGGCCGACGGTAAGGCGATGGTCGACGCGGCGCGCGAGACCGGCCGCATGCTCCACATTCAGCTCGCCAAGCTCTACACCGACGCGACGACCGCATGTCGGATGCTGATCGACGCGGGTGAGCTCGGACGCATCTACCACGCCGCGGCGACCGAGTACCGTCGACGCGGAAGACCGTACGTGGACGGATACGGGACGGCGCGCTTCGTCCAGAAGGCGCAGGCCGGCGGTGGAGCACTCTACGATACGGGTATCTACGAGCTCGCGCGTATGCTTTACCTGCTCGGCAACCCAAAGGTAGCGCGTATCACCGGAAAGACCTACAGCGAACTGGAGATGGACCCGGTGCGCGGCAGGGAGATGGACGTCGAGGAGTTCGCCACCGGTATGGTCTACTTCGAGGGCGGACTCACGATGGCGATCGTCTCAGCCTGGGCGATCAACCTCGATCCCTTCTCGGCGAGCTACATCGCCGGGTCGAAGGGCGGCGTGCGGGTCGATCCGTTCAGCTTCCACCGCACGATCGCGGACATCGACTTCGACATGACCGCGAACCTCGGGTCGGTCGCAGGCCGACGACGGTTGATGGACCCTGAGCTTGCCCGCGATATGTCCTCATCGCAGCACCACTGGGCCGCGGCGCTTCACGAACGAGTGGAGCTCCTGCCCACCGCGGAGCTCGCGCTCAGCACGATGCTCATTCAGCAGGGAATCTACCTCTCACACGACCGCGACGAGGAGGTGACCGCGGACGACGTAATCGCCAACTCGCGATCGACGGCCGCTGGAGTGTAGGTGACCCGCGGGGATCAGACCAGGCTCACCACCTTGCCGGTCCGAACCGACTCGTCGGCGGCGAGGACGATCCTCAGGCTGTTCACCGCGTCGGCGAGATGATCGGACAGGTCGGCGTCGGCTCGTATCGCGTCCAGAAAGAACGCCTGCTCGCGGTCGCAGAGCTCCTGGTGTCCCGGTTCGTCGCTCATGTCGATGAGCTCGTCCCCCGGATCGGCCCCGTGCGCCGCGACCCGGTGGACGAGAAGCGCGTTCGTCTTCGTGTGTGCGTCGATGTCCGCGGAGGCAGCCGCTCGCGCGGCGGCGCCGCCGGCGGACGGATCAACGATGCTCACGCTGCCGCCCGGACCTACCACGTCCTTCACGAAGAAGGCGGTTTCGCTCATCATCGGGCCCCAACCCGCCTCGTACCAACCGGCAGATCCATCCTCGAAGACGACGTGCAGGTTCCCGTAGTTGTACATGTCGGACGCTATCTCATCGGTAAGGCGCGCGCCGATCGCCTGGACGCGAACCGGACGGCTGCGCGTCATCTGGCACATAACGTCGACGTAGTGGACGCCGCAGTCGACGATCGGTGACATCGACTTCATGAGCGACTTGTGGGTCTCCCACGCCGCTCCTTCGCTCTGCTGGTTGAGATTCATCCGCATCACGAGCGGCCTGCCGAGAGTTCGCGCGATCCGGATGAACTCCTTCCACGCCGGGTGCACGCGCAGGATGTACCCGACGACGACTTTCAGTCCTC
Source organism: Spirochaetales bacterium (assembly GCA_007127335.1). Lineage (GTDB taxonomy): Bacteria > Spirochaetota > Spirochaetia > DSM-27196 > SLST01 > SLST01. The sequence goes on along the minus strand of SKZO01000241.1, from coordinate 1,595 downwards.
GCGAGACCGCAAGCGCGGCGATCTCCTCGGCCTCGCGCACGGTCTGAGCGAGCGGCTTTTCCACAAAGACGTGTGCCCCGGATTCGATCGCGCGCTTCGCGTAGGCGAAGTGCGTGTCGGGATACGAGGCGATACACACCGCGTCAGGCGCCGTCGCTTCGAGCGCGGCGTCGAGCGTATCGAACTCGCCGACGCCGAGCTCGGCGGCAAGCGGTCCGCGACGCCGTGCGGAAGGCGCGACGAGGCCCGTGAGGGTGAACCCCGGATTGGTGTGATACGCGCGCGCGTGCGAGGAGCCCATCGAACCGGCTCCAACGACAACGACCCGGATCGGATTGGTGGATTTACTGGTCATGCCCAGAGTGTACCGCACGAATCTGTTGTCGGTCACGGCGCCGTCCGATCCTGAGCCCTCCGCGGCGTCCGTAGCCGACCGGGATCAGAACATCGCCCCTTTTTTGCCGAGTTCGGCTCGAACACCGCTTCGCGCATTGACAGGAGCATCTTGGGGGTGGAGAATTCAGCCACAGTGTAGATCTCGGATCGAGCGCATGCGTCGATCCGACAGAATCGAAGCACGAGTGAGACACCACGAGAGGAGCTACTAGGGGAAAGTGCACTGAAGAGAAGGAGAAGACCATGGAACTAGGCAGGCGAGGAATCATCGCAACCACGGCCGTTGGCATCGTTATCGTATTCGCCGTCGGTCTGCTGATTGGCATGGTGGTCTCGAGTGGACCGCCGGATGATGTCGTGAGGCAGGAAGAGCTTCTCGAGCTCGAGGAACGCCTCGCACAGAGGATCGCCGCCGCCGATACCGTTGCGGTGGTAGACCCGCAGACCCAGCCATGGCCGTACGTGCCACTCGACGTCGAGCTCGTCAGGAAACTCGGGCATCAGGGTCACCACGTGGCTTCCTGTTCCTACGGTGCATTCAATGCCATCATAGAGTCGCTTCAGAATGAGATCGGGTATCCGTACGACCAGGTGCCCACCTATATGCTGCACTTCGGCAGGGGCGGTGTGGCGGGATCTGGCGACGTGTGCGGGGCAGTCCTCGGATCGCTGAGCGCGATCAACCTGATCGCCGGAGAAGAGTACCGACCGCTGGCCGCAGAGCTCATCGCGTGGTATATAGAGACGCCCCTGCCTACCGACATTTCGAATGAGTATGCCGTCAGTCATGCGTTTTTTGACACGGAGTACCCGGACCAGGCCTTCGTACAGACGGTTGCGGGAAGCATCGCCTGCGATCCGTCGAGGGACACGTGGGTTGCGACATCAGGGTACGAGATGGGCTCGGCGGAACGGCACGAGCGGTGCGCCCGCCTCACCGGAGACGTGGCAGCAAGGGCCGTCGAAATCCTGAACGACTGGCATACGGACGTCCACAGACGATTGCCGGTCTTGACCGATCCGGAAGAGACGCTTGCAGCAATCTATCCCGACGCGGAGTTCAGGGCAGTCGAAGACCACGTCTATGAAGTCGTGCGGAATGGCGAGCTGATCGGGTACGTCGGCGTAGGCGGCGCCCATGGGTACAACGACACGATCGTGATGGCTGTAGGCATAAGTCTCGAAGGCACCGTGCATGG
>SKZO01000039.1 GCA_007127335.1 Spirochaetales bacterium | reverse complement strand
GAATCGTGGGCGTCAGGTCGGCCCACGTCACGAGGCCGTCGCACGAGCCTCCCCGCCTCGTGTGGAGCGGACTTCGCACGATGAGCGGCAGCCCCATCCCCGGTTCGTAGAGCGTGGTCTTCGCCTGCGGAAACGCGGCACCGTTATCCGAGACATATATAATGACAGTGTTGTCGAGCTTCCCTGCATCGCGGAGCACGGACACGAGCCGGCCAACCCCTCGGTCGAGGCGGGCTATGGACTGGTAGTACTGCGCCAGTTCCGCGCGGACCTCGGGCGTGTCGCTCAGGAAGGGCGGCACCACGACGCGGTCTTCCGCGTAGGGGCGCTCCTCATCGCCCGGGAACGATTCGGGCGGGTTGCCGAAGTCGTCCGGTCGCAGTGGATGGTCCTCCCGCGGCCTCGCCCGATGCGGGTTCATCGAGCACCAGTAGAGGAAGAACGGTGACTCCGCGCTGACGAACTCTCCGCAGGCGTCGGCCATCCGGACGTCGTCGCGGCCGAACTCGCGCTCGGGCCGCTCCCAACCGAACGGATACAGCCGCTCGGGCGCGTAGTGGCGTTTGCCCACCCGGCCGGTCCGGTACCCCCCGTCGGCAAGCATCGCGGGCAGCGTACGCACGTCGTCAAAGCACGCGAAGTGATGGCACCCGTGCGTGTGACCGTAGGTCCCCGTTGCATGGTTGTGGAGCCCGGTCAGGATGACTGAGCGGCTCGCCGCGCACGAGGCCGTTGTGCAGAACGCATTGGTGAACCGCACCCCCTCGGCGGCGAGTGCGTCCAGGTGCGGCGTCTCGATGACCGGGTTGCCGTAACAGCCGAGCGCCTCCCGGCCGTGATCGTCGGAGACGATCAGCACGATGTTCGGGCGATCACCGTTGCCTCCTGATGCTGCCACTGGTCACCTGCCTTGTTGGTTGGTCTGGTTCGTCCACCATGGTGCAGCGATCGACCACCGGGGGTCAACAGGCGCATGCGAACGATTATTGTCGAGCGCCTCGCCTTTCCGGGCTACAGCCCGTTCACATCACCGTCTATAATGGAGTCGACAGCCGGCGGCGCAGACTCGAGGGTCTGCGGAGGAGGACATATGGTGTACCGACGCCTTCTTGTTGCCGTTTCCGTAACTCTCGCCCTCATGCTGGCCGGCTGCCCAAATCCCGTCGAACCTGATCCACCACACGGAAACGGCGGTGAATTCGACAACGGTGAGACCGACCCGGGAGACGGAGGAGACCCGCCCCCAGTTCAGGCGAACCCGCTCGACGTCACAGTCAACCTCAGCGGCATCACGAGCGCCACGCTGATCGGCCCCGCAGGTGGCGACATACAGGTGATCGACCCGGACGGCAACGTGATCACGCTCAGCGTGCCTGCGGGCGCCGTGTACGAGGAGGAGATCTCGTTGACCGTGATATCTTCACTCGTCGGCGCGACCCTCAGCGGCGGACTGATCGCAGCGGTGGACATTCAGCCTGACGGACTCCTGCTCCTGCAACCCGCCGTCCTTACCATTGAGCCGGCAGATCCGAACACCATCGATGATCTCCTGTCTTTCCAATCCGACTATTCACTCACCGGCTTCGCGTACCGGGGCGACGGACTGAGCTTCCATTACCATCCGTACACGATCGTCGACGGCAAGATCGAGATGATGGTCCTGCGGTTCAGCGGTTACGGCGGTGGGAAGAGCAATGAGGGCGATCGAAAGTCGCAGAAGAGTCATCCACCGGAGGATCCGCGCGATCAGGCAAGCCAGGAGATCGAGGAGATCATGGCGGATGAAGCGCGAAAGCAGCACGAGGATCCGGACTATGAGCCAGGTGAGGAGAGCAAGCAGAAGATCACCGAGATTCTCAAGGCATGGGTCCACACAACCGTCATCCCTATGGCCAAGGCGGCGGAGACCAACGATTCGATACTTCACTGTGCGGTTCAAGCATGGATGGAGTGGGAGTACATGGCACGGAGCCTCGACATTCTGCAGGATGACCGCAGTCCGTTCGCCGCCGAGATCGACCAGATCACCGGGCACATCAGAAGGGGCTACGACAACGCCCTCACCAGGAGTCACGAGCGGGCGGTCAGCGACAACGACGCTTCGCAGATCTTCATGGTGTTGATCCTCGAAGCGGAGGCGCAGCGCCTGGATTTCTACATCGATACAAGCGAGATACTGGACAAAATCAGACGGTTCGAGCTCGAGTTCGAGTCTGAGATATCACACACTGAGGGCGCCTTCACGGTTGGTGTGGAGACCGAGCCGATCATCCTGGAGTACGACGTCGGTCTGAGCTTCAAGTACGAGGGGAGCGGCCCGATCGAGCACGTGAAGGTGGAATTCGAGTGCATGATTGACTACGACGTCTTCCCGGGCGTCTTCCATGCCGAATCGCCCGATATCCCGACGCCCTGGCCGTCGAGGCCAAGCTGTAACGGCGGCACCGTACCGAAGCCGCCCAAGCCGCCGAGCGAAAACATCGCCCTCGTCATCGAGCCCGGGCTGCCCATTGAGATCGT
>SKZO01000097.1 GCA_007127335.1 Spirochaetales bacterium | reverse complement strand
TTCAGCATGGAGCTCATCCCGCGAATCACCCGGGCGCAGAGTATGGACGCCCTCTCCTCCATGGCGAACCTCGCCGGGTACCGCGCCGCGATTGTCGCGGCGGAGGCGCTGCCGAAGATGTTCCCCATGATGATGACCGCCGCCGGTACGATCGTCCCGGCGAGAGCCTTCGTCGTGGGGGTGGGCGTCGCCGGGCTCCAGGCGATCGCGACCGCACGCCGGCTCGGGGCGGTGGTCAGCGCCTACGACGTGCGGCCCGCCGTCAAGGAGCAGGTCCTGAGCCTCGGCGCGAAGTTCGTCGAGATGGAGCTCGAGACCGCCGAAGGGCAGGGCGGCTACGCGAAGGAGATGGACGAGACCTTCTACCGGCGGCAGCGCGAGCTCATGGGTGACGTGGTGGCGGACAGCGACCTGGTCATCACCACGGCCGCGATTCCCGGCAAACCGAGCCCCGTTCTCGTGACGAAGGAGATGGTGGAACGTATGCGGCCGGGATCGGTGATCGTGGACCTCGCGACCGAACGAGGCGGCAACTGCGAGCTCTCCGAGCCGGGCCGCCGGGTCACGAAGCACGGTGTGACGATCATAGGCCCGACGGATACCGCGTCGGCGCTCGCCTTCAATGCAAGCCAGCTCTACTCGAAGAACATCACGACCTTCCTGCTCGCGATGGTCAAGGACGGAGAGCTGACCGTGGACATGGACGACGAGATCGTGGCAGCAACCCTGGTCACCAGGGACGGCGAGATCCCCAACGCGGAGATCCGCGAGCGGCTGGGAGGTTGACAGTGAGTTTCCTGAGTATCCTGACGATTTTCGTGCTGGCGGTCTTCGTCGGCTTCGAGGTGATCACCAAGGTCCCGCCCATCCTGCACACGCCGCTCATGTCCGGGTCGAACGCGATTTCCGGGATCACGATCATCGGGGCGATCGTCGCGGCCTCCAGCGGCGCCGGGTTGCTGACCACCGTGCTCGGAAGCGTCGCGCTCGTATTCGCGTCGATCAACGTGGTGGGGGGCTTTCTCGTCACCCACCGAATGCTGCAGAAGTTCAAGAAGGGAGGCCCGCGGTGAACCCGGGAGGCTATGCGGTCACGGTCGCCGGACCAGCCGGCGGCGCCGCGGTCTGGGTAGACGCGGCCTATCTTCTGTCGGCCGTCTTGTTCATCGCCGGGCTCAAGGGGCTTTCGCACCCCCGCAGCGCCGTGCGCGGGAACCTGCTCGGGGCGCTCGGGATGCTCCTCGCGATCGTCGTCACGCTCGTCGATCAGCAGGTGATGGACTGGATCTGGATCGTCGCCGGCGTGGCCGCGGGCTCGGTCGTGGGGGCGGTCCTCGCGCTCACGATCAAGATGACCGCGATGCCGCAACTCGTCGGGCTCTTCAACGGGTTCGGCGGCGCGGCCTCCATTCTCGTGGCCGGAGCGGTGCTGATCCAGATCTTCGGCGTCGGGCTCGGCGGAGCGGAGACCGGAGAGCTGCAGATAACGATTGCCACGGTCGCCTCCGGGCTCGTGGGGGCGGTAACCTTCTTTGGGTCGCTGATCGCGTTCGGCAAGCTGCAGGGGATCGTCACCGAAAAACCGGTGCGCTACCCGGGTGAGCAGATCGTGAAGATCCTCCTCCTCGCCGCGGCGCTCTTCGTGGGCGTGCTGATCGTGCTCGACCCGTCGCAGGTATCCTACTACTGGATCCTCGTCGCGATCGCGAGCGTGCTCGGTATCTTCCTGGTCATCCCGATCGGCGGCGCCGACATGCCCATCGTCATCGCCCTGCTGAACTCGTACTCGGGAATCGCCGCCGCGGCAACCGGTTTCGTCCTGTCGAACACCATCCTGGTCATCGCCGGATCGCTCGTCGGTGCTTCCGGCATCATCCTCACGCAGATCATGTGCCGGGCGATGAACCGGTCGCTCGCGAACGTGCTCTTCGGCGGCGTGGGTGCGGTGATCGAGGACGCCTCGCAGGGTGACGTCTACGCCGGCAAGGTGACGAGCACGAGCGCGGAGGAGGTCGCGATGATCCTCAAGAGCGCCCAACGCGTCGTCCTCGTTCCCGGCTACGGCATGGCGGTCGCGCGCGCCCAGACGGCGGTGCGACAGCTCACCGAAGCGCTCGAGCGCGACGGGATCGAAGTCGAGTTCGGGATACACCCGGTCGCCGGGCGCATGCCGGGCCACATGAACGTGCTGCTCGCGGAGGAGAACATCAGCTACGACAAGCTGCGCGAGATGGACCAGATCAACCCGACCTTTGCCAACACCGACGTCGCGATCGTGCTCGGCGCGAACGACGTGGTGAACCCTGTTGCGCGGGAGGCGTCAGGCAGCCCCATTGCCGGCATGCCCATTCTTGACGTCGACAAGGCGCGCACCGTAGTGATCATCAAGCGCAGTCTCAGTCCCGGGTTCGCCGGCATCGCGAATCCGCTCTTCGCCGCGGACAACACGCTGATGTTCTTCGGCGACGGAAAGGTCGCGATGGATCAGCTCGTCGCGGCGTACCGCGACGCGTAGCGGGCGCCGCCGT
>SKZO01000353.1 GCA_007127335.1 Spirochaetales bacterium | reverse complement strand
CGCGTCGGCCCCTTGCCTCGCTCGACAGATGCCCGCACGAGGATCTTCGTTCACCTTCGCGCGTGCACATTGATCCGTACGGCTACGTCCACCTCTGTCAGGGCCTGGTTGTGGGCACCATCACCGAGCACCACCTCGTAGATCTCATGCGCGATTACCGCCCGGAGTCGCACCCGGTAGCCGGGCCGCTCGTGGACGGCGGACCGGCGCGTCTCGCGCGTCGCTACGGCATCGACCCGGAGGACGGCTACGTGGACGAGTGTCACTGCTGCTACCTGGTACGCCGGCGACTCATCCACCGGTTCCCCGACCACCTCGCACCGCCGCAGGTCTACGGGTTGGAAAACCCTCCGTATCGCAGAGAGAGAGCTTCTCTGGTGTGAGCCAATCGGGAGGTGACCCTTGGTCGGCGAGATAAGACGGGCATTCGAGCGGTCACGGTGCGGCGACTTTTTCCGGCCGCGCTGCGGGTACAAGGCCGGGCGCAACGCGAAGGGTTCCTCTGTAGAGGAGACTCTCGTGCAACAAGTACCGGAGTTTCCGGTATACGGGATCCTCGTACCTCGGTGCAGCCGAAGAGCGTCACCCTGACCACCGCGGTCAGGACCTCGGTGATCGAACCAAACTCGAACAGCCCTTCGCGCAGCGCTACCGTCATTGCACCACATGGAGGGAGACCAGAATGAGTCTGGCCCACATCGTTGCGCGGCGCCGGCAGCGCGCAGAGCATCGCGACGCTGCCGCTCGACTCGTCGCTGGAAATAACGAAAACCCGCCGGGGAGGCTCGTGAGCCAGGAACGACTACATGAGATCGTTCCGGATGATCTTCACCAGCAGCCAGAAGCCCACCAGACCCGCAATGACAAATCCGAAGAGTCCGATCACGGGGATCTCGTTCCAGAGCGGGGGCACCCGCGAGTGCACGATCAGTGCAGAGCCTACGATCAGCGCGGCGAGCACCACCGCGAAGACAAGCGAAGATGCTGCCTGCAGGATGGTCCGACGCATGGGTTGGACGCTCTGGTCTTCCAGCCTGAGAAGCACCCGTCCGGACGCAAGCCTGTCAACGACCTTGTAGTAGTCTCCTGGAAGGCTTTCAAGCAGGTCCCTGTAGTCGCCGGTCATGGTCGCAACGCGCGACGCAACTCGCCGCGGGTCGTACTGCTCTTTCAGTAGTTCCTTGGCAAACGGTTCCAGGTGCCCCGAGAAGTCCAGATCCGGGTCGAGCGCAGTGGCTACACCCTCTATCGTGATCAACGACTTCACGAGCAGGAAGAGATCGGGCGGAAGGCGCAAGTCTTTGTCCACCAGTATTTCCACGATCGCCGAAAGAAGCGCCGTGAACGAGAAGTCGCCGACCTCAGCATTCTGAGACCGCCCGATGAGCTCGGCGATCTCTCGTTCGATGCTCTTCGCGGTATCGTAATCCCGACTTCCGGCGAGTCGCACCACCGCCCGTGACGCCTTCTGCTCGTCGCGGCCAATGATGCTAATCAGCATGTCGCTGATGACTTCCAGGTCACGGCGAATCAGGCTGCCGGTGAGTCCGAAGTCCAGATAGCAGATTCTGCCGTCCTGGAGGACAAGAATGTTCCCGGGGTGCGGGTCGGCGTGAAAGAAGCCGTTCTGGAAGATCTGCTTGAGAGTGAGATCCGCGCCCAGCTCCGCTACGCGCTTCCCCTCCTCTTCATCACGTGGGTCCTCGCTCAACAGATCCGCGAGCGGCCTGCCGTCGATGAACTCCATAGTCAGGACTTTTCGGGTGCTGTACTCGCGGTAGACTTTGGGCACCATGATGCGGTCGTCCTCCGCGAACTGTGATCCGAAGCGCTCAATCGATGCGGCTTCGCGACGGAAGTCCAGTTCCTGGTGTATCGCCCTTTCAAACTCGTCCACGAGGTCCTCCGGCCCAATGGACTTACTCGCGGGAATATAGCGCTCAACGAGAGCTGCCAGCTCCCTCAGTATTTCCACGTCGACACCCACGAGATCGAGAAGCCCCGGTCGCTGTATCTTCACCGCCACCGTCTCTCCTGAAGGCAGGACCGCCCGATGCAGTTGCGCGATGGAAGCGGCGGCCACCGGATCGCGGTCGAACTCTCTGAAGACCTCCTGCAGCGACCTTCCGAGCTCGTTTTCAATGGTCGAGACGGCTTCGTTCGCCGGGAAGGGGGGCACGTTCTCCTGCAGCTTCCCGAGTTCCGCCTGGAGCTCACGCGGAATCAGATCCGGACGATTGCTGAGTATCTGACCGAGTTTGATGAAAGTAGGCCCGAGCTCCTCGATCGCCATCCGGATTCGCTCCCACGTGGTGAACTCGCCGGAGCGCTGTCTCTGACCCGCTCGCGCGCGACGCGAGAGCCTGCGAACGAGGCGCAGCGCTCGGCCCAGACCGGTCTGGTAGACGACCTCGCCGAACCCATGCGCCAGCAGGGTGAAGAGGATGTCGCGATATCGGGCGAAACGCAGCCTTCCCTTGCGGGTAAAGAGAGCCAGCAGTTTCACGGGACTCTCCTGCGAGCGCGAGGGACGTT
>SKZO01000282.1 GCA_007127335.1 Spirochaetales bacterium | reverse complement strand
GTCCCTGCGAGCCGCCCGGCTGCCTCCGTGACGGGCACCGCCGGGCGCTCACGAGCGAGCCTGCGCCCCGTCTCGCGGCTGATCGTGAACATGTTCGCCTCGGCCGCCGGACGACAGCGCAGCTGTTCGTAGTCGAGCATGGAGAACTCGTCGGGATCAAGGTGCGGCACGCAAGGATCCGCCTCCCCGCCGATCCAGCGTTCCATCCACGCCGCGAACCGCGCGACCTGCTCGAGCGTGTAGGCGTGGCCGCTCGCGTCCTCGTAGAAGGCGAACCGGTCGGCCGCGCCAAGCCGCTCCCAGGCGGCCGCGCACAGGGCGGCGAGCTCGCGCGACTTGTCGATCGTGAAGACCTCGTCGTCGCGTCCGGCCATGTAGAGCATGGGTGTCGGGTAGCTCGCGAGGGCGATGTCGACGCTGTCGATCCCATCGGTAACGCGTCGGTCCCAGTACTTCTCCGGGCACTCGGCATAACTGTCGCCCAGAGGGTGATCGATCATCCGGTTGATACAGCACGAGGGCCCGGTGCAGGCAATCCGGTCGTCAAGGATCGCCGCGAAGAGCGTCGTCACCCCGCCGCCGCTCACCCCGGTCATCCCGACCCCGCGGGAGAGATCCACGTCGTCGCGGGTCTCGAGGTAGTCGATGCAGCGCAGCGCGTCGAGCACGAAGTAGCGGTTCGGGCTCAGACCCAGCAGGAACGAGCGCACCCCGTCGCGAAAGTGGTCGTTTCCCGGCTGTTTCTCGCTCGCCTGCCCGGGCGGGTCGAAGAGCACCGCGACGTAGCCGAGCGACGCGAAGGCCTGCGCCGGGATCTGGTAGTTGGCGAACTGTTTGCCGCTGTGCCCCACCGGGATCACGATCGCCCGGTGCGGCCCCGCGGTCTTCGGGACAAATACCGACGCGTTTACCTGCCATCCGGGGAACGAGTCGAACAACACGTTCTCGATCGTGCAGGTACGAGTCTCGTGCCGCGAAACCGTCTGAAGCTCGAGCGGGCCGCCTGTGGCCGCGAACGGCATCTCGCCGAAGGCGGTCCGCACCGCATCGCGCACCCGCTCGAGGTGGGTCGCGGCGGTGCCCGCAGCGAGCGCCTCCTCGCGCCTGCGGTCGCCGGCGAGCATGCCGTCCAAGGCACGGCCCACGAGGTGCCGGTGCAGCATGGTCCGCAGGTCCGTGGCGGGAACGGGCGGAAACGGTATGCGGTAGAGAGCCATTCCTGAGCCTACCCGGCAGCCCACCGCGGGTCAATGCGACCCGCCCGGGCGCTGCGGTGCTACGCTACGGTTCGCGCTGATCGTGTACACGAGCGCGCTCCGCCCATGGTGTGCCGCCGGCATGCGCGGCGCCACGGGCAGCCCTTCGGCGAGCTCGGCCCCGGTGGTCCGTTCGTCGGTCTGCACCTCGTCGAACCCGCAGGCAACGGTGTAGGCTGCATCCGGATCAAGACCGCGCGGGCGGATCGCGGGAGGCGAGCCGCAGTCGCCCATCCGGTAGACGATCACGATATGCAGGGCGCCGGCATCAAGCTGGACGGCTGCCCACCCCTCGCGCGAGGAGAGCAGCCGCGGCGGGGTGAGCAGGTGTCCCACCGATCTGCCAATCGCCTCACGGTGCCGCTTGTAGTAGCCGACCGCGCTCGCCGCCACCGCACGCTCCGGCGGCGCGAGCGACGCGGGGTCGCCGCTCAGCCCAAAGACGCCGGGGAGCGCCGCCGCGAGCGCGAACTCGAGGTCCACCGACTCCGCCGGCTCCCAGAGCGCTCCGCGCGGCACGACGACCATCTGCGGGGCGTCGGCCATGCGCAGGCCGTAGCGCGGCACCGCGGGACCGGCCGAGCGTACGACGCACCATCGGCTGAGTCGGCCGGGAGGCAGGCGCAACCACGCCCCTTCGCTGATGCGGATCGTGTCCACCGGGTTGACCGTATCGCTGAGGAAGTGCGCGTCGCAGTGGGCGAGCGATTCGAGGTCGAGCCGCATCCCGCCGCTCGCGCAGCCTTCGAAGAAGGTGTGCGGATGTTCTGAGCGGACCTCGTCCATGAGCCGGTACCACTGCTCGTAGTACTGCGTGAGCTCGCTCCCCGTGTCGTCATGCCCAAGGCTGAAGTTGAAGTCGATTTTCATCCATGCAAGCCGGTAGGTCGTCACGAGCCGTCCGATCTCCGACTTCACCCATGCGCGCGCTGCCGGTCGGGCGAGGTCGACCCTGGCCACCTCGCCCACCGGGATGAACCAGTCCGGGTGGACGGCCCGGACGGGGGCCTCAGCGCCAATCCGCTCCGGCTCGATCCACAGGCCAAACCCCAGACCGGCTGAGCGGACCTCGTCGGCAAAGGCGCTCATGTTTCCGCGGAAGGCGGCGTCCGGATTTTCGTCCCAGTGCCCGGTCAGCGACGACCAGCTCGCCTCGCCCTTCCCGAACCACCCGGCATCGATGACGAAGACCTCGCACCCGACCTCCTTCGCCGCGGCGAGCTGCTCGCGCAGCCTGGGCACCTCGAGCCGGTCGAACTGGTCGAACCACGTGTTGTAGACAACCGGCGGCGACTTGGGCGGCGG